>VBHE01000147.1:0-13555 GCA_005889515.1 Chloroflexota bacterium | reverse complement strand
CAGCGGGTGCGAGTCGAGCGCCGGGCCGCGGACGTTGTGCAGGCTGCGCGGGCAGATGTCGAGGGTGGGCCCGCGGGTGAGCCCACCGAGGGGGGCGGGGAGGAGGTCGCGCTCGCGCCACAGCGGCGCCGCGGCGGCGGCGCAGGCGTCGAGCACCGCGGCGTCGGGCAGCGGTGAGAGGGTGTGGTGCACCGACGGGATGCCCGCGGCGGCCGCCACCGCCGGTGCGGCGAGCTCGTAGGTCTCGTGGACGACGAGGTCGGGTCGCCAGCGCTCGAGGTGTGCGGCGAGGTCGTCGACCATCGCCCTCGCGCCCACCTCGACGAAGAGGTGCGGCATGAACCAGAGCAGGATCTCCTCGGGGCGCAGCTTCTCCCAGGGACGGCCGGGATTCCGCTCCTCCAGCTCGGGCCACCACGAGTCGATGTCACGGCCGGCCTCGAGCGCGACCAGCCCCTCCTCCGCGACCCGTCCGCACATCCCCGGGGCGATGGCGACGGCGACCTCGTGCCCCGCCCGGTGCAGCGCGCGTGCGAGCGGGAGCATCGGCTGGAGATGGCCTGCGGCCGGGGTCGTGGAGACGAGCACGCGCATGCGCTCGCTCTTGTATCACTCGCAGTGTCGCGCGTTCGATGAATGTGCGCCGAAAAACAGGATGAGTCATTTTGACGCGTTCAGTGAGCGCGATGACGCCCACGGAGCCCGAATGCAAGACGCGCACGTAGCGTGCGTTGAAGCCACATTAGCTCTCGCGGAGCGGGGACGGAAAGCAAAGAACGGAACGCCTGTTGAACTTCTGTTCAGGTTCCGTTAGTGTTCCGTTCAGCAGAGGGGCGGCGGTCAACGGATGGAGGAAGGGATGCGCCGCGCGCTCGTGGTCCGTACGGGAGGGGTTTGCCCATCATGATCCGCGAGCTCGTCGCGCTCAGCCTGAAATTCCGTGTCCTCGTCGTCGGCGTGGCTGTCGTGGTCATGGGGCTCGGTGCCTTCCAGCTGCGTGATGCCAAGGTGGCCGCGCTCCCCGAGTTCTCTCCGACGATCGTGACGGTCCAGGCCGAGGCCCAGGGTCTCTCCGCGGCCGAGGTGGAGCAGTTCGTCACCACGGGCCTCGAGAAGGATCTGCTCAACGGGGTGCCCTGGCTCGACCACATGGAGTCCACGTCGGCAGCCGGCTACGTCCGCGTCGACCTGGTCTTCAAGAAGGGCACGGACGCGCTGAAGGCGCGGCAGGCGGTGCAGGAGCGGCTCACCCAGTCGTTCGCGCTGCCCGCGGTGGGCACGCCTCCGGTGATGCTGCAGCCGCTCTCCTCGACCAGCCGGGTGATGATGGTCGGCCTGTCCGCGAAGGACCTCTCGCTGACCGACCTCTCGGTGCTGGCGCGCTGGAAGATCAAGCCCCGTCTCATGGGTGTTCCCGGCGTCGCCGACGTGAGCATCTGGGGCCAGCGCGACCGCCAGATGCAGGTCCAGGTCGATCCTGACAGGCTGCGTGCCAAGGGCGTGACCCTCGGCCAGGTGATCAGCACCACGGGCAACTCGCTGTTCGTGTCGCCGCTCAACTTCCTGGAGGCGTCGACCCCGGGCACCGGCGGCTTCGTCGACACCTCGACGCAGCGGCTGGCGATCCAGCACGTGCTGCCGGTGACCACCGCCAAGGACCTCGCCGATGTCACCATCGACGACACCCAGGGGCACGTGCTGCGCCTTGGTGACGTGGCCGACGTGGTCACGGACCACCAGCCCTTCCTGCCAGAAGTTCCCCGAGGCGAGCGTCCAGGACGTGACCAGGGGGATCGAGGACGCGCTCAACGTTCTGCGGCCGGGCCTGTCCGGGGTCCGGATAGACACCCAGGTCTACCAGGCGCAGTCGTACGTCGACGCCGCGGTGCGCGACCTCGGCATCACCGCGCTGATCAGCCTCGGGCTGCTCATCCTGGTGGTGGGCCTGCTGCTCTACTCCTGGCGGCTGGCGGTGATCACGATGATGTCGGTGCTGGTCTCGGTGATCGCCGCCGCCTACGTGCTCTACCTGCGTGGCACGGGCTTCGACCTGATGCTGCTCGGGGGCCTGGCGATGGCGCTCTCGGTGGTGATCGGTGACGCCGTCACCGACCTCGCCGAGGTCCGCCGGCGGCTGTACGAGCAGCGCGCCGCGGGGGAGTCGCTCTCGGTCGGCTCGGTGATTGGCGATGTGATGACCGGGGTGCGGGGACCGCTCCTCTACGGGACCCTGATCGCGCTGCTGGCACCGCTGCCGCTGATCTTCCTCGACGGGGTCGGGGGAGCCTTTGCGCAGCCGGCGGTGCTCTCGTATGCGCTGTCGCTGGCGGCCTCGACGATCGTGGCCCTCGCGGTGGTGCCGGCGCTGGCCTCGCTGGTGCTCCGCGGAGACACCTCGGCACCGCGCACCAGCCCGGTGCTGCGCCTCGCGGCGCGCGTCTTCGACGGCACCGTCGCGCGGTGGGCTCGCCGGCCGCGGTGGGCGTATGCGAGCGTCGCCGCGCTGATCGCCATCGGGCTCGCCGTGGTGCCGCAGCTCAACACCCGGGCGCCGCTCCCGCCGCCCCAGGATCGCAACGTCCTGGTCCACTGGGAGGGGCTGCCGGGCACCTCACTCGAGGAGATGGACCGCATCACCGGGATGGCGAGCCAGGACCTCCGCAAGCTCGCGGGCGTCCAGGACGTGGGCGCCCACGTGGGCCGCGCGCTCAACTCCGACGAGCCGGTCGATGTGAACACCGCCGACATGTGGGTGAGCCTCACCGGCTCGGCCGACTACGCTCGGACCCTCGCGGCGGTGCAGAGCGTCGTCCGCGGGTTCCCCGGGCTCAAGGCCACGATCGACAACTACGACCAGAACCGGGTCGACGCCGTCTCGGCGGACGCCAAGAGCGGCGGCGACCTGACGGTGCGGGTCGAGGGCACCGATCTCGACACCATGAACAGCACTGCGCAGAGGGTCGCCCTGCAGATCGCGTCGGTCCCCGGCGTGGTCCAGCCCAGGGTGGTCGCGCAGCCCGAGAAGCCGACCCTCCAGGTCGAGACCGACCTGATCGCGGCGCAGAAGTACGGGCTGGTCCCGGGTGACGTCCGGCGCGCCGCGTCCACCTATTTCGCCGGCACCCTGGTGGGCAACCTCTACCAGGACCAGCGGATCTTCGACGTCGTGGTCTGGGGCGCCCCACAGACGCGGCGCACCCCGCAGGACCTCACCAACCTGGTCATCGACACCCCGTCGGGCGGGCAGGTGAAGCTCGGCGACGTGGCCTCGGTGAAGATCGTGCCCTTCCCCGAGGAGCTCAAGCACTTCGGGACCTCCCGGTACGTCGACGTCGACGCCCGGGTCAGCGGTCGCGACATCAACTCGGTGATCAGCGACGTGCAGAGCCGGGTGCGGTCGATGCCGATGCCGACCGAGTACCACGCCGAGGTCCTCAGTGACCTCTCGACCTCGCAGGACCAGGACCGGACCATGCTCCTGCTCGCCGCAGGCGCCGCAGTGGTGGTCCTGCTGCTCTTCCAGGCGGCGTTCGGCAGCTGGCGGCTGGCGGCGCTGACCTTCGGCCTGCTGCCGCCGGTGCTGGTCGGCGGCGTGGTGGGCAACCTGATCGCCGGTGGCGACCTGTCGCTGTCGGCGATGCTGGGCCTGTTCCTGGTGCTGGGGCTGAGCGCCCGCACCACCGTCCTGCTCATCGCCGGATACCTCCGGGCCGAGGAGCAGGCGGAGGCTGGGTCCACCGCCGATCGTGTGGCCCTGGTGCTCCGGGTCACCCGCGACCGGCTGGGCTCGATCCTGCTGACCGCCGCCGCGACCTTCGCGGTGTTCGTCCCGATCTCGTTCGCCGGGAGCCGTCCCGGGACCGAGGTCCTCAATCCGATGGCAGCCGTGGTTCTGGGCGGGGTTTTCACCTCGACCCTGCTGAGCCTCACGGTCCTGCCGACGCTGTACGTGCGAATCTCGTCCGCCGTTTCCCTGACCGGTCGCGCCTCTCGACGGGGCGGGCGCGGAGCCGCCGAGCGGACGCTCACGAGCCATGGTGTGGGGGGAGCCTGAACATGCATCGCCGCAATCACTGGGTCGCCGCTGGTCTCGCCGTCGTCAGCATCGGCCTCGCTGGGTGCGGGGTCGGGAAGGCCGACTACGGTGAGATGAGTCAGCAGGGGCCGGCGCAGGTCGTGCCCGTCAACAGCACCATCAACCGCGTCACCCTCACCCCTGAGGCGGCGACGAAGCTCGGGCTGAGGACCGCCGCGGCGAGCGCCGCGGTGATGCCCGCGTCCACCGACGCCACCGTGACGGCGCCGGAGATCACGATTCCCGCCGGCGCTGTCATCTACGACAAGGACGGCAGGACCTGGGTCTACATCGTCGACGGTGCGCGCAGCTTCGAGCGCGAGGCGGTGACGGTGGAGCGGGTCGACGGGGACACCGTGGTGCTCACGTCGGGTCCGAAGCCGGGCGTCAAGGTCGTGACCGTCGGCGCACAGGAGCTGCTCGGGGCCGAGCTGGGCGTCGCGGGGGAGTAGATGAACCTCGGTGGGGGGAGCCGCACCCTGATGCGGTTCATCGTCAGCTCGAGCCTGCGCTTCCGCTTCCTCGTGGTCGCCGCGGCGGTGTCCATGATGGTGTTCGGGGTCCTCCAGATCCAGAACATGCGGGTGGACGTCTTCCCGGAGTTCGCGCCTCCGCAGGTGGAGGTGCAGACGATCTGCACGGGGCTCTCGACCACCGACGTCGAGTCGCTGGTCACGGTGCCGCTCGAGCAGGCGCTCAACGGCACCAAGGGCCTCGACGTCATGCGCTCCAAGTCGGTGCCGCAGCTGTCGTCGATCGTCATGGTCTTCAAGCCGGGCGCCGATCTGTGGCAGGCGCGGCAGGCGGTCCAGGAGCGGCTGGCGACCGTGCAGAACAGCCTGCCGACCTGGGCGGCCCCTCCGGTGATGCTGCCGCCGCTGGCGGCGACGGCGCGGGTCATGCAGATCGGCATGAGCTCGAAGACGACGTCTCAGATCGCCATGTCGATGGAGGCGTACTGGACGATCGTGTCCCGCATGCTGCGGGTGGACGGGGTCGCCAACGTCGCCATCTGGGGCGAGGAGCTCCAGCTGCGCACCGTGCAGCTCCGGCCCGAGGACATGCAGGCGCACCAGGTGACCCTCGAGGGCGTGATGGACGCGACCTCGAACGCGGTGGACACCGGTCTGCTCAAGTTCTCCAGCGGCAACGTGATTGGTCCGGGCGGCAACCTGCAGACCGGCAACCAGACGATCAACATCCAGCACGTCCTGCCCATCGTCACCCCCGCCGACCTCGGCAAGGTGACAGTGCAGAACGCCGACGGGCTGCCGGTCCAGCTCGACCAGATCGCCGACGTCAAGGAGGACCATCAGCCGCTGATCGGCGACGCCATCATCGGCGACTCCCCGGGGCTGATGCTGGTGGTCGAGAAGCTGCCCTGGGCCGACACCGTCAAGGTGACCGATGGCGTCGAGAACGTGGTCCGGATGCTCCAGCCGGGGCTTCCCGGAATCACCTTCGACACCAGGATCTTCCAGCAGGCGGACTTCATACAGACCGCCATCCACAACCTCACCCAGGCGCTGATCCTCGGATTCATCCTGGTGGTGGCGATCCTGCTGCTCTTCCCTGTCGCTGATGGCGGCGATGCTGGTGCTCTATCTCCGCGGCGACACCATCAACACGATGACCCTCGCCGGCCTGGTGATCGCCCTGGGGGCGGTGGTCGACGACGCCATCATCGACGTGGAGAACATCCTCCGGCGCCTGCGCCAGGCGCGGCGCGCGGGCAGCGACGTCTCCACCGCCCGGATCATCCTCGACGCCTCGCTCGAGGTGCGGAGTCCGATCGTCTACGCCACCCTGATCATCGTGGCGGCGGCGATCCCGGTCTTCCTGCTGCCGGGTCTGACCGGCTCGTTCTTCCAGCCGCTGGCGATCTCCTACACCCTGGCGATCCTCGCCTCGATGGCGGTGGCGCTGACGGTGACCCCGGCGATGACCCTGATCCTGCTCAACCGCACCCGCGTGGAGCGGCGGGAGTCGCCCGTGACCCGGTGGCTGCAGCGCGGCTACACGGGGCTGCTGTCGCGGATCGTGGTGCGCCCGCGCAGCGTCTACGCCGGCTTCCTGGCGGTGACCGCGGCGGCGGTGCTGCTCGTCCCCCAGATGGGATCGAGCTTCTTCCCGACCTTCAAGGAGCGGGACTTCCTCATCCACATGCTGACCACGCCGGGAACATCGGCGCAGGAGCAGGAGCGGATGGTGATCCGGCTCGGCGAGGACCTGCGCAAGATCCCCGGGGTGCTGAGCTTCGGCACCCACATCGGCCAGGCGTTTCTCGGTGAGGAGGTCGCCGGGGTCAACTTCGGCGAGAACTGGCTGCGGATCTCGCCCGACGTCGACCTCGACAAGACCCTGGCGTCGGTGCGCAAGGTGATCGCCAACTATCCCGGCGTCTACCGCGACGTCATGACCTATCTGAACGAGCGCATCGAGGAGGTGCTGACCGGGGCCAAGGAGCCGATCGTGGTCCGCGTCTACGGCCAGAACCTGCACACCCTCCACGACATCGCCGTGACCATCCAGCACAGGCTCAGCGACATCCCCGGGATCGGGGACGACCACGTCGACCTCACCTTCGACACCCCGCAGATCCAGGTGCAGGTCGACCTCGCCAAGGCGGCCCAGTACGGGCTCAAGCCCGGTGATGTGCGCCGCGCGGCCTCCACCCTGGTGGCCGGCGAGGAGGTCGGCGACATCTTCCGCAACGGCAAGGCGTACGACACCGTGGGTGTGGAGCACGCCGGGGACGCGGTCGAGCGTGGCCGCGATCAGCGACCTGCCCCTCGACACGAACACCGGCAACGGGAAGATCGTGCGGCTCGGCGACGTCGCCACCGTGAAGGTCCAGCCCAACCCCAGCTCCATCGACCGCGAGAACGACTCCCGCAAGATCGACGTGGCCGCGTCGGTGCAGGGACGCGACCTGGGCTCGGTGGTGGGCGACGTCGAGAAGGTCGTCTCGAGCATGAACTTGCCCCAAGGCTACGACGCTGCGGTGCTCGGCGAGTACACCGAGCGGCAGGGGGCGCAGAACTCGCTCTTCCTGGTCGGCGTCCTCGCCGCCCTGGCGATCCTGCTGCTCCTCCAGACCTCGTTCCGCAGCTGGCGTCTCGCGGTCCTCATCCTCGCCACCCTGCCCATGGCCCTGGTGGGCGGCGCGATCGGCGCCTACCTCGGCGGCGGCATCATCTCCATCGGCTCGCTGGTCGGCTTCTTCACCGTCTTCGGCATCGCCGCGCGCAACGGCATCCTGCTCATCAACCACTTCCAGCACCTCGAGGACGTCGAGGGCGAGCCCTTCTCACGCGACCTGGTGGTCCGCGGCGCGCGGGAGCGGCTGGCGCCGATCCTGATGACCTCGCTGGCGACGGGCCTGGCGGTCGTCCCGCTGGTGGTGCTTGGCTACCGGCCCGGCGACGAGATCGAGTACCCGCTCGCCGTCGTCATTCTCGGGGGCCTGCTCACCTCGACGCTGCTCAACCTGTTCCTGGTGCCCTCGCTGTACCTGCGCTTCGGCCGGCGGGGCGAGGGAGGCTCCCGGAGGCTGCGTCTGCGCCGCAGCTGACCACGCACTTGCAATCGACACCGAGCTGGGGGGAGTTTCGACGTTCCGCATACGACGAGCCCGCAGACGGTGGCTCGGACCTCGCCGACGTCCGCCGGCGGGCGCTGGAGCAGGGCCTCAGACCGTGAAACGGCCCTCGGCGGCGAGGACGACCCGGCCGCCCACCCGGAGATCGCCGGGCTCCGCATGGACCCGGATCCGCGAGGGGCGGCCGACCTCGTCGCCCTGGCGGATATGCAGGTCGGGGCCGAGCCCCCAGAGCCGCCGCGCGAGCATCCCGATCGGGCCCGCCACCGACCCGGTCCCGGGGTCCTCGGCGATGCCGACGCCCCGGAAGAGGACGCGGACGTGGAGGGTCGCGCCCTCGAGCCGCCGCACCACCGCGAGGGTCGTGGTGGCGTACCGGTCGAGCAGCTCGCCGGCCACCTCGGGATGCGGCCGCAGCGAGTCGATCGGCTCGTCGACGGCGGCGATGAGGTGGGCGGTGCCGGCCGCCTCGGCGCGCCACGATCCGAGCAGGCGGTCCACCCGAAGCGCGGTCCGCACCTCGGGATCGTCGAGCTCGCGCACCACCGGATCGGGCTGGACCATCTCCGCCCCCTCCTCGTCGACGCTCACCGCGACGCGTCCGCCGGAGGTCGTCTGGATCCAGCGTCCCGGCCCCATCACCCAGGCGGTCCCCAGGGTGGGGTGACCGGCGAAGGGGAGCTCGACGGTCGGGGTGAAGATCCGGACGGTGTAGGCACCCTCGCCGCGCTCGGTGACGAAGGTGGTCTCACTGAGGTTGGCCTCACGGGCGACCGCCTGCATCCGCGCCTCGGGACAGGGGTCGAGGACCACGCAGAGCGCGTTGCCCGCCAGCGGCCGGTCGGTGAAGACGTCGACGACTCGATAGCGCATCGGGCCATTCTGGCCGCCGGGTTCTGGGACCGCTCGCCACACGGGTGTTCGCAAGCCGCCGCTTCATCGCTCCGACCCCGTTCGCCAACCCGCAGATCGAGGGAGTGGGGAGACGCGTCGAAACGTTTCGCGTAAACTAAGGAGTACGAGAGGCGCCGTCGAGAGCGGGGGATGTCGGCCGGATGATCGTGAGCAGATGTCGCTGATCCAGACGATGGTCAGCGGCCTGCGTGCCGTCGGTGGCAACCGGATGCGCTCGCTGCTCACCTCTCTGGGAATTCTCATCGGCGTCTGCGCGCTCATCGTCACCGTCGGGATCGGCACCGGCGCGCGGGCGAGCATCGGCAAGGGCCTCACCCGTCTCGGGACGAACATCATCGCGGTGACCCCGGGGACGGTCACCGTCAACGGGGTGCGCCAGGGCCTCGGGGTGCGGACCACGCTGACCTGGGCGGACGTCCGTGCCCTCTCCGACCCGTCGGTGGCCCCGGACGTCATGGCCGTGGCTCCGCTGGTCAGCCGCAGCGGCCTGGTGATGACCGCGGGCGCCCAGACCTGGACCTCGGCCGCGCTCGGGACCACCCCCTCCTTCCTCGTCACCGCGGCGCGCTTCATGGACTCCGGGGAGTTCTTCTCCGACGCGGACGTGCGCTCCTACGCACACGTCGCCGTGCTCGGCCGGATCACCGCGAACAACCTGTTCCCCGGCGTCGACCCGGTCGGCCAGTACGTCCGGATCCAGACCGTCCCCTTCCGGGTCGTCGGGGTCCTCACCGTCGTCGGCGCCAGCGGCCAGTTCAACCCCGACGACGAGGCGATCGTCCCGATCACCACGGCGCAGGCGACCTTCCTCTAGCCCACCTCGAGCGTGCCGGTGCGGCTCGGGGCCGCCGGCCCGGTCACCCTCGGATCCCAGACCGCGGGGCTGAACAACATGCTCACCTCGGTGCAGCGCATCCTGGTGAGCGCCACCAGCCGCGAGACCATCGACACGGCGCGCCAGGAGGTGAACAACCTCCTGCTGAAGACCCACGGGATCACCGACCCCACGCAGGCCGACTTCCTCACGACGACCCAGGAGCAGGTCCTCAACACCCTCGACTCGACGAGCGCGACGCTGACGCTGCTCCTCGCCGGCGTGGCCGGGGTCTCCCTCCTCGTCGGCGGGATCGGGGTCATGAACATCATGCTGGTGTCGGTCACCGAGCGGGTCGGGGAGATCGGCCTGCGCAAGGCGCTGGGCGCGACCCGTTCCGACATCCTGCGCCAGTTCCTGATCGAGGCGGCCAGCCTCAGCGCCGGGGGTGGGGTGCTCGGGGTCGCGCTCGGCGCCGTGAGCTCGTACATGCTGACCCAGTACGCGAACATGACGGTCAACTTCCTGCCGGGGGTGGCGGTCATCGGGGTGCTCATCGCCGCGGTCATCGGCGTGGGCTTCGGCGTGCTTCCCGCCCTGCGCGCCGCGCGGCTCCCACCGATCGAGGCCCTGCGCGCCGCCTGAGTGGGTGGTTCCCCCGCCCTCTCTGATCGTGCCAGACTGCGGGTTTACATGGCCTCCGATCACCAGCGCCGCAAGAAGGGAAGCCGTCTCGTCGCCGACGCCGACGGCCGCCCCGTGCTGCGACCGCGCCCGGATATCACCGGCAACCAGGGGGCCTCGCCCTTTCCGCCGATCGCGGACTACGCCTTCCTCTCCGACTGCGAGGTGACCGCGCTCATCGCCCCCAGCGGCAACGTCGAGTGGATGTGCCTTCCGCGGATGGACTCGCCGTGCGTCTTCGGTGCCATCCTCGACCGCGGGGCCGGCGGCTTCCGCATGGGGCCGGCCGGGGTCAACGTGCCGGCGTCGCGGCGCTACCTGCCGGGGACCATGATCCTCGAGACCAGCTGGGAGGCCGAGGCGGGCTGGGCGATCGTCCGCGATGTCCTCCTCATCGGCCCCTGGCACCACCGCGAGGAGCTGTCCCGCACCTACCGCCGGTCACCCACCGACTACGACGCCGACCACGTGCTGCTCCGCACCGTGCGCTGCGTGCAGGGCGAGGTGCAGCTGGTCTTCGACTGCGAGCCGGTCTTCGACTACGGACGCCGCCGCGCGCGCTGGGACTACACCGACATGGGCTACCACCAGGGGGTGGCGCGCGCCGACACCGTCGACCTCGAGCTGAACCTCACCACCGACATGCGCATCGGCTTCGAGGGCCCGCGGGCGACGGCGCGGACGCTGCTCAAGGAGGGCGACACCCGCTTCTGCGCGCTCTCGTGGAGCGAGCACCAGCCGCCACGGACCTTCGACGAGGCCTACCGCCGGCTGGTCTGGACGGCCCACCACTGGCAGCACTGGCTGGCGCGGGGGAATTTTCCCGACCATCGCTGGCGCAGCTACCTGCAGCGGAGCGCGCTCACCCTCAAGGGGCTCACCTATGCGAACACCGGCGCGCTGATCGCGGCGCCGACGAGCTCGCTCCCCGAGACCCCCGGCGGTGAGCGCAACTGGGACTACCGCTACTGCTGGATCCGGGACTCCTCGTTCACCCTCTGGGGCCTGTACTCGCTCGGCTTCGACTGGGAGGCGAACGACTTCTTCTACTTCATCGCCGACATCGCCGAGAGCGACCACGACCTCCAGATCGTCTACGGCATCGACGGCGAGCGCCACCTCGACGAGGTCGTCCTCGACCACATGCACGGCTACGCCGGCGCCCGGCCGGTGCGCATCGGCAACGACGCCTACCGGCAGCGGCAGCACGACGTGTGGGGTGCGGTCATCGAGTCCGTGTACCTGCACGCCCGCTCGCGCGACCATCTCGACGACCGCCTCTGGCCGGTCCTCAAGCACCAGGTCGAGAACGCCCTGCGCAACTGGCGCGACCCGGACCACGGGATCTGGGAGGTGCGCGGCGAGCGCAAGCACTTCACCTCCTCGAAGCTGATGTGCTGGGTGGCGGCCGACCGCGGCGCGCGTCTCGCCCGCATCCGCGAGGAGGAGGAGGACGCCGCCCGCTGGCAGGCGGCCGCCGACGAGATCCACGACGACATCTGCGCGAACGGGGTCGACTCCCGCGGGGTCTTCACCCAGTACTACGGCAGCACCGCCCTCGACGCCTCGCTGCTGCTGATGCCGCTGCTCCGCTTCCTGCCGCCGTCGGACCCGCGGATCACGGCCACGGTCCGGGCCATCGCCGACGAGCTCACCGTCGACGGGCTGGTGCTCCGCTACCGCGTCGACGAGACCGACGACGGGCTGAGCGGCGAGGAGGGTACCTTCGCGATCTGCTCCTTCTGGCTGGTCTCGGCGCTCTCCGAGATCGGTGACCACGGCCGCGCCCGCCAGCTCTGCGAGAAGCTGCTCTCCTACGCGAGCCCCCTCGAGCTCTACGCCGAGGAGATCGACCCGAACACCGGGCGGCACCTCGGCAACTTCCCCCAGGCCTTCACCCACCTCGCGCTCATCAACGCGGTGATGCACGTGATCCAGACCGAGGAGGCAGCCCGCGGGCAGGACCTCCCGGGGCCGCGCAGCCTGCTCTTCTGAGGGCCGGCCCCGAGTCAGTGATCGCTGCTGCCGCCTCCGGTCGTGGTCGTCGTGGACGATGACGACGACGAGCCACCGGAGGAGCCGGAGCTGGAATCGTGACCGCCCCCGTCGGTCGACGAGGTCGAGGACGAGGAGGAGGTCGAGCCGGACCGGCCGCCACCGTCGTCGCCCGATCCCCCTCCGTCGCCGGAGGACGCCGCGCTCGAGGTCGAGCTCGAGACGCCGTCCCCGCCGGAGTGGCCGCCGTCACCGCCGCCGCCCGGCGACGCGGTCGCACCGGAGCTCTCGCCGCCGCCCGCGGTCCCGCCGCGGTCATCCCCGCCGGGCGCGCCACCGGGCGCCGGGAGGCCGTCGCCGGACCGCGACCGGCCGCCGTCGTCCGAGGACCCCGCGCGGAGCGCCCGCAGGGTGGCCTCGTCCCCGGTCCAGCGCTGCCAGAGCTCTCCGTCGTGCCCGGCGGGAAGCGCCGCGCGTGCCTGGTCGAGCAGGCCGGCGGCCTCGCCGAGGCTGCCCTGCGGGTCGATGCCGGCCTTCGCGTCGCGAAGGCGGCTCTCCGCGTAGGAGAGACGCAGCGCCGTCCGCGCGTCGCCCGCGGCGAGGATCAGCCCCACCTGCTCCCGGCCGATGCGCACCTCATGGAGCGGGGACCCGGCCGGTGCGTCCCATCCCAGGGCGACCAGGAGCGAGGCGGCGGCGACCAGGGTCGCGGTCCCGAGCCGGAGCGGATGGCGCCGGCCGGCGGCGCGGAGAGCGGGGAGGATGCGGCTCGACCGGCCGGGGATCGCGGCGGGCGGGGCGGCGGCGGCGGCGTGCATGGCCGCGCGCGCGTCCGCCACCGGCTGCTCGCGCGGCGTCAGCCGGCTCTCGGCGGCCCAGGCGGCGACCCCGGAGGGCAGCGAGTGTCGCTCGTCGCCGGTCATGCGGCCTCCCTTCGTCCCAGCCGCCTCGACAGCGCCGCGAGTGCGCGGTGCTGCATCGACTTCACCGCGCCGACCGGCCGCCCGGTGGCCTCTGCGACCTGTTCGAGCGACTGATCGAGCACGAAGCGGCGGACCAGGATCTCGCGCTGCTCGTCGGTGAGGCGTTCCATCGCGCGGCGGACCTCGGCAGCCTCCATCCGCAGGGTCGCCGCCTCCGCGGGGTCGTCGGCGGCCACGAGGTCCCCGGGGACCTCGAGGTCCGGACGCCGTCCGCGGCGGAACCGGTCGACGATCTTGAAGCGCGCGATCCGAAGGAACCACGCCTCCACCGCGGGCTCGCGGCGCTCGCGCAGCGACCGGATCGACGCCACGGCGGCGACGAAGACCTCCTGGGTCACCTCCTCCGCCGCGCTCCGATCTCCGAGCCGAGCCATCGCGAACCTCAGCACCACCGGGTAGAAGCGGTCGAAGAGGGCGTCCCATCCGGCGCCGTCTCCGGGGACGGCCGCGTCCACGGCGGCGGAAACGGTCCTCCCACCGGTCATGGC
>VBHE01000146.1 GCA_005889515.1 Chloroflexota bacterium | reverse complement strand
CGCCCTGGCCCGGCTGCTGCCCGCGGTGATGGCGGCGCGGAGGATGATCCGCGACTTCGCCGCCGACGTCGTCGTCGGCGCCGCCGGCTACGTCTGCGTGCCGGTGGTGCTCGCCGCGCGCAGCCTGCGCATCCCCGTGGTGCTCATGGAGCAGAACGCG
The DNA here is from genome assembly GCA_005889515.1 of Chloroflexota bacterium. GTDB lineage: Bacteria > Chloroflexota > Dormibacteria > Aeolococcales > Aeolococcaceae > CF-96. The sequence continues at coordinate 17,687 of VBHE01000146.1, read as the reverse complement.
GTGCCGGGACGGGCGGTGCGGCTGCTCGCCGGCGGGGCGCGTGCGGTCGCCGCGTCCTTCGCCGAGACCGCCGAGCGGCTGCCGCGCACCCGGGTGGTGCACACCGGCAACCCGGTTCGCGAGGAGGTGCGCGCCGCCGCGCCCGCGCCGCTGGGCGACGCCTGCGAGCACCTCCTGGTGATGGGCGGCTCGCAGGGCGCGCAGCGGATCAACCGCGCGCTCGGCGAGTGTCTGGTGGCGCTGCTCGAACGGCACCCGCGGCTGCGGGTCACCCACCAGTGCGGCGCCCGGGACGCACGGTGGGCCGAGCAGCTCTCCTCGTCGCTGTCGACGCCGCTGCGAGAGCGCTACACCGTGGCGCCCTTCTTCGACGACATCGCGGCGCGGATCCGCGACGCCGACCTGGTGGTGATGCGCGCCGGCGGCTCCTCGCTCGCCGAGNNNNCTCGTCCCGTATCCGCACGCCCGCGCCCACCAGGTCGACAACGCGATGCCCTACGTGCGCTGCGGCGCCGCCCGCCTGCTCACCGACGCGGACTGCACCGGCGAGCGGCTGCGCGCCGAGGTCGAGGCGATCGCCGGCGACGGCGCGCGCTGGACGGAGATGGCGCGGGCGAGCGCCGCCGCCGGCCGTCCCGACGCGGCGGAGCGCGTCTGCGACCTGCTCGTCGAGGTGGCCTCCCAGCGATGAACGTCAGAGATCGGCACGTGCACTTCCTCGGAATCTGTGGGTACGCGGTGAGCGGCGCGGCGCTGCTCGCCCGCCAGCTCGGCTACACCGTGACCGGCTCCGACGAGGACGCCTACCCTCCCACCACCGACACCCTCACCGCCGCCGGCATCCCCTGGACGAACGCCCACTCCGCGGACAACCTCGACCGCTGGGGCGCGCCCGACCTCGTCGTCGTCGGCAACCAGGTGCGCGCCGGCAACGTGGAGTGGGAGGAGGCACGGCGCCGCGGGCTGCCCACCACCAGCGAGGCGGAGTTCTACGGCGAGCTCACCGCCGACCGGGTGCGCGTCGCCGTCTGCGGCACCCACGGCAAGAGCACCACCTCCTCGCTGCTCGCCCACATGCTCGAGGTGGCGGGGATGTCCCCCGGGTTCCGTCTCGGGGTGACCTCGCGCGACTTCGGGGTGAGCGCGCGGCTCGGCGAGGGGCCCGTCTTCGTCATCGAGGGGGACGAGTACACCACCGCGCCGTGGGATCCGCGGCCGAAGTTCCTCCACGCCCACCCCGAGCTCGCGTGCGTGACCCGGCTCGAGCTCGACCACCCCGACGTCTACGAATCCTTCGAGGCGTACCGCGCGCCCTTCCGCGAGCTGGCCGCGACCATGCCCGCGAGCGGACTGCTCGCGCTCTGCGCCGACGACGCCGAGTGCCTCGCCCTCGCCCCCCACGCCTCCTGCGCGGTGACCACGTATGGCGAGGCCGCGGGCGCGGAGTGGCGCATCCTCCCCGAGCCCGACGGCGCCGGCGCCACCGCGCAGCGCTTCGCCGTGGCCGGCCCGGAGGGACCCATCGCCGTGGAGCTGAGCGCACTCGGGGCGCACAACCGCCAGAACGCGGTGGCGGCGCTGGTGCTCGCGCGCCGGCTCGGCGCCGGGCTGCAGCAGTGCCTCGACGCCTGCCGCAGCTTCCGCGGGGCGGCGCGCCGCTTCGAGGTGGTCGGGCGTCCGGGCGGGGTGGTCGTCGTCGACGACTACGCGCACCACCCCACCGAGGTGGCGGCGACGGTGAGCGCCGCGCGCGGCACCGCCGCCGGACGGGTGATCGCCGTCTACGTGCCCCACACCTACTCGCGCACCCGCACCCTGCTCGCCGACTACGCCACCAGCTTCGCCGGCGCCGACGAGGTGCTCATCGGGCCGATCGAGCCGGCGCGCGAGCGCCACCTCGAGGGCACGGTGTCGAGCGCCGACGTCGCCGAGGTGGCCCGGGCGAGCGCCCCCGCGCGGAGCGTCGCCGGTCCCGACGAGGCGCTGGCGCGCGTGGTCGACTGCGCCCGGGCCGGCGACGTCGTGCTCTGCATGTCGGTGCGCGGCTTCGACGACTTCGCCGCTGAGGCCGGCTGGCTCGAGTCCTGGCCGGGCGCGCGCCGCGACCAGCCGCTCGCACGCCACACCCAGTTCGGGATCGGCGGTCCCGCCGACTGGCTGGTCACCGCGAGCGACGCCGGCGAGCTCGCCGAGCTGCTCCGGCGCAGCCACGCCTCGGGGATGCCGGTGTTCCTGCTCGGCGCCGGCAGCAACACCCTGGTGCTCGACGGCGGCATTCGCGGGCTGGTGGTGCGCCTCGGCGACCGGCTGCGGCGCTGGCACGCGATCGACCCCGCCACCGTCGAGCTCGGTGGCGGCTGCATGATGCCCCGCGCCGCCCTGGACCTCGCCCGCCGCGGCATCGCCGGGATGGAGTTCGGCATCGGCATCCCCGGCACCTGCGGCGCGAGCGTGCGTGGCAACGCCGGCGCCTTCGGCACCGAGATCAAGGACGTGATCCTCGAGTGCGACGTCCTCGACCCGGCCGGCGACCCCAGCACCCTCGCCGCCGCCGACTGCGGCTTCGTCTACCGCCGCTCGCGGTTCGTCGACGACCTCGCCGGCCGGGTCGTGGTCGCGGCGCGCTTCCGGGTGCATGCGGACGACCCCGCCGCGGTGCGGGAGCGCACCGACTCGGTCACCGCCCAGCGCAAGGCGGCGCAGCCCTGGGGATCACGCAGCCTCGGCAGCGTCTTCAAGAACCCGCCGGGCGACTTCGCGGGTCGCCTGGTCGAGGCCGCCGGGCTCAAGGGGCGGCGGGTCGGTGGCGCGGAGATCGCCACCAAGCACGCCAACTTCATCCTCAACGTGGAGCGGGCGAGCGCCGCCGACGTGCTCGCCCTCGCCGACCTCGCCCACGACATCGTTCTCGAGCGCTTCGGCGTCGACCTCGAGCGCGAGATCGTCTGCGCCGGCGAGCCGGGACCGTGCGCCTCGACGGTGGCGTCACGATGACCCGTCGTCGCGTCGCGGTGGTCTGCGGGGGCTCGAGCGGCGAGGCCGCGGTGTCGCGCGACAGCGGCGCCCAGGTGCTCGCCGCGCTCCGCGCCCGGGGTCACGACTGCACTCTGCTCGAGTGCGACGCCGAGCTGCCCGCGGCGCTCCTCGGGGGCGGCTACGAGGTCGCCTTCCTCGCCGTGCACGGCCGGCTCGGCGAGGACGGGGCGGTGCAGGGGACGTGCGAGCTGCTCGGCATCCCGTACACCGGGAGCGGGGTGCTCGCCTCGGCGCTCTGCTTCGACAAGGCGACGGCGAAGCGGGTGATGACCGCGGCGGGGGTGACGACCCCCGACTGGAGGCTCGTCCGCCGCGACCTCGACCGCGGTCGCGCGGGCACGGCGATGGCGGAGGCGGCGGCGGAGCTGGGTCTTCCGCTGGTCGTCAAGACAACTCCGGCCTCAACTCGGCGTACGAGCTCGCCAGGGCCCATGACGCCGTTCTCTGCGAGCGCCGGGTCAGCGGGACCGAGATCACCATTGGTATCCTCGGGGACGATCCGCCCGAGGCCCTTCCCACCCTCGAGATCGTCTCCCACCGTCCCCTCTACGACTATGCAGCGAAGTACACCGCGGGTCAGAGCGAGCACATCATCCCCGCGCGGCTCCCGGAGCCCCACCGGCTCGACGCCCAGCGCGCCGCGTCCCGCGCCCATGTCGCGCTGGGGTGCAGCGGCATGTCCCGCGTCGACATCATCGTCGACGGCGCGGGGGTGCCCTGGGTGCTCGAGGTGAACACCATCCCCGGCCTCACCGCGCTCTCCCTGCTCCCCGACGCCGCGCGTGCCGCCGGCATCTCCTTCGAGGCGCTCTGCGAGCGCATCCTCGAGGACGCGCTCCAGCGCCGGCCCGCGACCGGCCCCTCCCGGGTCGCGCCGTGAGCCCCGCCGAGACCGCGAACCGCCGCGCCCAGGCCCGCGAGCTCGCCTCGCGCATCGTCGACGCGCCCCGCGTCCCCCGCCAGTTCAGCCCGGCGCCGGAGGCCGCGCTGCGCGCATCGACCCGCCGCCGGCTCCACGCCCCCCCGGTGCGGGTCGCGCGGCAGCCGGTGGTCATCCGCGGCAGCCGCGGCCGTGGCGCGATCGCGCTCGTGCTCGGCGAGCTCGCCCTCCTGGTCGCGCTGCTGGTGCTGCCGACCTTCCACGCGGCGGGCATCGACGTCCGTGGCGCGCGGCTGCTCTCGCACAGGGCGGTGCTCGACGCCGCCGGCATCAGCGACACCCAGAGCATCTTCACCATCGACGGCGAGGTGGTGCGCCAGCGGCTGGAGAGGCTCCCCTGGGTGCGCCGCGCCGTCGTCGAGACCGAGCTGCCCTCCACGGTGCGGATCACCGTCACCGAGTGGGAGCCGGTTCTCGAGGTGCGCCGGGGCTCCACCAGCGTGCTGGTCGCCGCCGGCGGCGCCACCGTCGACCGCCGCTCGGTGCGCGACGACGCCCTGCCGCAGGTGCCGGTGCTCGTCGACGAGCGCGCCCTCTCCGGCGACGCTCCGCCGCTCGACGAGAGCCTGGTGCGGCTGCTCCCCGCCATCGCCGCCGGCTTCCCCGAGGCGGTCGGCTGCGCCGTCGCCGACTTCCGGTGGCAGGCCGACGGCCGTCTCGCGATCGACTCCGCCTGCCGCTGGAGCGCGATCCTCGGGCGCGCCGCCGCGCCCACCGAGGTGGCGGCGATCCCCACCCAGATCGCCTCGCTCGCCGCGCTCAAGGGCCGGCTGAACTTCACCCGGCCGGACTTCGGCTACATCGACCTCGAGGACCCCGCCGCCCCCGCCGTCGGAGGCAGCCCGGGTCAGCTGCGACCCGCTCCGGCCGCCGCCGCGCCGCCCCCGGCTGCGCCCGCACCGGTCGCGGCGCCTCCGGCGCCGGCGAAGCCGGCGCCGACCCCGGAGCCCAGGCGCACCCCGGCGCCCACGCCGACCCCGACCCCGGCCCCCACTCCCAAGCCGGCGCCGACCCCCTACAGCTTCACCGTGGGGCCGCCCCGCCGCTGACCCGAGCGCCGCCTCGGCGGCGGCCCGGGCACCGCGCCGCTGGCGATGTAGCCGCAGCCGCCGGCGACCACCTCGACGCTGAGCTCCGGGAGGAGCGCGCCCAGGTGGCTCCAGGGCGCGCCGAAGCCCTCGAAGGTGGTGATGAAGGGACGGTTGGCCATCCACATGGCGACGTTGAGCGGGCCGCCGAGCGGGGTCCACCACGGCGTCCACTTGCAGCCGGCGGCGACCACCCGCCCACCGGGGCGGAGCCGGGCGAGGACGTTGGTGAGCGCGCGCGGCGAGCGCATCACGTCATGCGCGGCGCAGATGAGCACCGCGTCGGCGCCGTCGGGGAACGCCGCCTCCTCGGCGGACGCCTCGAGGAGGAGGACGTTCTCCCAGCCCGCGTGGCCCACCCGCCGGCGGGCGTGGGCGAGCATGTGCGGGCTCAGGTCGACTCCGATCACCCGGCCGCCGGGCCCCACCCGGCGCTCGAGGTGGGGAAGGTTGAGCCCGCTGCCGCAGCCGACGTCGACGACGGTCTCCCCGGGGGCGAGGCGCAGGGCGTCGGCGGCGCGCTCGCGCCACGGGGCCGCCGCGGCGGTGAGCCACTCGTAGGTGGGCGCCTGGAGGCGGTAGAGGCGCCGGGCCGCCGCGGGGTCGGGGACGGCGCCGAGCCGCAGCGGGTGGAGGAGCGCCCGGGCGGCACCCGTGGCCGCGGCGCGCAGCCCGTGCCTCCCGCCGCCCACCGGCCGGCTAGACCGTCGCGGGGTCGAGGACGCGGTCGAGGGTGCGGCGCTCCTCCTCGCCCAGGGAGCGCCGGGCGCGGAGCAGGGCGCCGTGGGCGCGGCGCAGCGGCCGGCGGGCACGGCCGTCCGGGGTGCGGGTGATCTCGTCCTCGAGATGGCTCTCGACGGTGCGCAGCGCCGCCATCGCCCGGCGGAGGGCGTCGAGCGCCTCCTCCTCGGCCTGGTCGGTCGCGCCGCCGCCGCCCCCGGTGAGCTCGGTGGGGCCCGGTCCGGGCGCGAGCTCGCCGGCGACGAGCCCGATCACCTCGCGAGCGCGGGCGACGCACTCCTCGACGGTCTGGGCGGTCGCCGTCCACCCCGGCAGGTCGGGAACGACGGCGATGTGTCCCTCGTCCTCCGCGGGCTGGACGACGATGGTGTACGCGTGCATGTGACCTCCTCAGCGCGACCGCTACGGTCGCGTCGATGTGGCGGCCCCTTCCCCCCGTGGATCGCCCAGTGTGCGCACATCCGGCGTGGAGTCAAGCTCTCGCATCGGCGAGGAAGCGCCGGATGGCGGACGCGGTGGCGGGATGGGTCATCACCCCGTAGTGGTTGGCGTCGACCTCGACGACCTCGGCGCCGGCGACGGTTCGGAGGAACCGGTCGCGGTCGGCGGCGCCCACGACGTGGCCTCCCCCGCCGAGCATCGGCTGGGTGGCGCGTACCAGCAGCACCGGCATGGTGAGCCGGTGCCAGAGCGCATGGGGGTCGCGCCAGCTCCCGTAGGCCATGTCCTCGAGCACCGCGACCGGGTCGGTGCGCGGGCGCACGCCGCTGCCGTCGGCGACGAGCTCGTATCGGAAGGCCCGCTCCCAGTGCTCGTTCCAGGGGGTGACCGCGCCGGTGAGCCGGACCCGGTCGAGGTAGGCGTCGGCGGAGCGGCTCGGTCCCGCCAGCCGGCGCACCACCCGGATGATCGCGGTGACCGCGAGCAGGTCGGGGAGGCCGAGGCCGTCGATCAGCACCACGCGCCGGATCGCGCCCGGGTCCAACGCGGCCATCTCCATGGCGACGAAGGCGCCCATGGAGTGGCCGATCACGTCGGCGGGGGGTGGGGCGATCTGGGCGGCGGCGGCGAGCACGTCACGCGCGTGGCGGCGCCATCCGTAGGTGCCCGGCGGGGTGATGCTGCTGTGGCCGCGGCCGCGCAGGTCGACGGCGACGAGCTGGCGCCGCGGACCGCCGAGCCGCTCGCCGAGGTAGTCGAAGCTCCGCGAGTTGGCGCTGATCCCCGGGATGCCGACGGCGAGCCGTCCCCGTGGGGAGCCGGAGCGGTGCGCCCGCAGCCGCCCGGAGGGGAGGAGGAGGTCGAGCGCCGCCGGCTCCGGCGGCGGGGCGGGGTGCGGGCGTTCGACGCTGGTCAGCGCTTGCGCTCCCACGGCCGGGCCGCGAGCAGGGCGCTGAGGATGGCGCGGGTGGCGGGGGAGCGGTTGAGGGTGTAGAAGTGGATGCCGGGGGCGCCGCCGGCGAGCAGCTCGGCGCACTGCAGCGTCGCCCAGGCCACGCCGAGCTGCACCACCGCGTCGGCGTCGTCGCTGCGCCGCAGCAGCGCCTCGCGCAGCCGCGGCGGGACCCGGGCGCCGAAGAGGCTGCCCTCGAAGCGCGAGAGCTGGCGCACCGAGGTGATCGGCATGATCCCTGGGACGATCGGCACGGTGATCCCCGCCGCCCGGGCGCGGGCGATGAAGTCGACGTAGGCGGCGTTGTCGAAGAAGAGCTGGGTGATGAGGAAGTCGACCCCGCTCTCCACCTTGAGCACGGTGTGGCGGAGGTCCTCCTCGAGGCTCACGGACTCGGTGTGGCCCTCGGGGTAGCAGGCGCCGCCGATGCAGAAGTCGTACTCCCGGCGGATCATCGAGGCGAGCTCGCTGCCGTGGTCGAGGCCGCCGTCGACGGAGCGGAAGGCGGTCTCCCCCTGGGGCGGGTCGCCGCGGAGCGCGAGCACGTTGTCGATCCCGGCCTCGCGGAGCGAGCGCAGGGTCGAGTGGAGCTCCTCGAGGGTCGCACCGGCGCAGGTGTAGTGGGCCATCGGCTCGATGCCGGTGAGCTCACGGATGCGGGTGACCAGCTCCAGGGTACGGGTCCGGGAGTGGTTGCGGCAGGTGACCGAGACGAAGGACGGCTCGAGCTCGCGGAGCTCGCCGATGGTGCGGAAGAGGGTCTCGGTGCCCACCTCGGTGTCCGGCGGGAAGAACTCGAAGGAGAAGACCGGCCGCCGCTCGGCGAGCATCGCAGTGATGCGCATGGTCCGGGTATCGTGCCCGATTCCCGCGCGGCCGCGACCGGGGGACGGCCGGCCATGCCCCGGTGGTAGGTTGCGCGCCATGCTCGCCGCCCATCTCGCTCGCACCGGAGCCGAGGATCCCCTCGACAATCTCGAGGTCGGCGACCTCCCGACCCCGGAGCCGCGCCCCGGGTGGGCGCTGCTCAAGGTGGAGGCCGCCTCGCTCAACCACCACGACCTGTGGCTGCTCCGCGGGGTCTCCGCGAGCCCCATCGAGCCGCCCCAGGTGCTGGGCACCGACGCCGCCGGCACCGTCGCCGCCTACGGGCCGGACCCCCCGGCCGGCGTCCCCGAGGTGGGCTCGCCGGTGCTGCTCCACGCGGTGATCAGCGACGGCACCTGCCCCGCCTGCCGCCGCGGCGAGGAGCTCTACTGCCGGCGGATGGCGCTCTTCAGCGACAAGCCCTACGACGGCACCCTCGCCGAGTACGTCGCCGTGCCCGCCGCCAACCTCGTCCCGAGGCCCGCCGAGCTCGCCGCCGCCGACGCCGCCTGCCTGCCGACCGCCTACCTCACCGCCTACCGGATGCTCTTCACCCGCGCCGGGCTGCGGCCGGGCTCGACGGTGCTGATCCAGGGTGCGGGGGGAGGCGTGGCCACGGCGGCCCTGCTCCTCTGCCGCGCCACCGGCATCACCGCCATCGCCACCTCCCGCGACGAGGCCAAGCGCGAGGCCGCCCTGAAGCTCGGCGCCGTCGCCGCCCTCGCCCCCGATCGCGGCACCGCCAAGCAGGTGCTGGGCCTGACCGGCGGGGTCGACGCCGTCATCGAGACGGTGGGGGAGGCGACCTGGGACATCAGCCTGCGCTCGCTGCGCCCCGGGGGCGCGGTCGTCGTCGCCGGCGCCACCTCGGGTGGGGATCCCTCCGCTCAGCTGAACCGGGTCTTCTACCGGCAGATCTCGGTGCTCGGCTCGACCATGGGCACCCGGGCCGAGCTGGAGCGGCTGATGGTCCTCGTCCACGCCTCCGGCCTGCGCCCGCTGATCGACCGCACCTACCCGCTCGCCGAGGCGCGCGCCGCGCTCTCCCGGATGGCGGCGGGCGAGCAGCAGGGAAAGATCGTTCTCGTTCCCTGAACGCCTTCCTGAACAACAAACAGGGCCTCATCACTGCACCTGGCTGATGAAGCCCTGTCGGCTGCGGCCCCGGTCGGGCCGCGGACGCCCGGCAACCGTAGCACCGGGTCCGACGGCTGTAAAGGACGAATCGTCGGCGGAGGAAGAACGCCGAATACGCTATTTGCGTCGGACGATCCAACGACGCCGACCCCACCAGACGACGGAGCCGACGGCGGCGACCGGGAGGACCATCAGGACGATGTCCAGGAGGACGCGCAGCGCGACCCCCTCGTCGGAGAGCGCGCGCGTCAGGGCGTTGCCCGAGTCGCTCCTCGCGACCCCGGGCGCGGTGCCGTGCTGGGCGCGGGCCGGCCCGTCGACGAGGCTCTGCGGCGTCGCGGCGTCGCCCTGAACGGCGATCGATCCACCGGGTGTGACCGACATGCTCTGGGCCGGCGCCTGCGAGGTGGCCGGGACGTCGACCCGCGCCGGGGCGGCGGCGCCGCCGCCGGAGGACGTGCCCGCGGGCGGGGGTGCCGAGTGGGGGGCGGACCCGGCCGGCAGGGGCTTCCCGACGAGCGCCACCGTCTGGGTGACCGAGGGGGCATCGTCGGTGATCGTCAGCAAGGCGCTGAGGAGGACGTCGAGCTTCTCCGGAGTGAAGGCGATGCCGAACGTGCACTCCTGGCCGGCACCGAGCGTGCCCGCGCAGCTATTGGCGGTGACCTTGAAGTCGTCGGGGTCGAGACCCTTCATCTCCAGGGCCTGGATGGTCATCGTCCCCGTGCCGACGTTGCGCAGGGTCACGGTGCGCGAGGCGCTGGCCGTGCCCGAGGCCTGGCTGCCGAAGTCGATGCTGGTGGGGCTGAGCTGCACGAAGGGCGTCGGAACCCTGCCGTCGAGTGACACCACCTGGCTCGGCGTCTCCGGGTCGTTGTCGGTGAAGGTGAGCACCGCGGTGCGGATCGCCTTGACATCACCCTGCGAGGTCTTCGGGCTGTACACGACATCGACCGAGCAGCTGCCGCCGCCGTGAATGGTGCGCAGGCAGTCGCCCGCCAGGATGTTGAAGTCGTCGGTCGGGTCGAGCGCCGCCGCCCTTGTTCTTCAGCGTCACCCTCTGGGCGCGGCTGAGCTGGCCGGGGAGCCAGGCTCCGAAGCTCAGGTCGGACGGCGACACCTCGACTCTCGGCGACGAGACATCTCCGACGATGGTGACGCTCTACGGGCTGTTGGGCCCGTCGTCGTTGACCTCGAGGGTGGTCGAGCGCGGTCCGAAGGCGCCGCTCGTGGGGCGGAAGACGACGTCGATACTGCAATGGCCTCCCGCGATCAGGGTGTGAGGGCAGTCGGTGTGCCTGATGGAGAAGTCGGCGGCGTCGCCCTGGTTGATGAAGATGCCGCTGAAGATGAGGTCGGTCGCCTGGTCGTTCGTCACCACGACGGTGCGCTCCGAGCTCGTCGTGCCCACCTCCTGGCTGCCGAAGGTCAGCTTGGCGGGGCTCACCTCGACCGGGGCCAGCGGTGCGGCGATGGCGGCGCGCAGCGGCAGGACGACGACGCTGGCCGTGAGCACCAGCCCGAGCGTCACCGCGACGTACGTGGCGCGACGGGTCAGCGACATCATGTAGCGTCTCCTCCCGGGCGTGGTGAGGCGCCGGGTATGGTCCCTTCTCTGGTGAGGGCAAACGGCGCTTCGAGGCGAAACATGCGCTCCGAGGCACCTGTCGGTGCGCAGGCCCTACACTCGGTGGCATCGACGCGCGCCGGGGCGGTGTCGATGAACTGTCGATGAACAGCGGGATTGAGAGAGGGGAAAGGGATGGGTGACAGCCGGCGACACCGCGTGCTCCTGGTAGTGGTCTCGTCCGCCCTCGCGTCGAGCGCGACCGCGCTCGCAGCCGCACCGACGCGCGCGGCGCTGACCGACTGCACCGCCGAGGAGGTGTGTGTCTGGCCCGCCGCCAACTACGGCGGAGCGGTCACCACCGTCGCCGACGACGTCTGCCATGACGCCGCGGTGGGTTCGGCGTACGACAACGATGGCGACACCACCCAGGAGCTGCGCGTGTACCCCCAGCCCGGCTGCCAGGGGGCCGTCACCGTCGTGGCGTCCACCAAGCAGTCGGCGAACCTGTCGGGGAAGAGCTACATGAACCACCACAAGCCCGGCTCGGCTCCCTAAGCCGGGCGGCGTCAGCAGGGCGCCGAGAGGGTCTGCGATCCGGCCTCGGTGCCGCTCCACACGTCGCCGCGCGTGGTGTAGGCGCGCTGGTCCTCCTGGAGGGCGAGCGCGTCGATCCTCGCCAGATCGGCGGCGCACAGGACGGCCGATGAGGTCAGCTGCAGGGCCTCCGGGTCCACCCCGCCGGCGGCGGCGACGCGGATCGTGCCGACGCCCGCGGCCATGAACTTCTCCTGGTGACCGTCACCTGCCTGCAGCGGTGCGTACTCGTCGATGACCACGACGTCGTCGTAGCACTTCGAGATCGCGCAGGTCGTGCGGCCGAGGCCGACGACCGTGGCGCAGTCCTTGAAGGGCACCGCAGGGGCGAGGCCCTCGGTGTACGTGGCCGTTCCGGTCTGGGGGTGCGCGGGCATCGAGATCCCGGGGACCGCACCTGCGACACCGGGCAGCCAGCTCCGCGGCGCGCCCTTCAGCGTGCCGTTGGCGTACTCCTCGGGGTACTCGCCGAAGTTCCACACCGTCCCGGTGCCGTCCTGGGCCTCGAAGTAGATCTCCGACTCCTGCATCGCACCGTCCTCGAGGTCGCGGTCGAACACCACGACGGTGTGCACGCCGTCGATGGTCTTCGTCAGGTCGGTGACGGTGGTCTCGATACGGTGCGGGTGCTTCTTGCCGTCGTCGCCGACGACGGCCCCGTCGAGCAGGTACTGCTTGCCGGGGGTCAGCGGCAGATACCGATTGTCGATCCGCGGCGTTGTGGGGAAGGCGGCGGTGTCGACGGCGGGCGCCGTGTCGCACGTCGCCGAGACGGGTGTGGCCAGCGCGGCGGGAGGGGTGCTCACCACCGTTCCCCGCGAAGGTCCCCCGATCACCGCGGCGGCGTGCTTCGCCACCTGTCCGATGGACGGCGCGGTGGCGCCGCCACAGGCCGCCAGCAGCACACCGGGCACGATCAGCAGGCTCAGAGGTCGGACACGTCGCAGGCGCACCATGATCATTCCCCCGCGTCGGGGCGGGGGCCGCAGCGCAGCACCGCGGTGCCTCCGTGCACACGCTCGACCGCGTCCACCTGCACGGGCGCACTCTGGCGGACCACCCCGTACTCCGCCGAACCTGTCCCGCACCCGGTGACGAACCCGACGGCCATCGGGCCGCCGAGGATCAGCGGATGCAGCTTCCGAGCATGCGAACGTGCATGCGAGCGCTGCACAGGACCCCTCCTCTCTCAGCGGTATCACGGCAGTACCGTGCCATGGAATTCCGCTGTGACGTCACCTTAACGTGGTCTGAATCGGGAGTCAAGATTGCGGTTTGTTGCTTTGTAACAACGCTTGACCCGCCGGCACGGTGGGGCGGCCGGCGACCGGTCCCCGTTCCGGTGACCGACCGGTCGGTCTGTTCCACATCTTGTGCCGTCCTCAGGGCACAAACCCGACATCTTGCGGTTTTGCCGCCGCCAGCCCCTATGCCGCCGCCAGGCGCGCGGCTATACTCGTCTCCCAATGTGAGCCGAGCGCGCCGTGTCGCCGCCCTCGACCTGGGGACTACGAAAGTCTGCTGTGCCGTGGCCGAGGTCGCCTCCGAGGGCCTGGTGGTCCAGGGGACGGGGGAGGCTCCCTCCCGGGGGATGCGCAAGGGCTCGGTGATCGACATCGAGCGTGCCGCCGAGGCGGTGGCCGAGGCCGTCGACGCGGCCGAGCGGATGGCCGGGGTCGAGGTCAGCCAGGTCATCGTCGGCCTCGCCGGCGGCCACATCGCCTCGCAGGCGAGCCGGGGCCTGGTCGCGGTCGGCGCCGACGCCAAGCGCATCCGTGAGGTCCGCCTCCAGGACGTCGCCCGCGCCGTCGAGGCGGCCCGCGCGGTGGGGGTGCCCTCCGACCGCGAGATCGTCCACCTCCTGCCCCGCCACTTCACCGTCGACGGCCAGGACGGGGTGCGCGACGCCCTGGGGATGACCGGGATGCGCCTCGAGGTCGAGGCGCTCATCGTCACCGGCGCCACCACCGCGATCCAGAACGTCGTCAAGGTGGTCCACGAGGCGGGTCTCGACTGTGAGGACCTCGTCCTCCAGGCGCTCGCCTCCGCCGAGGCGGTGCTCGCCGAGGAGGAGCTCGAGCGCGGCGTCGTCGTCGCCGACGTCGGCGGCGGGACCACCGACATCGCCGTCTTCTGCGGCGGGAGCATCGCCCACACCGCGGTGATCCCGATCGGCGGCAGCCACGTCACCGGCGACCTCGCGGTGGGGCTGCGCAGCGACCTCGAGACCGCGGAGATCATCAAGCGCCAGTACGGCCACTGCCTCCAGCTCACCCTGCCCGCCGACGCCACGGTGACGATGACGCCGATGGGCTACGAGGAGGCGGTGCAGGTCCCGCAGCGCTACCTCGCCGAGGTGATCGGGCCGCGGGCGCGGGAGATGGCCGCGCTGATCGTCGCCGAGGTGGAGCGCACCACCACCCCGGCCTCGCTCGCCGGCGGCATCGTGCTCACCGGCGGTGGCGCCCTGCTCCGCGGCTTCGCCGAGATCGCCCAGCAGGTGACCGACATGCCGGTGCGGGTCGCCTCACCGGTGGGCACCGGCGGCATGGACGAGGCGCTCCACGGCCCCGAGCACGCGACCGTGGTGGGGCTGTTGAGATGGGGGGCCCGTGCCCGGGCCCGCAGCGGTGTGCGCAGCAACGGGCGCAGCAACGGCCACGGGCACGGCGGCGATGACGGATTCAGCGAACGTTTTGGACGGTGGTTCCTCGGCGCGGGTGACGGGGACGATTCCAACGGCGATCAGCGCCAGCGCCCACCGAGGGGAAACGGGGCGGTCCCGCGGCCGCCCCAGGGCGACGCCACCACCAACAGAGGGGCGCGGGAGGCGCACTCCCCGCAACGGCCAAGGATGGAGATGCGAGAGGAGCTGCCGGTGAAGGACATGGATCGGACCCTCGAGGGGAACGCGCGCATCAAGGTGGTCGGGATCGGGGGCGGCGGCAGCAACGCCGTGAACCGGATGATCCGCAGCAAGCTGCGCGGGGTCGAGTTCATCGCCGTCAACACCGACCTCCAGGCGCTGAACAGCAGCGAGGCGCCGATGAAGATGCACATCGGCCGCAAGCTCACCCGCGGCCTCGGCGCCGGCGGCAACCCCAGCGTCGGCCAGGACGCCGCCGAGGAGTCCCGCGAGGAGCTGCAGAAGCTGCTCGCCGACGCCGACATGGTCTTCGTCACCGCCGGCATGGGCGGCGGCACCGGCACCGGCGCGGCGCCGGTGATCGCCGAGATCGTGCGTGCCCAGGGGGCGCTCACCATCGGCGTGGTCACCAAGCCCTTCCGCTTCGAGGGTGTGCGCCGCCAGAAGTGCGCCGAGGAGGGCATCGGCAACCTCCAGTCCAAGGTCGACACCCTGATCACCATCCCCAACGAGCGGCTGATGCAGGTCACCGACAAGAAGACCACCATCACCGACGCCTTCCGGATCGCCGACGACGTTCTCCGCCAGGGCGTTCAGGGCATCTCCGACCTGATCACCTACCCCGGGCTGATCAACCTCGACTTCGCCGACGTGAAGACGATCATGTCCGGCCAGGGCGCGGCGCTGATGGGGATCGGCTTCGGCAGCGGCGACACCCGCGCCGCGGACGCCGCCCGCGACGCCGTCGCCAGCCCGCTGCTCGAGACCACCATCGCCGGCGCCAAGGGCATCCTGCTCAACGTCACCGGCGGCACCGACCTCACCCTCTTCGAGGTCAACGAGGCGGCGCAGCTGGTCGCGGAGTCGGCCGACCCCGAGGCGCAGATCATCTTCGGCACGGTCATCGACGACCGCTCCAACGGCGAGGTGAAGATCACCGTGATCGCCACCGGCTTCGCGCCCCGCGAGGAGCTGGTCGCCACCACGGCGTACGAGCCGAACGCCCGCCAGTACTTCGCCACCGAGCGCTCGCCGGTGCCCGCGGCGCCGCCGAGCTACAGTGTCGACGACCTCGACATCCCGGCGTTCCTCCGCGACCGCCGCTGAGCATCCGCGGGGGCCCGGGACCCGCCGGGCCTCCGCAGACCGGTCATGAGATGCCCCTATTGCGCCCACGGTGACTCCAAGGTCGTCGACTCCCGCGATTCGGAGACCGGGGAGGCGATCCGGCGGCGCCGTGAGTGCCTCTCCTGCAAGCGCCGCTTCACCACCTACGAGCGGGTCGAGTCCGTCCCCCTCTACGTGGTGAAGAAGGACGGGCGGCGCGAGGAGTTCGACCGCCACAAGCTGCTCGGCGGGCTGCTCACCGCCACCAAGAAGCGCGAGGTGGCGCCGGCGCGGCTCGAGGCGCTGGTGGAGGAGATCGAGAACGCGCTCCGCGGCCGGGGCAGCTCCGAGATCCCCAGCCGCGAGCTCGGCGAGCTGGTGATGGAGCGGCTGCGCGACATCGACGAGATCGCCTACGTGCGCTTCGCCTCGGTGTACCGCTCCTTCAAGGACATGGCCGACATGCGCGCGACCATCGAGCAGCTCCTCGCCCAGCCCCCGGGCACCCGCCGGCCGGAGCCGCGCCGCGCCCGTCCCGCCCGCCCCGGGGAGGGCGAGCTGCCCCTCGACCTGGGGAAGTAGAGCTCCGCAGGACGCCGCCTCGCGGGCACTCCTGACGCGTTCGCGAGGACCCTGCAACGCCGCCGTGACAGTACGGTCGCGAGGCTCGCCGCCGCGGCGGCGCGCCGCCCGGCGTGCGCGACGCTTGCCCCGCGAACAGGATCGCGGAGGAAGAGGGATGCACTTCACGGCGCGGCTCACCAACACGCTCTACAACCGCATGCTCGCGCTCGTCGTCGCCTGGGCCGGCCTGGCCGTCCTCGGGGTTCTCGGCTCGGCTCCCGTCCACCTCGGCTGACCGCGGCTCGGACAGTCCCACCAGCGGGAGCGGTCCGACCCGGACGCTGACACCACGACCGCGGTGTCCGTCGCGCGTCGCCCCAACCCATGCGCCCGGGGTTTGTCCGTCCCCTCCGTAGCCCGGGTCGAGCGGCCGCGCCGAGACTGGGCACATGACCGTCCAGACCGAACGCGCGCTGTGGCAGCAGAGGATCGATGTCGAGCGGGTCAAGCGTGAGGGCCTCGACGTCGACCTCGACCGCCTCGAGCGCGAGGGCTACGACAGCCTCACCGCCGAGGAGTTCTACCGCCTCAAGACCTGGGGCGTCTGCAGCCAGCGCACCCCGGGCCTGCACATGATCCGGGTCCGCGTCCCCGGCGGGCGGATCGAGGCCGACCGGCTGCGTGGGGTGGCGAACCTCTCGGCGAGGCTCGCCGACGGCGAGGCCCACATCACCACCCGCCAGAACCTCGAGCTCCACTCGGTGAGGAGTCGCAGGGTGCGCGAGGTTCTCGAGGGGGCCGCCGCGCTCGGCCTCACCACCCGCTCGGCGTGCGGCCACACGGTGCGCAACATCGTCGGCTGCAGCCGCTCCGGGGTCTGCGCGCGCGAGCCCTTCGAGACCCGGCCCACGGTGGTGGCGATCCACGACTTCTTCCTCGCCAACGCGGCTCGCTACAACTCCCGCCTGCCGCGACGGCTCAACGTGTACGTCGCCGGCTGCGACGGCTGCATGGCCCACGCCCAGGTCAACGACCTCGGCTTCGTCGCCACCGCCCGCGACGGCCGCCCCGGGTTCCAGCTCTGGCTCGGCGGCTCGCTGGCGTCGAACCCGCGCCTCGCGCATCTCCTCTTCGACTTCGTGCCCGCCGACGAGGTGCTGGCCGTCACCGAGGCGGTCGCCGACACGTACTGCGAGAACGGCTTCCGCGACCGGCCGGCGAAGGCGCGCCTCAAGTTCCTCATCGAGGAGTGGGGTGAGGAGCGCTTCACCGCGGCGGTGCTCGAGCGCCTGCGAGAGCTGCGTCCCGAGACCGCGGTCAGCGCTGGCACCGAGCCCGGGGTGCTGGGGGGCGACCGCCGCCTCGCCGGCGGGCATGCCGGCGTCGAGCCGCAGCGCCAGGAGGGGCTGTTCATCGTCGAGGCGCACGTGCTCCTCGGCGACCTCACCGGCTGGCAGATCGAGACCCTCGCCGGTCTCGCGACCGAGCTCGCCGACGGCGCGCTCTACCTGACGAGGGAGCAGAACGTCGAGCTCCATGGCGTCGCCGCCGAGCACGTCGAGCGGGTGGCCGACGCGCTCGCGGCCGTGGGCCTGCCCGCGCGCGGCGCCGGCAGTCTCGTCGACGTCCAGGTCTGCGCCGGGAGCGAGTGGTGTGTCTGGGGGGTCGGCGACTCCCGCGGCCTCGCCCGCGGCATGTCGGCGGACCTCGCCTCGCTCGTCGAGGCGGAGGGCTGCGCCGAGCCGCTGCGGGTGCACATCTCCGGCTGTGCGCACGGCTGCGCG
>VBHE01000385.1:2002-2503 GCA_005889515.1 Chloroflexota bacterium | reverse complement strand
ATGCACACCGTCCCCTACGAGGGCTCGGTCGGCCTCGTGAACCTCCTCACCGCGACGCGCCTGCTGCGCAAGGGCTTCGACGTCACCGTCGTGCTCTACGGGCCGGGCGTGCTCATGGCCTCCGGCACCCGCGGCTGGCCGGCGGTCGGCGCCGAGGGCTTCCCCGGCCATCTCGCCATCAACAACCAGATCAAGACCCTCCTCCGCGAGGGGGCGACCATCTACGCGTGCCGCTTCGCCATGGGCGCTCTCTACGGCTACCGCGAGGACGACCTCATCGAGGGGGTGAAGCCCTTCAGCCCTCTCGACGTCCTCGACTCGGCGCTCACCGCGTGGCGCGGCGGCGCCTTCCAGCTCAACACCTGGACGGTCTAGACGGCAGCTGCGTCGGAGGGGTGGCGCGGGGGTTCCCGCGCCACCCCTTCTGCGTCTGCGGGTCAGCCACCGCAGAAGCGACGGGGAGGGGGACACGGCCCCGGGTTGAACGTCGGCCTCGGCGTC
>VBHE01000385.1:0-1976 GCA_005889515.1 Chloroflexota bacterium | reverse complement strand
TGACGGCGTCGGCTTGGGGGTCGGCGTCGCCGTCGGTGCGGGGGTCGGGGTCGGGGTCGGCGCCGGAGTCGGGGTGGCGGTCGGCGGCGGGGGCAGCGACGGGCTCGGCCTGGGCGTCGGCACCGGCGTCGGCGCGACCGTCGGCTGCGGCGGGGACGACGGCGAACCGTGCTGGCCCGGCGTGGACGGCGGCGGCGTGACCGGGGCCTGCGTCGAGCGCGCCGCCGGCGAGGGGGTCATGACGGCGATGCCCGAGAAGGGTGCGTAGAGGGGGTTCACGGAGGGCGCGGCGCTCTGGACGTTGTTCGGGGTGGGCGAGTACCCCGCGTCGGCGTAGCGGTCCGGACCCCAGGTGTGCCAGAGGACCGCGGCGCTCACCGAGGCGGCGGCGAGCGCGCCGGTCCAGGCGGCCGCGCGGCGTCCACGCGAGCGCGGCCGCGACGGCTCGAAGGCGTCCTCGAGCGGGGGCCAGGGCCCCACGACGTCGTCGTCCATGTCCTATCCCTTCCTTCGTCTCTCTTCCCGACCGGAGCTGTCCGCCCCCACGACCTACACGCACGGGAGGGCCCCGATGGCTGAGGGTCGCGACGTGGCAGACTCGGTCCCATGCCCGACACCCTGACGGTGAGAGACAACCGGACCGGCAAGACCTACGAGATCCCCATCACCCACGGTGCCATCCGTGCCACCGACCTCCAGCAGATCAAGCTGTCGGACGAGGACCTCAACGGCGTCGTGTCGTACGACCCCGCCTTCCTCAACACCGCGTCGTGCATCAGCCGGATCACCTACATCGACGGTGAACGGGGGATCCTCCTCTATCGCGGCTATCCCATCGAGGAGCTGGCGGAGAAGAGCAACTTCCTGGAGACCGCGTACCTGCTCATCCACGGCGAGCTTCCGGCCGGCGAGCAGTACGCCGGCTGGACGCACGAGATCACCATGCACACCCTCGTGCACGAGAACATCAAGCGGTTCATCGACGGTTTCCACCACGACGCCCACCCGATGGGGATGATGCTCTCCACCGTCGGCGCGCTCTCGACCTTCTATCCCGAGGCGACCAGCATCCACGACGCCGAGCAGCGGCGGATCTCGATCTACCGGCTGATCGCCAAGATGCCCACCCTGGCAGCGCTCGCCTACCGCCACTCCAAGGGCTTCTACTACGTGCGGCCCGACAACGAGCTCTCGTACGCCGGCAACCTCCTGAACATGATGTTCAAGATGGTCGAGCAGCGCTACAAGCCGGTGCCCGAGATCGAGCGCGCGCTCGACGTGCTCTTCATCCTCCACGCCGACCACGAGCAGAACTGCTCCACCAACGCGATGCGCTCGGTGGGCTCCTCGCAGCCCGACCCGTACTCCGCGGCGGCGGCGGCGATCGCCGCGCTCTACGGGCTGCACGGTGGCACCGACGAGGCGGTGCTGCGCATGCTCGAGCAGATCGGCTCGACCGCCAACATCCCCGACTTCATCCGCAGGGTGAAGAACGGCGAGGAGGAGCTCAAGGGCTTCGGTCATGCGGTCTACCGCAACCAGGACCCGCGGGCCCGGGTGCTGAAGCGGATGGCCTACCAGGTGTTCTCGGTGACCGAGTCCCACCCGCTGCTCGACATCGCCCTCGAGCTCGAGCGGATCGCCCTCGAGGACGACTACTTCGTCAGCCGCAGGCTCCATCCCACCGTCGACTTCTACAGCGGGCTGATCTACCAGGCGCTCAACCTGCCCACCGAGATGTTCCCCCTGCTCTTCGCCATCCCGCGCACCGTCGGCTGGCTGGCGCAGTGGGAGGAGATGCTGCTCGACAAGGAGCAGCGGATCGCCCGGCCGCGGCAGGTCTACCTCGGCGAGCAGCGCCGCGACTACGTGGGGATGGCGGAGCGCAACTCCGCGTAGCCCAGGGGTACCGGCCGGCCGCCGTGCAGGCGGCCGGCCGGGCCCGCGCTACTGCCCCTGCGGGCAGAGCGAGCTGG
>VBHE01000145.1:6697-7243 GCA_005889515.1 Chloroflexota bacterium | reverse complement strand
CAACTCTCGGGCGATGAGGAGCGGCGAATCCGGGACCGTGTCAACGCCGACCGCCAGGCCGAGTACGACGCGCTGCGCGAGGAGGCCATGTCGTTCCTCCGCCGGGCCGCCGACCATCCCGTCCCAGGGAGCGACGCCCAGTTGCCGCTGCGGCTGCGAACCGAGAAGGAGCTGGTGACTCTCCAGCGCCGCTTCCAGAGAATCCGGACGCGCGATTACTTCACGGCGCCTGGACGCCGGGAGGCCGCCGCCACGATCGATCGGTGCCTCGCCTTCCGCCAGGGCATCAGTCGCAAGCTGAGCGCGGTGACCGATAGCGGTCCAGAAGCCTAGGGGAGGAAGAGGTGCACTACGTCACCCGCGAGCACATTCACGTCGACCGACCCGCCACCGCCTGGGCCATCCGGCGGTTCGTGGATCCTGGCGCGACCTTCGGCTTCGTGCCCAGGAGCGTCGAGTTGAATGCCATCGACGGTATCCCGTTCGATCTTCGCGGGGCGGAGCTCGGGCACCGCCGCGGGCGATGCACCCTGGACGCCCTGATCG
>VBHE01000145.1:0-6670 GCA_005889515.1 Chloroflexota bacterium | reverse complement strand
ATGGCCGCGATCATTCGCGGAGCCGACCTTCCTCACGAGGATTCGATCCCTCCCGAGGCGCCGGGGGTACTGGCGATCTTCACCGGCATCCGGGACAGCTCCACGACCGACGAGGAGCGCCTGGAGCGCGGCTCGGTCGTCTGCGAGGCGCTGTATGCCTACTGCGTTCAAACCAGCGAGGCCGGGGCGAGGTCGTGACGACGGGTCACCCAAGCGTGCGAGGTGGGGAGACCGGGTGATCCGCTACAGCCTCATCGTCGAGGCCGCCGCGTTGACGGCGGCGGCCGTCGTCCTGGCGGCAGCGGCGGCCCGCTGGGCCGCCGGCTCGGTGGCCGCCGCGGCGGCCGGTGCGTTCGCCACCCTGATCGCCTGGCGTGCCCTCGCCAACGCTCTGAGTCTGAACGCGGATTTCATCGCGTATGTGAGCGTCGGTGACTGCGGCTGCCTCGTCGCGGGCGCCCTCGTCCCCGCGATCGTGGGATTCCGGCCAAGCGCGCCTCGGAGAGCGCATCTGCTCCCGAGCGCCGCCGGGGGGATCGCCGGCTTCCTCATCAACGTGGTGATCCTGTGATCACACCGAACAGGCGGCGCTCGGAGAGGCGCCTCGGTCGTGCCGCGGCCGGCGTCCTGGTCCTCACCGGCGGCTTGGCCGTTGCGTGCGGCCAGTCCTCGGGACGGTCGGCGTCGGTCGCCGGCCTGCGCCTGGTTGCGGATGTCCCCCTTCCGGGGAGCACTGCGCGGCTTGACTACCAGAGCCTCGATGAGGCGCACCATCGCCTCTACGTCGCCCATCTCGGCGATGGGACGGTCGCTGTGGTGGACACTCGGACACGCGCGGTGGTGGGCAACGTCGCGGGTCTCCCCGGCGTCCACGGGGTGCTCGCAGTGCCCGAGCTGGGACGGGTCTACGCCTCGGTTACGGAGCGGAACGAGGTCGCGGTCATCGACGCGCAGACCCTTCGTGTGACCGCGACCACGGCGGCGGGCGACTACCCGGACGGCCTCTCCTATGACCCGGTCGATCACCGGGTGTTCGTCTCCGATGAGCATGGCGGCACGGACACGATCATCGAAACCGACACCAACCGGCGGGTCGGCACCATCGACCTCGGAGGAGACGTCGGAAACACTCAGTACGACTCGGCTTCGCATCGAGTAGTGGCGGCAGTCCAGGGACGGGGGCAGATCGTGGTCATCGACCCGGCGCGGAACTCCGTCGTCGACCGCTACGAAACGCCGGGCTGCGACGGTCCACATGGCGTCTCCCTCGACGCCCGCTCCGAGGTCGCATATGTGGCGTGCGAGGGGAACGCGAGACTCCTCGCCCTCGACCTCCGCTCCGGGAGGACGACGGCGACGCAGACCGTCGGCGACACCCCCGATGTCCTAGCGTTCGACGCGGCACTTCACCAGCTCTACGTCGCCGCCGAGAGTGGCCCGCTCGTCGTCTTCCACGCTGACGGCATGACTCTGCGGAAGATCGCCGAGGGGTTCGCCGGGCCGAATGCCCACACGGTGGCCGTCGACCCGGCGACGCACCAGGTCTTCCTGCCTCTGGCGGACGAGAACGGAAGGCCTGTTCTACGGGTGATGGCACCCGGGGGCACGTAGTAGGGGGCGAGGAGCGGAAGGCACGAGGGAGGACGGCGATGAAGTGGGTGACACGAGAGCGACCGAAGACCGACCGGATCGCCTGCCCGTGGCTGATCCGCCGCTGCATCGACCCCGAGGCCGAGATCGTCTACGTCCCCAAGGACGAGGTGCTGGAGGTCGCCGAGCGTGAGGGTGGGCGCTCCTTCGACACGTCGGGAGCGACCTACACTCACCGAGACGACAGGTGCACCTTCGAGGTGCGTTCCATCTGGGGCACGATCCTGCGCTCGTCCGCTTGGCGCGAGCGGTCCATGCTGCGGACATCGCCTCGGAGCTGCACACCGACCCTCTCGGACCCGGTCTCCTCGCCACCGGGCTAGGAGGTATCGACGTCGAAGCCGACGATCACCAACTCCTGGAGCGTCCTTCGTCTACGACGCGCTCTATGCCTGGTGCCGGCGAGAGGTGGCCACACCATCGCTCGACCCCGTCGTGTCCTAGCGGCTGAGGGACAGCCTCAGGGCAGCTTCCTCACCTGCATACGAAGAAAAGGGCGATCATCCGTTCGCACCCTGTGCCGGAGGTCGCCGACCACGACGCGGCCCATGCGGCGGATGACGCGGCCGAGCGCCGTGCGGGGGCGGAGGTCCGGTGCTGGCCCGCGGTCGCTGGTCATCAGCGGCGCAACCGCGGGTGGCAGGGTCGGCATCGCGGCTGCGCCGAGGTCGGCCGCGGGCTCAAAGGTGCGAGGGGCGACGACGGAGGAGCGGCGTCTCGGCGAGCGCGAGTGCGACCCGCATGCGCGGCCACTGCTCGTCCGCGCCGACCTACCGGGACTGCGAGGTCCTGGAAGGCTCGGTCAGCCGCTGCTGGACGGACTTCCGCAAGCTGCGGCAGCGCAGGCTCTGGACGGAGGTGCTCGGCTGCGTGGCAACCATGGAGATCAAGCGCGGGAAGCGGTCGGGGCTCTGGCATCCCCACCTCCACGTGCTCGTCGCCCGACCGTCCTGCACCTGCCTGCGGGGTCGCCGCCTCGGCGACGGCGGGCCGGGACGGTCTGGTGTCCGCACGCGCTCAACCAGTGCTGCCTCTCCGAGGCGTGGCGGGAGATCACGGGCGACAGCTACGTGGTCGACGTCCGCGCCGTGCACGCCGACCAGGAGGGAAGCATGGCCGGCGCCGTCCGGGAGGCGGTGAAGTACTGCACGAAGCTCACCGAGGTGAGGTCCAAGGAGCGCGAGGACGGCGAGAGCGACGTCCTGGAGCTTCATCGGGCGATACGCGGCCGCCGTCTCTTCACCGCCGCCGGGGTGTTCCGCGGTCTTGCGGAGTCCGACCAGGCGGACGAGCTCGTCGACGACCCGGAGAGCAGGCGCTGTCCGCACTGCGGCGTCCCTTGGGAGACGGTGACCGCCATGGATTCCCCGAGAAGCACTTTCGCACTTGGGTCGAGGCCCAGGCATCTGGGCGCTCATGCCTGACGATGTGGAGACCCTGTCGACCTCGGAAGCCAGACCCATGCTGCTCACCGTCAAGGACCTTGAAGGAGAGCTCCAGCTCGGTCGGACGCGTACCTACGAGCTGGTGCGATCAGGCGTGATCCCGGTGATCAGGATCGGCCGCGCCGGCAGCGGCTGGCCCGACGCTGGTCTCGTCCGACCCGTATGCTGCGCTGCGTGACTGATTTGCGCCGAGTGCTCCTTTCGGCTCGCGGTCCGCGCTTCCTTGCCTGCTGTCTGGGTCCGGCGGTGCTGGTGAGCCTGTTCGTCGCCAGCCTTGGTGGACGAGCCATCTATGCGCGGCTGACGGCTCCGGCGCCATGCGGCGAGGCGTACGTCAACGTCCAGGGGGCAGTTTCGCAGGTTCCGGGCGGAGCCACCGCCTGCTTCCTCCAGGCCGCATCCCTGTGCGTGCACAAGACCATCACTGTTCAGATCGCCGGCGGCGACGGCTACACCGAACAGGAGTTGATCGTCGAGCCCCGAGATCGGGGGTGCGTCATCACCGACTCCTGGACGGGTCACGGCACCTTCAGCGTCATTCCTCCAAACCACGACTACGCATGTGCGGGGGTGGTCCAAGACTCACCGGCCCTTCAACTCGAGGGCTGTCCGCCCAACCTGCCGTTCGACCCGAACCGTCCGATCGTGCCGGCGGTCGCGGCGCTCTCGGCCGGTCATCACGTTATGAAGTGACTGTGGGAGCCATCGGAGACGTCTTGCTCGCTTCGATGCAATTGGCGCTGGGAGCCTTCATGGTGGTCGAGGGACTGCGCAATGCGGTCAACCCCCAGAGGGCCGCGGAAACCGGCAACCAAATTCTCGCCTGTTTGAATCCCCGGTGGAGACTAGGTCCGGTCTGGTGGCGGTGGTACTGGATTCCGCTCGTGGGCGTGGGTCTGGGAGGGCTGGGTGCTGGACTCCGGCGCTACTCTGTGCCCGGCGGCGGCCCCCTGGAGCTCGTCGGCGACGTTGTCGCGGTGGGCTGCTTCGTGCCCCTCGCCGTCAAAGTGTTCCGCGTCTGGCGGACGCCTCAAGGTGGTCTCCCAGCAGACTGAACTGCGGGTCGGCGCTCGGGGAAGCCTATGCACCGAAACTGATACGGGGCATCCCTCGTGCGCCGATCCCCGACACTTGCTCCATGCAGGGGCCTTCGCTGAACGCAGCTACGCCGCCGCTCGGGCTGCTCACCCCGGACCACCTCTACCGTTGGGACGGAGTGGGCTGGGTTCCGACGTGGGACCCTCGGCCGGCGGCGTGTCAGAGGCGAACGGCGACGAAGCGCGACTGGCTGGCGAGGGTCACCTGGATCCTGGTCGTCTTCATCGCCGCCCAGGTCGGGGTCGCTCTCCTGACGGGCAATGCCCATCCCGGGGTTCCCCTCCTTACGTCCCTCGGAGCGGCCGTGGTGCCGCTCGGAATCCTGGGCGGATGGCTCCGCTCGCGCGGTTCGTGGCTTGAGGTGGCGATTCTGGCGGGGGTCGGCGCCTGGTTGTACGTGGTCGGCATCTTCGTCGGCCTCTCCGACGATCCGGTCGCCTGCCCCGGGGCCCCGGCCACAGACTGCGATATGGGTTTCGCCGTCGGAGGCATGATCGGCTCCGCCATGGCGTATCTCCCTCTGCTGGCGTCGCTGGCGCTGGGCAAGGTCGTCCGCGCACGGCTGTTCGGTCGGCGCTGACGGGCGGCCTCCGGACAAGGGGCCTCGGCCTGGCCGGGGCTTGTTGCCCAGTTGTTGCCGCACCCAGCGACCCAGGGCAGCAGAAGTCGGCATCCGGCGGCAGGTCGGGATCCGTTCAAGCGAGATCAACGGCCCGTGTCGGACCTCCGCGGCACTCGCCGACACACGCCCGTTCGCCCTTTCAAGGTGGCAACCGGAGTTCGACTCTCCGTGCGGGGTAGGGGCGGTTCTGCCTGGGCGGGTTCGAGGTGGGTGCGACCCGCCCAGCGGCCTTCGTCGGCGGGACACTCAATAGTGGGGACCAACTCCAGGCTGGGTGGCCACTCCGAGACCGGACACGTTCGAGGCGCCGACCACCGCTGGGGTGTGGTACCCGTCCCTGGGAGTTCCCAGGTAGGGGAAGATCGAGATGTAGCGATCACGACCCGGACCGAAGCCCTGCGTCAGGGCCGCTACCGCAGCGTCCGGACTGTAGCCCTTGTCGAAGAGAGGGATCGTGGCGCCGGCCACCGCGCGGACCTCGACGGCCACGGTGTCGTCGAAGACGCGGCGGCCATTCGGGAAGCCGGCCAGGTCACCGCCGAGGACACCGAGGAGGTTGGGCCGGGAGGATGGGGGGATCGCCATGTTGAGCCGCAGCACGTCGGCCGGCATGCCGCCCGTGAAGTTCTGGAACCCCGGGACGACCCCTGCGGGAAAGCCGCTCAGCAGCATGGCGACGAGGTCGGCACGCGGCTTCGTGTAGGCCGCCAGGTTCGGGAACACACCCGGATACAGCACGGGCAGCACCGCGGCGAGCTCCGGATGCTCCACGTACTTCACGAAGTCCCGATCACCGGCCGGCGGCACCGAGTTCCACAGGTCCTTCTCGGCCATCGGCACGATGACCTCGTTGAAGAGGGGGTTGCCGAGGCGGGACACCTGAACCCAGGGGCCACTCTGGGTCTCGTGGTAGGGATCACGAACGATGGCCTTCCGGCGATAGGCCGCGGTCCACATCCCGATCACCGACCCGGGATCCGCCGGGTTGATCGGAGCCGATCCATCGCGGGACAGCGACGTCTTCGGGACCCGGATGGCGATGCTGTGCACGTTGACATCGATGGTGGCGTCCACTCCCAGCGCGGGGAGCATGCGCATCATGTGGAAGCTCTGCTCCGGCCGGAGAACGGCGAGGTCGAAGACCGACCCCAGATCGACGTAGAAACCCTCACGCCGCTGCCCGGCGAAGACCAGCTCGCCTCCGGGGAGCCTGTGCACGGCCGCATGCGCCAGCCTGGCGTAGTCGGGCGTCGACCGGGGTCCGATGTTGCATGGTGGCGACGCGAGGTGCTCAGCGATGACCGTTTCGCGACCGCCGACCACCCTGCTCACCGTGTAGAACTGGCGGCGGTTCCACGCCGCGCTGTCCAGCGCGCTGATCCGACCGGTGCTGTACATGAACGTATCCGGTCTGCGAACCTCGGTGTGGAAGACGAACCGATACGTGATGTCGCTGATCCCATCCCCGTCGTTGTCGACGTTGATCTCGTAGAGGACGTCGTCGCCGAACTCGTAGAAGTTCGGGCCGCCGGCCGGGCCCTCGAGCGGAACGTAGTTGGCGATCAGGGTGACGGTGTCCGGCGCGTCAGGACTGACGAACGCGTATGTGTCGGTGCTGTCCGCGACCGGATCCTTGGCGATCCCAGGCGCCTCTCGATGCGACGACATCTCATCGGTCCCCCGAACTCCGAGCCATGTGCGCGAGACGTGCAGCCAACGAGGGGTCCCGCCAGATGACCTCTCGGGTGCCCGCCATGAGGGCGATCTCCCCCGTGTGCACGTTGCGTACGTGGGCGATCAGACCTTCCACGGAGTCCGCCACGGCCGGAGCCGCGACGTCGACCGCCTCCATGGG
>VBHE01000371.1 GCA_005889515.1 Chloroflexota bacterium | reverse complement strand
CCACCCGCTTCGCCACCGCGGCGACCGCGGAATCGTGGGTGATGAGCACCACGGTCCGGCCCGCCTCGTTGAGCTGGCGGAGGATGGCGAGGATGTCGCGGCTCGACGCGGAGTCGAGGTTGCCGGTGGGCTCGTCGGCGAGGATGAGGTCGGGGTCGGTGACCAGCGCGCGGGCGATGGCGACGCGCTGCTGCTGGCCGCCGCTCAGCTGGTTGGGCCGGTGGTCGACGCGGTTGGCGAGGCCCACCTGGTCGAGCACCTGCAGCGCCGTCCCCTTGCGGTCGTGGGCGCTTCGGTAGAGGAGCGGGAGCTCGACGTTGCGCCAGGCGGAGAGGTCGTTGAGCAGCTGGAACTGCTGGAAGACGAAGCCGATACGGCGGTTGCGGATCCGGGCCAGCGCGTAGGCGTCCATCCGGGAGACGTCCTCGCCGGCGAAGAGGTAGCGCCCCGAGGTGGGGATGTCGAGGCACCCGACGATGTTCATCAGCGTCGACTTGCCCGAGCCCGAGGGCCCGACCACCGCGACGAAGTCACCCTCCTCGACGGTGAGGCTGACGCCGTCGAGCGCGCGCACCTCGGCATCCCCGCTGCCGTAGATCTTGGAGACGTTCTCGAGACGGAGGATCTCGCCCACGCTCAGCCCCCCAGCGCCCGGCCGATGGCGCCGGCGCCGCCGCGTCCGCCACCGGCTCCGAAGAGGCCGCCGCCGGTCGTCCCGCGGGTGGTGGTGGAGGAGGGCACGGTGCTGCTGACCGTGGCGATGATCACGTTGTCGCCGACGTTGAGGCCGGAGAGGATCTGGGTCCGGAGGGAGTCGGAGGCGCCGACGGTGACCTGCACGGTCTGCGGCTGCCCGTTGACCAGCGTCTGCACCGTCGAGCCGCGCACCGCGCTCGTCGGCACGGTGAGCACCCCGACCACCTGGTTGGTCACCACCGTGATCGTCGCCGAGACCCCGGCGTGCAGCGAGGGATTGCTGCCGCCGAGGACGATGGTGACCGGGAAGGTCGCCACCCCGGAGGTGACCGTCGCCTCGGGGGCGACCTGGGTGACCTTGCCGGTGATCGCCTGGGTCGCGCCTGCGGGGGTGACGAGCGCGCGCTGCCCGACGACGATGTCGTTGATCTGGGTGTCGCTCACCGTCCCGGTGACCTGGAAGGCGCCGGGGGTGAGCACCGAGATCTGCGGGCTGCTCGAGGAGCTCGAGCTGCTCGACGAGCCGCCGGAGCTGCCCGAGACCGACTGGCCGGCGGTGATGTTGACGACCCCGACGATGCCGTTCGCGGGGGCGACGAGGCTGCCCTGGGAGAGCGCCTTCTGGGCGTTGTCGACGCCGATCTGGTCGATCTGCACCTGGCTCTCGTCCATCTGCAGCTGCTGGCTGGTGTTGCCCAGCTGGAGCGCGGCGAGCGCGTCCTGGGCGTTGGTGAGCTGCACCTGCGCCGAGCTGACCTGGGCCTGCGCCTGGTCGTTGCTCTGCTGCACCTGGACCGCGGTCTCCTGGCCCTGCGCGATCTTCTGGGCGTTGATCGCCTTGGTGTCGTTGAAGGCGGTCTGCGCGCTCGCGAGCTGCGACTGCGCGCTGCGCACCGACGCCTGCGACTGGGAGAGGTTCTGCACGGTCGGGCCGGCCTGGTCGAGGGAGAGCTTGGCCTCGGCGCTGGAGAGGGTCGCCTGCGCCTGGGTGAGCGCGGCGGCGAGCGAGGTGGTGTCGATGGTGGCGAGCACCTGGCCCGCGGTCACCGACTGGCCGGGCTGCACGTTCACCGCGGTGACCTTGCCGGCGCTGCCGACGGTGAGCGGGAGGCTCTGGGTGACGGTGCCCAGGGTGGCGGCCGCGGTGCGGTACTGGGTCGAGGCGGAGGATCCCTGCCGCGCCCACACCACTGCGCCTCCGGCCGCGACCACGGCGAGGGCTGCGCCCGCGGCGATGCCGCGACGGCGGGTGAGGCCCTTCAGGGTCATGGCTTCCTCCAGGTGCCGGGCGTCCGTGGGGACCGCCCGCTCGGTGTGCTCTTCGAGGCCATGGTCGTGGCCGCTCTCTTTCACTTCGATGACCGCGAACCGCCGTCACCGATCCGTCGCAGCGTCAGTACTGCAGACGGGGATCGTCGTAGTGCTTGAACTCGATGACGTTGTTCGACGGGTCGACGAGGAAGACGGTGCGGTGCTGCTCCGCGGTGCCCTCGAAGCGCAACGACACCCCGTCGCCGAGGGTGGGCAGCTCGCGGTGATCGATGAGCCGCACCAGCCGGTCGAAGTCCGCGCCGTCGGCGAAGCTGACGCCGAAGTGCCGCGGATATGCGCGCGGCTCGTCGGGGACCTGGTCGGAGAGGTGGCAGACGAGCTGGTCGCCGAAGAAGTCGAAGGTCACCCGGTCGGGATAGCGGCGGGCCAGCTTCGCGCCGAGCCCGCCGACGTAGAAGCCGATGGCCTCGTCGAGGTCGCGCGCCGGCACCGCGATGTGGCAGCAGTCGTGCGGGTTGCGCATCGCGGTCAGGCGGCCACGACGAGCCGGACGCGTCCGGCGAGGGCGGCCGCGGGGGTGCGCGCCGGCGCCGCGGCGGTCATCTCCATCAGGGTGTCCGCGCGCAGGCCCAGGCGCAGCGTCTCCACCCCGACGACGTCGGCGGTCGCGATGTTGCCGAGGTTGACCTCGGCGCCGAGCGCCTTGACCAGCTCGACCTGGAGGCTCTTGGTGGGAGCCTCGAAGAGCAGCTGGGAGGGGTCGACGGACTCGAGGATGGCCTCGAGGATGTCGGAGCGGAGGCTGCCGTCGGCGCGGGCCATCCCGACGCGGCCGCTCTCGCGGGTCTCGCAGGTGACGAGCGTGGCGCCGGCCTCGAGGTCCTCCTCGATCGCCGCCACCCAGTCCGCGGGGGTCAGCCGGTCCGAGCGCTCGACCTGCTTGAAGCCGACCTCGGAGACGACGGTGAACTCACCGGCGAGGAGGCGGAGGTACCCGGCCTTGTCGTGCTGGTCGAGCGGGATGGTCCCGTTCGAGACCTCGACGTGGGTGACCGCGTGGCTGCGGAGCAGGTCGACGAACTCGCCGAGACGGCCGCTCCAGAGGTAGTGCTCGAAGAGGGTGCCGCCGAAGTAGAAGCCGATGCCCGTGGCGCGGAGCACCTCGAGCTTGGCGGGCAGGTCGCGGGTCACCAGGGCGGTGCCCCAGCCGAACTTGACGAGGTCGATGAGCTCGCCGTGGCTGTCGATGACGTCGGTGAAGGCGCCGGTGGGGAGCCCCGGGTCGATCACCATGGTGATCCCGCGGGTGCGCGGACGTCCCGGCCGGGTCGGTGCGGCGGTGATCATGCTCGGAGGCCTCTCGTGGGTGGCGGACACGTGCCGCACCGTACGGGGGGCCTCCTTTCAGATCCATGACAGCCGGGGACCGGCGGTGGACCTACCCGAGCTCTGAGCGCTGCCCGGCGCCGATCCCGTCGTCGGGATCGAGCTCGAGGAGGAAGCGGCGGCAGCGGTCGGCCTCCGCTGCGTCGCCGAGCCGCGCCGAGGTGACCATGAGCAGGTCGAGGGCGCGGAGGAAGCCGCGGTTCGAGGGGCGCGCCCAGCGCACCATTCCCACCCCGCCCCAGCCGCCGGCGCGGAGCCGGTCGAGGCCGCGGTGATAGCCGGTGCGGGCGCAGGCGTAGGCGGTGACCGGATCGCCGTCCTCGAGGGTGCGGGCGCCGAGCCGGGCCCAGGCGTCGAGGAAGGCCGGCCAGCGCCCGGCCACCGCGCGCAGGGCCTCGATCCCGCCCTCCTCGACGGCGGCGTC
>VBHE01000144.1:4649-11419 GCA_005889515.1 Chloroflexota bacterium | reverse complement strand
ACTGCGGCTGCTTGAGCAGCTCGGTCATCCGCTGGCCGCGCTCGAGCTGCGCCCGGGTCGTGCGGTCGAGGTCCGAGGCGAACTGGGCGAAGGCGGCGAGCTCGCGGTACTGCGCCATGTCGAGACGCAGCTGGCCGGCGACCTGCTTCATCGCCTTGGTCTGGGCGTCGCCTCCCACGCGGGAGACCGAGATGCCGACGTTGATGGCGGGGCGGATGCCGGCGTTGAAGAGGTCGGTCTCGAGGTAGATCTGCCCGTCGGTGATGGAGATGACGTTGGTCGGGATGTACGCCGAGACGTCGTTCGCCTGGGTCTCGATCATCGGGAGGGCGGTGAGCGTGCCCCCGCCCTCGGCGTCGGACATGCGCGCCGCGCGCTCGAGCAGGCGCGAGTGCAGGTAGAAGACGTCGCCTGGATACGCCTCGCGCGACGGCGGGCGGCGGAGCAGCAGCGAGAGCTGGCGGTACGCCTGGGCGTGCTTGCTGAGGTCGTCGTAGACGATCAGCGCGTGCTTGCCCTGCTGCATGAAGTACTCGCCCATCGCGCAGCCGGCGTAGGGGGCGAGGAACTGCAGCGCCGCGGGCTCGGCGGCGGTCGCCGAGACGATGATCGTGTGCTCCATCGCGCCGTACTGCTGCAGCGTCGCGGCGACCTGGGCGACGGTCGAGGAGCGCTGGCCGATGGCGACGTAGATGCAGATGACGCCGGTGCCCTTCTGGTTGATGATGGTGTCGAGGGCCACGGCGGTCTTGCCGGTCTGGCGGTCGCCGATGATGAGCTCGCGCTGGCCGCGGCCGATGGGGATCATGGCGTCGATCGCCTTGATCCCGGTCTGCAGCGGGGTGTCGACCTTCTGCCGATAGATCACGCCCGGCGCCACCCGCTCGACCGGCAGCGACTCCGAGGTCTCGATCGGCCCCTTGGCGTCGAGCTCCTCGCCCACCGCGCTGACGATCCGGCCGACCAGCTCGTCGCCGACCGGGACCTCGGCGACCCGGCCGGTGGTGCGAACCGTGTCGCCCTCCTGGAGGTGCTCGTAGGGACCCATGATCGCGACGCCGACGCCGTCCTCACGGAGGTCGAGGGCCAGGCCCACGACGGGCTGCCCGCCCTCGGGCCCCGGGAACTGGAGGAGCTCGCCGGCCATCGCCTGCTCGAGGCCGTAGACGCGGGCGATGCCGTCGCTGACCGAGGTGATCACGCCCTCGTTGGCGTCGACGACCGGGGCTTCGAAGCTGGCGATCCTCTTTCTCAGGATCTCGCCGATCTCGTCACTGCGGATTGCCATCAGTTGTCGCTCTCGTCCTTGTGGTGCGGGTGCCTGCGCCGCCGCCTGCGGTGGATCAGGCGAGCGCGGCCCGCAGCTGCTGCAACCGTGTGCGCAGGCTGCCGTCGATGACGCGGTCGCCGATACGGATGATGAGTCCCCCGATGATCGAGGGGTCCTGCCGGACGGTGGTGTGGATGCTGCCGCCGAGCCGCTGGGAGAGGGTGTTCCGGATGTCCTGCTCCAGCGCCTGGTCGAGCGGGACCGCGGCGGTCACCTCGACCCGGGTGAGCCCGGAGGCGGCGTCGGCGAGGGCGCGATAGCGCTCCAGCACCGCGCCGAGGATGCTGCTGCGTCCGCGCTGGACGAGCAGCCGCACCAGGTTGCGGGTCTCCTGCTCGAGCCCGTCGGTGAGGCTCAGAACCAGCGCGATGCGGTCCTTCATGGGAACCCGCGGATTGCGCATCGCCTCGGCGACGGCGGGCTGCTCGAGCATCTCCACGGCGCGGGCGAGATCGGCGTTCCAGACGTCGATCTTCCCGGCCTCCCGGGCGAGCCGGAAGTAGGCCTCCGCGTAGCGCCTGGCGACGACCTCGGACACCATCTCCGCCTAGCCTCCGGGAGAGACCTGGCGCAGCGACTCCTCGATGAGACGCGCGTGGGCCTTCTCGTCGATGGCGGCGCCGAGCACCTTGCCGGCGGCGTCGACCACCAGGGCGCTGACCTGGGCGCGCAGCTCCTGGACCGCCCGGTCCTTCTCCGCCTGGATGTCGCCGCGCGCCTTCTCGACCTGCGCCTCGGCGTCCTTGCGGCCGCGCTCGCGCAGCTCCTCGGCCTCGGCCGCGGCCTCCTGGTGGGCCCGGTTGAGCGTCTCCCGCGCCTGGGCTCGCGCCTCGGCGAGGGTCTGCTCCACGTCCTTCTGGACCTCCTTGAGGCGTCGCTCCGCCTCCTGGGCGGCGCGGACGCCGTCCTCGATCTGCTTCTGCCGCGCCTCGGCGGCGCGCATGATCGGTGGGTAGGCGTACCTGGCGAGGATGCCGACCATGATCACGAAGGCGATCAGCTCGGCGACGAGGGTGCCGTTGACGTCGAGCAGCCCCGAGGTGTCGGCAAGGGGGGTGAGCGCGAGCAACGGCGGGCCTACGACGCGAACTTCTCGGCGATGGACGTGATGAAGTAGAAGGCGAGCGCGAGGTTGATGAAGTACATCGCCTCGCAGAGGCCGATGATCAGGAACATCGTGACCTGCAGCTGGCCGCGCGCCTCGGGCTGGCGGGCCATGCCCTGGATGGTGGCGTTGCCGGCGAGGCCGTCGCCGATCGCGGCGCCGACGGCGCCCCCGCCCAGCGCCAGCCCGGAGCCGACGAGGGCGCCGGCGACGGCGACGGCATGGTTGATGTTGTTGGGGTCGGCCATGGGTCGCTCCTCAGATGGTCAGGCGGCTTTGGGCTGTGCGTGGGAGGCGCCGTGGTGCTCCTCCTCCATCCCCTCCCGCGCCTGTCCGAAGTAGATGACGGTCAGCAGCATGAAGATGAATGCCTGGATGGTCCCGACGAAGAAGACGTCGAAGAACTTCCAGAGGATC
This sequence comes from Chloroflexota bacterium, assembly GCA_005889515.1. Lineage (GTDB taxonomy): Bacteria > Chloroflexota > Dormibacteria > Aeolococcales > Aeolococcaceae > CF-96. Next base: position 8,567 of record VBHE01000144.1, on the reverse strand, counting down.
AGCAGGGCGATACCGAAGAAGCCGAAGACGGCATGGGAGATGGCGTTCGAGCCGGCCCCGTAGAGCTGGCCCAGCAGGAAGACCATGACCACGCCGGCGAAGATGTTGCCGAAGAGTCGGAGGGAGAGGGTGACCGGCTTCACCAGCTCCTCGATGATGTTGAGGATGATGAACGGGCCGCGGATCCACCAACTCGACTCGTGAGGTTTGGTGAAACGCCGCAGGTAGCCTCCGAAGCCCAGCACCCGGATGCTGTAGACCTGGGCGGTGAGGATCACGAGGATGCCCATCGCCGCGGTCTGGTTGACATCGGACGCGGCCGGCTCGATGGGCTTGTGCAGGGGGAGGAAGTCGATCCAGTTCGCCACCAGGATGTAGAACCCGATGGTGGCGGCGAGGGGGACGATGAAGGCCGTCCCCTCGGTGCTCACGGTGTCGCCGACCAGGCCGCGCACGTAGGTGAGGAAGAGCTCGAAGACGAGCTGCAGCTTTCCCGGCCGGCCGCTGCGCAGCTTGGCCGCCACCCACAGCCCGACGATGATCGTGATCACGACCGCGATCGCGCTCGAGATCAGCGTCTGGTAGTTGATCAGGCAGAAGCTCGAGCTGCAGATCTTGACGGCCTCGTGGCTGCTCGGGGCCTCCTCGGCGGCGAGGAACATCATCGGCGGATCATCTCCACGGCGGCGGTCACCGCGGTCACCATCTGGGCGGCGGCCACCCCGATGATCAGCAGCCACGCCCGGCTCACGCCCGCGGCGAAGCCGGCGGCCACGACCACCGCGCTGAACACCCCGAGACGGGTCATGTTGGTCGAGCTCGCCGGCAGCCCGAGACGGAGCAGCAGCTGGACCACGAGCGGGTTCACGGCGCCGAGCACCAGCCCGAGCCCGACCACGGCGCCGCCGGCGGGACTGCCGAGTGTCAGCCCCGCGAGGAAACAGAGAACCGCGCCGCCGAGGCACACCAGGCTGCTGGTGCGCACCACACGCACGGTCTCCATGGCCGCGCTTCGCCCCATCACAGGTAGCGTCTGAACCTCAGGTACAGGCCGGAAAACCCGGCAACGATACCAATAAGCAGTCCGAGCCCGAACCCGACGGGGGTGCTGTGGTGGGTCTCGTCGATCCGCAGCCCGACGAGAAGGGGAACCACGATCACCACGCACAGGAACACCCCCATGCCGGCGAGCTCGGCGCCCGAGGGCGCGGGGGCCTTCAGTCGGCCTCGCCGCCGCGACGGGCCCGGCTGGCGACGGCCTCGCGGTCGGAGACCAGCAGCCAGTGGCGGAGCGGACGGCCCTCGAGGTTTCCGCCGCGGCGGCGGCTGCGCCGCACCAGGGCGACGAGCACGACCACGAGGAGCACCGCGGCGATGGCGAGCACCTTGCGGTGGCCGAAGATGCCGAGCGCGATGCAGCCGAGGATCGTGGTCGCGAGGTAGAAGGCGAGGGCGGTCTCGCGGGGGCTGAGCCCGAGCGCGAGCAGCCGGTGGTGGAGGTGCCCGGCGTCGGGCGCGGCGATACCGGTGCCGGCCCGGCGACGGCGCACGATCGCGAAGGCGGTGTCGCCGATCGGCAGCCCGAGGCTGAGGAGCGGCACCACGATGGTGAGGGCGACGGCCACCTTGGCCACCCCGAGCACGGTGATCGTCCCCACCGCGACCCCGAGGAAGTGGCTGCCGGAGTCGCCCATGAACACCCGCGCCGGGGCGACGTTCCAGAAGAGGAAGCCGAAGCAGCAGCCCATCAGCGCGCCGCTCATCACGATGACGCTGTTCTGGATCCCCTCGATCGGGCCCAGGCGGTTGATGGCGGCGAGCAGGAGCACGCCCGAGACGATGGCGACCACCCCGCTGGCGACCCCGTCGACGCCGTCGAGGAGGTTGATCGACACCTGCATCCCGACCAGCCAGACGACCGTGACCGGGGCGGCGAGCAGGCCGAGGTCGAGCACGCTCCCGGGATGGCTGTGGAAGCCGAAGAAGCTGATCGTGATGCCGAGCGCCACGACCATGACGCCCGCGCCGGTCTCGATGACGAGCTTCGTCCACGGGGGGAGGCGGAGGACGTCGTCGACCGCCATCGCCACGGTGATGGCCGCGGTCACGGCGACCACGTCCCAGCGCTCCTCGACGCCGGAGCCGAAGACGGCGAGGGCGATCGCGAAGCCGGCGAACATGGCGATCCCCCCGAGCCGGGGGGTGGGCTCGTCGTGGATCCGGCGCTCGGCGTCGGGACGGTCGACCGCTCCCACCCGCCGCGCCAGCCACATGCTCAGCGGCACCGCGGCGCAGGTCACCGCCGAGGCCAGGAGGAACGGGAGCAGCGCCGGGTACCAGGGTGCGCTCTGGAGGGCGGCGATCACCGGCGCGCGCGGCTCACGGCGCGGAGCGGTAGGCGAGCGGGAAGCGGCGGCAGAGCGCCAGGCTGCGCGCCCGGACCTGCTCGCGCACCGCGGCGTCGTCGAATCCTCCGAGCATCGTGGCCACCAGGTCGGCGATCTCCTCCATCTCCGGCTCGCGCATCCCCCGCGAGGTCACCGCGGGGGTGCCCAGCCGGATGCCGTTGGGGTTGAAGGGGCTGCCCCCGTGGTAGGGGAAGGTGTTCGCGTTCACGGTGATGCCGACCTCGTCGAACGCCGACTGCACCGCCCGGCCCTTGAGCCCGGTGGGGCGCAGGTCGAGGAGCATGAGGTGGTTGTCGGTGCCGCCCGTGACCAGGATGAGCCCGCGCTCGACCATCGCGGCGGCGAGCGCCTTCGCGTTGGCGACCACCTGGGCGGCGTACTCGCGGAACGCGGGCTCGCCGGCGAGCTTGAGCATCACCGCCTTGCCGGCGATGGCGTGGTTGAGCGGGCCGCCCTGGACGCCGGGACAGACCGCCTTGTCGATCGCGTCGGCGTACTGCGAGCGGCAGAGGATCATCCCTCCCCAGGGGCCACGCATCGTCTTGTGGGTGGTCAGGGTGACGAAGTCGGCGTACGGCACCGGGCTGGGGTGCACGCCGGCGGCGACCAGGCCGGCGAAGTGGGCCATGTCGACGAGGAGCATCGCGCCGACGTCGGCGGCGATGTCGGCGAAGGCGGCGAAGTCGAGGACCCTCGGGTAGGCGCTGTAGCCCGCGACGATCATCCGCGGGCCGACCTCCATGGCCCGGGCGCGCAGCTCGTCGTAGTCGAGCCGGCCGGTGGTCTCCGAGACCGTGTAGCCCTCGAAGCGGTAGAGCTTCCCCGAGAAGTTCGCGGGGGAGCCGTGGGTGAGGTGGCCGCCGTGGTCGAGGGCCATGCCCAGCACGCAGTCGCCGACCTGCAGGCTGGCCGAGTACACCGCCATGTTCGCGCTCGAGCCGCAGTGCGGCTGCACGTTGGCGTGCTCGGCCCCGAAGAGCGCCTTGGCACGGTCCCGGGTGAGGTTCTCGATCTGGTCGACGACCTGGCAGCCGCCGTAGTAGCGCTTGCCGGGCACGCCCTCGGCGTACTTGTTGTTGAGCCAGGAGCCCATCGCCTCGAGCACCGACGGGGGTGCGAGGTTCTCGGAGGGGATCAGCTCGAGCGTCTCCTCCTGGCGGACCAACTCGGCCTCGAGGAGGGCGGCGACCTCGGGGTCGGCGGTGCGCAGGGCGGGCTTCATCGGGGTCTCGAGCACAGGGTGCGGGCCTCTGCGTCGTCCGCCCGTGGCGTACGCACGTGCGGCGGCGGTGGGAGGTCAGCCCCCGAGATGCGGCCGGAGCTGGTCGAAGGAGACCGGTCCGTGCCGCAGCACGCGCGGGGGATCCTCGGTGCAGTCGATGATAGTGGACCCCCTCCCGTCTCCGCGGCCGCCGTCGAGGACGGCGTCGAGCTCGCCGGCGAGTCGCTCCGCCACCTCGGGCGCGGTGGTGCAGGCCGGCTCCCCGTGGCGGTTCGCGCTCGTCACCGC
>VBHE01000144.1:0-4571 GCA_005889515.1 Chloroflexota bacterium | reverse complement strand
GAAGCTGGCGGCGAGCCGCCGGGCGACCGGGTTCATCACCACCACCGGCTCGAGCTGCTCGGCGGAGGCGGCGAGCAGCCCGACCTCCATCCCCTCCGGCCGGTGCTTCAGCGCGTAGATGCGGGCGAGGGCGGCGGGGTCGTCGGGCCGGCAGGCGATGCCGTAGACGGTGTCGGTCGGCACCCCCACGACTCCTCCGGCGTCGAGCGCCGCGGCGAGGGCCTCGAGGGTGGCGCTCACCCCAGTCGCGCCTCGACCACCCGCGCATGCCCGGCGAGGTCGTCGACCACCCCCACCTCGCTCCCGGGCCGGCCCTCGGCGATGAGGTCGACGACCGGGTCCCGCCGGCGGGGGTCGATCTCCAGGGCGACGAACCCGCCCGGGCGCACCAGGGGGAGGCAGCGGCGGAGCAGCTCCCGGTACGCGTCGAGCCCGTCGTCCCCCGCCTCGAGGGCGAGCCTCGGCTCGTGGTCGCGCACCTCGCGCATCAGCCCCGCCATCTCCCCGCTGGTGACGTAGGGGGGGTTGCTGAGCAGGGCGTCGAAGGGCGCGTGGGGGGCGAGAGGCGTCTCCCACGAGCCCTCCCCCACGGTGACCCGGGCGGCGACCCCGAGCCGGGAGGCGTTGTCCCGCGCCACCCCGACCGCGGCGGCGGAGACGTCGCCGGCGACCACCTCGGCGCCGGGGAGCTCGGCCGCGAGGGTGCAGGCGATGCAGCCGCTCCCGGTGCCGGCGTCGGCGAGGCGCAGCCCCTCCCCCTGCGGGCCGGCGGTCGCGCGGGCCCATCGCAGCGTCCGTTCGACCAGCGTCTCCGTCTCCGGGCGGGGGATGAGGACCTCCGGGGTCACCCGGAAGGGCCGGCCGTAGAACTCGCGCTCGCCGACGAGGTAGGCCACCGGCTCGCCGGCGGCACGGCGGCGGAGGAGGGCGCGCATCGGCTCGAGCTCGTCCTCGGCGAGCGGCCGGTCGTGCTGGAGGTAGAGGTCGATCCGGCGCAGCCCGAGGCTGTGGGCCGTGAGCAGCTCGGCGTCGAGCCGGGGGCTCTCACTTCCCCGCTCGCTGAGGAAACGGGTGCTGAGCCGAACGACCTCGACCAGGGTGGGAGCGGCCACGGGATGCGAGCGGCTCAGTCGCCCGGACCGTCCTCGAGCAGCCGTCGCGCCTGCTCGGCCTGCATCAGCGGCTCGACCAGGACGTCGAGGTCGCCGTCGAGCACCTTCTGGAGCTGGTGGACGGTGAGGTCGACACGGTGGTCGGTGATCCGCGACTGGGGGAAGTTGTAGGTGCGCACCTTCTCGCTGCGATCGCCGGTCCCCACCATCCCGCGGCGGGTCTCACTGAGCTCGCGCTGCCGCTCCGCCTCGGCGAGGTCGTAGAGCCGGGCCCGCAGGACGCGCATCGCCTTGGTCTTGTTCTTCAACTGCGACTTCTCATCCTGGCAGGTGACCACCAGGCCGGTGGGGAGGTGGGTGATCCGCACCGCGGAGTCGGTGGTGTTCACGCTCTGGCCGCCGTGGCCGGTGCTGCGGTAGACGTCGATCTTCAGGTCGTTCTCGTCGACCTGCACATCGACGTCGTCGGCCTCGGGGAGCACGACCACGCTCGCCGCCGAGGTGTGGATCCGCCCCTGGGACTCGGTCTCGGGAACCCGCTGGACGCGGTGCACCGTCGTCGCCGGTGATGCTGAAGACCACCTCCTTGAAGCCGCCTTGCTCGCCGTGGCTGAAGGAAATGTCTTCGACCTTCCAGCCCTGGTCGCGGGCGTAGTGGGTGTACATGGAGTAAAGGTCGCCGGCGAACAGGGCGGCCTCGTCGCCCCCGGTGCCGGCGCGGATCTCGACGACCACGTCGCGCTCGTCGTTGGGGTCGGTCGGGACCAGCAGCAGCCGCAGCCGCTCGAACGCGGCGTGCTCCTGCTCGCGCTGGGTCCGGAGCTCCTCCTCGGCGAGCGCGACCATCTCGGGGTCGGCCTCCTGGCGGCGCATCTCCTCGGCCTCGGCCGCGGCCGCGGCCGCACGGCGCCAGGCGCGCCCGGTCTCGACCACCTCGCGCAGCCGCGCCTGCTCCTGGGAGAGCCGCTGGACCCGCTCGACGTCCTGGTAGGCGTCGGGCGCGCTGAGCTCGCGCTCCAGCTCGTCGTACCGCTCCTCGAAGGAGCGAAGGCGCGCCTCGAACCCGCCCATCGCGGCGCCCGCTTACGACGCCAGCGGCATCGGCGTCGGCGGTTCGCCCACGTCCCCGGCCCGCGCCAGGGCCAGGGCCTCGATGGCCACCTCGATCTGGGCGTCGTCGGGTTCGCGGGTGGTGAGCCGCTGGGTGGCGAGGATGGGGAGCAGTGCCAGCCGCCCCGGGGCGGTGCGCCGGATCCGGGCGAGGCCGCGGATCCCCTCGTAGGCGATCGCCGCCACCACCGGGATGAGCACCACCCGGCTCAGCACCAGGAGCGGGACGGGGAGGCCGCCGAAGGGGGCGAAGACGACGATGCTCACCAGCGCCACCACCACGAGGAAGCCGGTGCCGCAGCGCGGGTGGAGGCGGCTCGCGGTGCGCACGTGCTCGACGTCGACCGGATGTCCCGCCTCGAAGCAGTTGATGGTCTTGTGCTCGGCGCCGTGGTACTCGAAGACCCGGCGGACGCTCGGCACCTGGGCGATCAGCGCCAGGTAGCCGAGGAGCACGCAGGCGCGGGCGATGCCCTCGATGATCACGAAGCCGACGCTGCGCTGTCCGTGGTGGAGGAGCCCGGCGAGGCCCAGGGGGAGGCCGACGAAGAGGACGAGGCCGACGATCACCGAGACCGCCATGCTCGCCCGCATCACCGTCGGAGAGAGCTGGATGTCGTCCGCCTCGGCCTGGACGTTCGCCGACCAGGTGAGCGCCCGCATCCCGAGGTGGAGCATCTCGATGAGCCCTGCGACGCCGCGGAAGAAGGGCAGCGCCCAGAGCCTGCTCGTGTACACCCGCGACTTCAGCGGCTCGGAGACGGTGACGATCCTCCCGTCACGGCGGCGGGCGGCGACCGCGTAGTGCCGCCGGCCACGCATGAGCACGCCCTCGATGACGGCCTGGCCGCCATAGAAGAACTGCTCCGGCTCGGCGGCCACGGCTGACGGCCTCAGCTCTTGGCCGCCGCCGCCTTCTCGGCGCGGCGGCGGAAGCGCTCGACCTGACCGCCGGTGTCGACGATGCGCTGGGTGCCGGTGAAGAAGGGATGGCAGACGGAGCAGACCTCGGTCTTCAGCTCGGTGTGGGTCGACCCGGTGGTGAAGGTGTTGCCGCACAGGCAACGCACCACCGCATCGGCGTGGTACTCGGGGTGGATGCTGGCCTTCATGACTGCTCCTGGGTCGCCGGGAAATGCTCGCACGCAACTGCCGTTGCGAACTCGGGCGGAGGATACCACGGGGCCGGATTGACCAATCTCGCTGTCAGCGGATCGTCGCCGCCGCCACCGGCCGGGTGAAGTTCCCGTGCTGGACCCCGGGGAGCTCGCGGCGGAGCCGGTCGAGGGCCTCGAGCATCCCGACACCGGGTGAGGTCGCGGGCAGCTCCTCGAGCAGCCAGTCGTGATCCACGTTCAGGCTGCGCCACTGGATCTGCTCGACGCCCATCTCGCGGCAGGCGGAGACGGTCCGGTCGAGCTCCTCGGGGGAGTCGGTGAGGCCGGGGAAGGTGAGGAGGTTGAGGCAGACCTGGCCGCCCGCGGCGCACATCACCCGGCCGCACTCCACCACCTCGTCGAGCCCGTATCCCACCGGGCGGTAGTAGGCTCGGAAGACCGGGTCGGTGAAGGAGATGGCGCTGATCCGGACCGAGTTGCAGCCGGCTCCGGCGAGGCGGCGGAGCGCCTCGGGGCTGCTGCCGTTGGTGTTGCCGGGTCGCCTCCTCGAGCGCGGCCGCCCGGGTCAGGGGCTCGCCCTCGCACCCCTGGCCGAAGGAGACGATGCATGCCCCCTCGCCTGCGAGGTGGTAGGTGGCGAGGTCGGCGAGCTCGTCCGCGGTGGGCGCGTAGCGCATCCGCGGCTGGGGGGTCGGGACCGGGTCGGGCTGCAGCGAGATGCACCCGAGGCAGTCGGCATTGCACGCCGGGGAGGCGGGCAGCGCCCCCTCGTAGCGGCGGTGGAAGGTGTTCTGGGCGGTGTAGCAGTTGTGCTCGAGGGCGCAGACGGCGAGCTGCTCGACCACCCGGTTGCCGGGCAGCGCCCGCCGCGCCGCGGCCACCGCCTCGCCGAGGTCGGCGCGGCGGAAGCGCTCCGGCGCCCACCACTCGAGCCGGTCGGTCCGCGCCGCGGCCACCATCAGGCGGCCGCGGTGCTCGGCGACGGCGGTGTACCCGAAGAGGGGCAGGCGGGGCACCCCCGGATCGGGGCGAGAGGCGGGGAGCAGGGTGCGCAGGTGGCCGACGGGGAGGACGGCGGCGACGGCGAGGCCGTCGAGCTCGACCTCGCGGCCGTCGCCATCGAGGCCCAGGGCGCGGCGACCGGGGAGGTGGGCGACGGTCGCGGCCTGCGGGAGGGGGATCAGCCGGGCGGGGTCGAGCGGCACCAGCCGGCCGCCCGAGCGGCCCGCGG
>VBHE01000370.1 GCA_005889515.1 Chloroflexota bacterium | reverse complement strand
ATGTTCTCCTCGTCGTACCAGCCGTGGAGATGCCGCTGCGCCCGCTGGGCGCGGTCGCGCTCCGTCCCGGTGCGCTCGGCGTTCCGCGCCTCCCGGCAGCGCCGTGCCAGCTCCGCAGGCGAGGACTCGCGGGCCGTCCTGACCCACGTCCCCTCATCCGCGACCGCGACCGTGGGAGCGAGCAGCTTCATCTTGTCGACGGAGAGCTCGCCGGCGGCGAAGGCATCTCC
>VBHE01000369.1:3660-4342 GCA_005889515.1 Chloroflexota bacterium | reverse complement strand
CACCGACCCACCCGCGCCCACCAGCCTGCTCGCCTGCCGCAGCCTGGCCCGCTCCAGCGCATTCCGCACGCTGCGCCCGTTCGCGAACCGCGGCCGCCGCATCCGCCGCTCCATCAGCTGCCGGAACGCGACCTCACCGTCCTCGGTGAACCGGTACCGCTGCCGCTCGAGCAACAGCTGCGCGATCCCCATCAACTCCTCCATCGAGTAGTCGGGAAAGTCGATGTGATGCGCGATCCGCGAGCTCATCCCCGGGTTGCTCTGGAAGAACGTGTCCATCCGGTCCTTGTAGCCCGCGAGGATCACGACGATGTCGTCGCGCTGGTTCTCCATCACCTGCAGGAGGATCTCGATGGCCTCCTGCCCGTAGTCCCGCTCGTTCTCGGCCCGGTACAGGTAGTAGGCCTCGTCGATGAACAGCACGCCACCCATCGCCCGCTTCAGCACCTCGCGGGTCTTCGGAGCGGTGTGCCCGATGTACTGGCCGACCAGGTCGTCGCGGGTCACCGCCACCAGGTGGCCCTTCGCGAGATACCCCAGCCGGTGCAGGACCTCCGCCATCCGCACCGCCACCGTCGTCTTGCCCGTCCCCGGGCTCCCGGTGCAGCACATGTGCAGGGTGGGCCGCTCCGAATCCAGACCGAACCCCCGGCGCAACCGGTCGACGAGCAGCAGCGAGGCC
>VBHE01000369.1:632-3597 GCA_005889515.1 Chloroflexota bacterium | reverse complement strand
GAGGTCGACGATCGCGTCCGCGGCAAGCCGGGGGGGCCCGGCGTCCTCCTCCGGGGGCGCCGGCGCCGGGGGACCCGTCGGCGGGCCCCCCCGCGGCATCCGGAACTGCGTCGGCTCGCTCATCGCGCGGCTACGGCCGGTAGCGGTCGCCCGCGGGACGGTCGGCGGAGTAGGCGTGGAGGGTGTAGCGGAGCTGCCGGTCGTGGCTCTCCTGCCGCTCCAGCCGGAAGCCCGGCTCATGCTCGGGCCGCTCGACGATGAAGCTCAGCGCCGTCGTCTGCCGCCCCAGGGTGCTGTCGTACGCGTTGACCCGGACGTACTTCTCGGGGTTGGCCTCGCGGCAGCGGGTGACCTCGAGCAGGATCGCCGCGGGGTCGCGCATCTCGAACATCGGCAGGCCCCACATGTCCCACAGAAAGTTGCGGGGGTGGGGGTCGTCGGTGTACTCGACCGAGACCGCCCAGCCGTGGTCGATGCAGTACTGCACCTGGGCCTTGATCTGCTCGTCGGTGAGGGCCGGCAGGTAGGAGAAGGTCCCCTGCGTGACGTACATCGTCGCTCCTCGCTAACCAGCCGGCGTCGCCGTCGTCAGGACGTCGGGGGTGTCGGTGGACTCGTAGTTGAAGGAGATGTCGCCCCAGACGTCGAGCGCCGCCCGCAGCGGCTCGCACCAGCGTGCCGCCTTGCGGAGCAGCTCCGGCCCCTCGCGGAGGTAGTCACGCCCCTCGTTGCGCGCCTGGATCATCAGCTCGACGGCGACGCGGTTGGCGGTCGCGCCGGCCTCGATCCCCATGGGATGGCCGATGGTGCCGCCGCCGAACTGAAGCACCACGTCCTCGCCGAGATAGTGGAGCAGCTCGTGCGCCTGGCCGGCGTGGATGCCGCCCGACGCCACCGGCATCACCCCCGGCATCGACGCCCAGTCCTGGTCGAAGAAGATGCCCCGCTGCATGTTCTGCTCGGTGAAATGCTGGGGTCGCCCTCGAGCTTGCCCACCACGGTGCCGGCGTGGACGTGGTCGACGCCGAGCAGCCGCACCCACTTGGCGATCACCCGGAAGCTCACTCCGTGCGTCTTCTGCCGCGTGTAGGTGCCGTGGCCGGCGCGGTGGAGGTGGAGGATCATCCCGTTGCGGCGCGCCCACTTCGACATCGAGGACATCGCCGTGTAGCCCACGGTGAGGTCCTGCATGATGATGATCGAGCCGATCTCCTTGGCGAACTCGGCGCGCTCGTACATGTCCTCCATCGTCGCAGCGGTGACGTTCAGGTAGTGACCCTTGATCTCACCGGTCTCGGCCTGCGCCTTGTTCACCGCCTCCATGCAGCTGAGGAAGCGGTCACGCCAGCGCATGAAGGGCTGGCTGTTGATGTTCTCGTCGTCCTTGGTGAAATCGAGCCCGCCGCGGAGCGCCTCGTAGACCACCCGCGCGTAGTTGCGCGCCGAGAGCCCGAGCTTGGGCTTGGTGGTGGCGCCGAGCAGGGGACGCCCGTACTTGTTGAGGTACTCCCGCTCCATCACGATGCCGTGCGGCGGCCCCGGGAAGGTCTTGACGTAGTGCGGCGGGATGCGCATGTCCTCGAGGCGCAGCGCCTTGAGCGCCTTGAAGCCGAAGACGTTGCCGATGATCGAGGAGGTGAGGTTGGCGATCGACCCCTCCTCGAAGAGGTCGAGGTCGTAGGCGATGAGGGCGATGTACTGGTTCTCGGCCCCGGCGACGGGATCGACGCGGTAGGCCTTGGCCTGGTAGTGGGCGTGGGCGGTGAGCCGGTCGGTCCAGACCACCGTCCAGGTCGCGGTCGAGGACTCGCCGGCGACCGCCGCCGCCGCCTCCTCCGGGTCCACGCCCGCCTGGGGGGTGATCCGGAAGGCGCAGAGGATGTCGGAGGCCTTGGGGACGTAGTCCGGCTCCCAGTAGCCCATGGTCTTGTACGGAATGACCCCCGAGGCCCAGCGGGAGCGGGCGCCGTCGGTGGTGGTCTCGCTCGTCTCCAGAGTCGTCATGGCGACAGGATGCGCCGCCAACTCTGCAGGGTCAATTGCTTATTTGCTGGTGAACCATTATTTTTCGCTTATGACTCTCGGTCAGCTCCGCTCCCTCCTCGAGGTCGCCGCCACCGGCTCGGTCCGCGCCGCCGCCGAACGCCTCTTCGTCACCCAGCCCGCGGTGTCGTCGCAGATCGCCGCCCTGCAGAAGGAGCTCGGAGTGCGCCTGGTGACCCGCGACGGCCGCGGGCTGCGGCTCACCACCGCCGGCGACGTGCTCGCCGGATACGCCCGGCGGCTGCTCGGGCTGCTCGAGGAGGCCGCGGTCGCCACCACCGGCGCCGCCGCCCCGGAGCGCGGACGGGTGCGGCTGGCGGCGGTGACCACCGCCGGCGAGCAGCTCCTCCCCCGCCTCATCGCCGGCTTCCGCGAGCGCCACCCGGCGGCGGAGATCAGCCTCGAGGTGGCCAACCGGCCGAGGGTGTTCTCCCTGCTCGAGCACCACGAGGCCGACCTGGTGATCGGCGGCCGCCCCCCCGACCCGTCTCCGCTGCGCAGTCTCGCCGAGCGGCCGAACTCCCTCGTCCTGGTGGCGCCCCCGGGGCTGCTCCCCCGCTCACCACTGCCCGCGGACCTCGCCCGGCGCACCTGGCTGCTCCGCGAGCCCGGCTCGGGCACCCGCGCCACCACCGAGGAGTACCTCGCCGCCACCGGCCTCCACCCGCCGACCCTCACCCTCGGCTCCAACGGCGCCATCCGCGAGGCGCTCGCCATCGGTCTCGGCGTCACCCTGCTCTCGCTCGACGCCGTCGCCGACGAGCTCGCCCGCGGCTCGCTCGTCCAGGTGCGGGCCCCGGGGATGCCGCTGCGCCGCGCCTGGCACCTGGTGGCCCGCGGCGACGAGCCGCTCGCCGCGACCGCGCAGCTCTTCGTCGCGCACCTGCTCGACACCGGGGGCTTCGAGGTCCCGCCCGGGGGG
>VBHE01000369.1:0-493 GCA_005889515.1 Chloroflexota bacterium | reverse complement strand
CTGGACCGACCCGGTGCGCCTCTACCAGGGGCGCGTCGACGTTCCCCTGTCCGAGCTGGGCCGGGCCCAGGCGGAGGGGATCGCCGCCGCGCTGCGCGACGAGGGGCTGGAGGCGGTGTGGCACAGCCCGCTGAGCCGCGCCCGGGAGACGGCGGAGGCGATCGCGACGGCGGCGGGGGCGCCCTGCCGGGCTGACGACCGGCTCCGCGAGCTCTGCTTCGGCAGCTGGGAGGGGCGCGGCCACGAGGACGTGCGCACCTCCGACCCGGCGGCCCACGACCGCCACTACGGCGACGTCCTCGGAGGCACTCCGCCCGGCGGCGAGCCGGTGGCCTCGCTCCTCGGGCGGCTGGCGGACTTCCTCGACGAGCGCTGGGTCGAGGGAGCGGGCGCGATCGCGGCGGTCACCCACGAAGGGGTGATCCGCGCCGCGGCCGTCCTCCTGGGCCTGGTTCCCCTCGAGGGCTTCTACCGCCTGCTGCCGCCACCAGGG
>VBHE01000379.1:1174-3115 GCA_005889515.1 Chloroflexota bacterium | reverse complement strand
CCCGTGCGGACAGGTGCGGGTGCTCGCCATCCCCTCGCAGGCGGTGCAGTGGAAGGTGTGCTCGAAGGTGAAGGCGGTGAAGCCGAGCCGCCGCGCCCCGCCGAGCTCGTGGTAGAGGAGCTGGGCGTCATAGGTCCCGTAGTAGGAGCCGACACCGGCGGCGTCGCGGCCGATGATGAAGTGCGAGCACCCGTAGTTGCGGCGCACCAGGCCGTGGAACACCGCCTCGCGCGGACCGGCGTAGCGCATCGCCGCACCGAAGGTGGAGAGCAGCACCCGGTCGCGCGGGTAGTAGCCGTCGAGGAGCGCGCGGTAGCAGCGCATCCGCACCGCGGCGGGGATGTCGTCGTCCTTGGTGACCCCGACGAGCGGATGGAGCAGGAGGCCGTCGACCTGCTCCAGCGCCACCTTGGTGAGGTACTCGTGGGCGCGGTGGACGGGGTTGCGGGTCTGGAAGGCGACGACCGTGCTCCATCCGCGCTCGGCGAAGATCTCGCGAGTCCGCGCCGGGTCGAGCGCGTGCTCGTCGGGGGGGCCGTCGAGGACGCGCACCGCGCCGCCGATCGCGGTGGCGCCGCCGGCGCGCAGGGCGCGCACCCCGGGATGGGCGTCGTCGGTGGTGCGGTACACCGCGCCCGCCTCGCGCTCGAGGTCGCGCTCGAAGACGTCGGCGACCGTCAGCACCCCGCGCACCCGGCCCGCGGCGTCGCGGAGGGCGAGGTCGGCGCCCTCTCGGAGCACGGTGCCAGGCGCGCTCGCGTGCAGCGTGATCGGCAGCGTCCACGGGGTGCCGTCGGCGAGCTCGGCTCGGTCGACGACCGCGTCGTGGTCCGCGCGGTCGAGGAACCCGGTCAGCGGCGAGTAGGCGCCGCTGCCGAGCAGCGCGAGGTCGGCGGCCTCGGCGTCGCTCAGCCGCAGCGAGGCGAGCCCGGCGGCGCGTGAGCGCAGCTCCTCGGCCTCCTCGCCGCGGACGCGGCGGTCGAGGAGCACGCCGCCGAGCGGCGTGACCAGCCCGTTCATGCGCGAGCCCCGCCGAGGCCCCGGCGGCGGTTCACCGTCCGGGTGAGCGGCGAGAACACCAGGCCGTCGACGGCGACGCCGACGCCGAGGATGACGAGGATGGCCATGATCGAGAGGCTCATGTCGAGGGTCTGGCGGCCCGCGTCGAGGAGCTGTCCGAGACCGAGCCCGAGGTCGGCGCTCTGGGTGATCAGCTCCGCGGCCATCAGCGAGCGCCAGGCGAACGACCACGCCTGCCGGGCGCCGGCGAGGTAGCCGGGAAGCGCCGCCGGGAGCAGCACGTGGCGGTGGAGGGCGAGCCCTCGGGCGCCGAGGGAGCGGCCGACGTCGACGAGCAGGGGCGGGGTCTGCTCGATCGCCGCGACCGCTCCCAGGGCGACCGACGGGAATGCGCCGACCACGACGACGAAGACGATCGTGGCGCCGCCGGGGCCGAGGAGGAGCAGCCCGGGCACCACCCACACCACCGACGGCAGGCTCTGGAGCGCCGCCACCAGCGAACCGACGGCGAGCCGCACCGTCGCGACCCGGGCCATGAGCAGCCCGAGCGGGGTGCCGATGAGCAGCGCGAGGGCGAACCCGACGCCGCCGCGGCCGAGGCTGGTCGAGACCGCCCCGGTGACGTGCCCCTCGCGCCACTGCGCGGCGAAGGTCGACCACACATCCGCGGGCGCGGGGAGGAGGTACGCGGGACGCACGTGAAGGCTCGCGGCGAGCTGCCAGGCGCCGACGAGCAGCGCTGCGGCGCAGAGCCCCGGGACCACGCGCCGCAGCCGCTCAGTCACGCGCATGCCGGCCCATCTCCTCGCGCAGCCGGGCGGTGATCCGCAGCGCCAGCGCCCCGACGGCGGGGTCCTCGATGCGCCGCGGCCGGGGGATGTCGACCTCGAACTCGCCGGCGAGCCGCCCGGGGCGGCTGCC
>VBHE01000379.1:0-1056 GCA_005889515.1 Chloroflexota bacterium | reverse complement strand
GGGCTCGTCCATGAGCAGCACCTCGGAGTGCTGGGCGAGCGCCCGGGCGAGGGCGACCCGCTGCCGCATCCCCCCGCTCAGCTGGTGCGGGCGCCGGTCGGCGACGGCGTCGAGGTGGACGAGGCGGAGCAGCCGCTCGACCTCGTCGACCCGCTCGGCGCGGGGGACGCGGCGGAGCCGGAGCGGCAGGTCGACGTTGCGGGCGACGCTGAGCCAGGGGAGCAGCCCGGCGTCCTGGAACATCAGCGCCGGCCGGCCACCCTCGACCTCGACCCGCCCCTCGGTCGGCCGGTCGAGCCCGGCGACGAGCGCGAGCAGGGTGCTCTTGCCGCATCCCGAGGCGCCGACGACGCAGACGAACTCGCCGCGTCCCACCTCGAGGCTGACCCGGTCGAGGGCGGCCACCGCCCGCGGGCCCGAGCCGAAGACCCGGCTCACCGCGTCGAGGCGGATGGCGGGCGGGCCCGGGAGGGCGGTGAAGGCCGGGCTGAGGGCGGCGGTCGGGGCGAGCACCCTCATCCGCCGAGCTCCGCGGCGGACACCGGCGCCCGCCCCAGCCCGGCGAGGACGCTGTCGAGCGGGCCGGTGTCGACGATCCCGCGGAGGTCGGTGGTGCCGAGGCAGCAGGGCGGGGAGCGGGTCGACGGTGAAGGTCAGGTGGCTCCACGCGCCGGCGAGGACCGGGGCGCTCAGCGCGCTCTGGGTGAGCCGGCGCAGGCCCTCGTTCACCGCGGTCCGAGCCTCGTCCGGCTGGGCGTTCAGCCAGTCGACGGCGGCGACGTTGCCGGCCACGAGGCGGCGGACGGCGTCGGGATGGCGGTCGAGGAGGTCGGTGGCGACGACGAGCTCGGTGGTCGGGAAGCGGCCGCCCGGCCAGAGCGAGGCCTCGTCGACGAGGACGGTGCCGTGCCCCTCGTCGACGAGCCGCGAGGCCCAGGGCTCGGGCACCCAGGCGCCGTCGAGCTGCCCCAGCTCGAAGAGCTGCAGGGTGGTGGCGTTGTCCGAGGCGACGATCCGCACGTCGCCGCCGCCCTGGGGATCGGTGCGCAGGCCGTG
>VBHE01000143.1 GCA_005889515.1 Chloroflexota bacterium | reverse complement strand
CTGCTGAACGCGCGGGGCCACGTCGTCGAGCGGACCGCCAAGCCGACCTTCACCCGCCCCGCCCCGGCCGACCTGCGGCGGGAGATCGCCGAGCGCTGCGACGCCCTGGTCGAAGCCCTCGCCGATTGAGGCTCGTGCGTGTCGTGCGGTCTGCACGACGTGGTCTCCTTCGAGGGCCTGGGCCGTCCTGCGGTGCTCGTCGCCTCGAGCGTCTTCCGCGACGTCGCCGCCGCCGAGGCCCAGAGCCTCGGCCAGCCGGCGATTCGCCGCGTCTTCGTCCCCCACCCCGTCCAGGACCGCACCGACGACGAGATGCGCGCCATGGCCGTCGCCGTCGCCGACGAGGTGTTGGCGGCGCTCCGGGCCTGACTAGGTCCCATAGTGTCTTGTCAAGCGCGGTAGGCGGGATCGAAGTCCCGACCGCCACGCCAGACACCCCAGACGAGGGCGAGCGCTTTGGCCATGCAGTGCCCCAGGGCGTTCATCTTGGACTTGCCCACCGCGCGCTTGCGGGCGTAGTGCTCGGCGATGACGGGGTTGTGCTGCACACCGACCATGGCCATCCGGTAGAGCGCGGCGCGGAGGTGGGCATTGCCGGTCTTGGCCATGTGCCAGCTCGTCTCCGGGTTGGCGCCCTTGCGACCCGAGCTGGCCTCGCGAGGATGGACACCCGCGTACGAGAGCAGCTGGTCGACGTCGGTGAACCGGAAGATGTCGCCGATCTCGGCAAGGAGGGTGGCCGCCGTCGCCGGCCCGACGCCCGGGATGCTCTGGAGTCGGCGAGCCACGTCACCCTCGACGAGCCCGGCAAGGCGGCTCTCGGCCTGCGTGATCTGGCCCTCGAGGAGGTCGTACTGCTCGATCAGCAGGGCGAGTTCGAAGCCCACCTGCCGCTCCAGCTCCGGCGGGGCCACCGTCTGCTCCGCCAGCGCCTTGAGGCTTTCCGCCCGCTTGGGTCCAATCGCACGACCACCACCGGGTCGGGTGGCTCGGGCCAGCGTTGTGGCGCGCTTCCGCTGCACCGCTGCCGCCGTGGGAGCCTGCCGCAGCACCGCCAGGGCGCTGACGCAGGTGGGGTCCTCGAAAGCGTCGCGCAACTCGGGGAAGCCGAGGTCGACCAGCCGCTGGATGCGCTGGCAGACCTTGGCCTGCTCCGTCACCAGGGTCATGGCGAAGCGGGCCGCCTCGCGGAGCTCCGCCCCGGCCAGGGGTTCGCGGGGGGTGGGATGGGTGGACATGCCGAGCACCGCAAGTGTGCGCGCATCGGCGGGGTCGCTCTTGGTTCGCTGCAGCCGGCTCTTGGCGAAGTACTTGGCCGAGAGCGGGTTGACCAGGGCCACCGGCAGCCCTCGCCGGCGGAGGTGGCTGGCCAGCGACATCCAGTAGTGACCGCTCGACTCCATGACCACCAGCCCGACATCGCCATGCCGCGTCATCCAGCGGTCGAGGTCGTCGAACCCGGCCCGGCGCGACGAGATGCGCAGGATCGCCTTCTCCGCCTCCTGCTCACCCTCCCGGCAGACCGCGGCGACATGCCGCGCCGCCCCAATGTCGATGCCCACGACGTTCATGCCGTCCTCCCTTCCTGGGTTGACGACCTGTAGGGTCCTCGCGATCCTCCGCCGCACGTCAGCTGATCCCCGATCACCGGTCATCGCCGTAGGGTCCCGATCACCCTTCACCGACGGAGGACGAGGGCCGGCGACTAGTCACAACGGTCTCAGCCGAATAGCGCGGCACCGGTCTCCCCGTCAGGTCCGGAAGGACTCTGGACCTTGACCAGGGCGTATATCAGCTCACCACCACCGCCATGTTCCCGAAGCTCGAGAAGAAGCTGAAGAACTGGGCGATGGAGAAGGTGCGGAACACCCCCTCGGCGACGTCGAGGAGGGTCATGGTCCCGGCCACCGCGTCGACGCCGACGACGGTGACGGCGTGCTCGCCGATGGCGTAGGGGATCACCGCGCCGTCCCAGGCGGTCCAGGTGTGCATCGGCACCGGCTCGAAGGTGGTGTCCACCCAGATCACCGCCGGGTGCCCCCTCGCCACCTCGTCGAGGAGCGCCCACGGGTCCCAGCCGGTGGCGCCGACCGCGGAGCGGCCGGCGGCGCGGGCGGCGGCGGCGATCGGCGCCTGGTAGACGCCGTAGCCGGTGTCGTGCGGCTCGGACCCGTTGACGTCGCCGACGAAGCCGAGGTTGGGATCGCCCCAGCGGATGATCGTGCCGCGGCCGTCGGTGACCGGCTGGCGGGCGTCGGCCCCGATCTGGCCGAGCACCCAGTCCTGGGTCACGCTGACGCCGCGGGCGGCGAGGGCGGCGGTCAGCGCCGCGGCCTCGCAGTCGAGGGCGTGGCTCTGCTGGATCGCCGGCGCCCACATCCGGTGGCGGTCGGCCTGCATCCGGTAGGCGACCCCCGCGGCGAGGCTCACCGGCTGCGCCACCGGGGCGGGGTCGCCGGGGTTGACGAGCACGGTGTCACGGAGGATGTCCCTGCCACCCCAGTCGGTGTAGCCCTGCCAGCTCGGGCCGAGGGACGGAGGGGCGCTGATCCCGCCGAAGCGCCGGACGACGTACGGGGTGCCGCCGGCGATGTGGAGCTTGAGGGCGAGGTCGCGGCCGGGGAGGTAGTCGGCGGGGGAGGTCAGCGGCGGCGCGGCGCCGAAGGGGTGGATCCCGCCCCAGCCGTCGAGGACCCAGCCGCCGTCGGGACGGCCGGAGGCGTCGAGGTGGATCTCCAGCCCGCGGGCGATGTCCCAGCCCTTCCAGTAGACGCTGGTATGCAGCGCCGGGGCGCCGCCCCAGGGGTGGACGCCGCCGAAGCCGTCGAGCACGTAGCCCTGGCGGCCGTCGGGGAGGCCGTTGCCGTCCCGGGAGGTGACCACGAGGGCGCGGGCGATGTCCCACCCCGGCCAGTACACCGGTGAGCTGATCGGCGGGGCGGCGCCGAAGGCGTGGATGCCGCCGTAGGCGTCGAGGACCCAGCCGCCCGAGCCGTCGTCGCGGAGGGCGAGCGACCGGGCCAGGTCCTGGCCGTTCCAGTAGGGAGCGCCGGCGGTGTTCAGGGCGAGGCCACCGAAGGGGTGGATGCCGCCGAAGCCGTCGAGGATGGCGCCGCCGTGGGCGCGAGCAGCCCAGGCGAGGGCGGTGGCGGCGGCCGCGCTCACCGGCTGGGCCTCGGCGACCGGGGTGGCGGCGCCGAGGAGGACGACGTCGCGGAGGATGTCCCAGGAACCCCAGTCCGAGTAGCCGTTCCAGTAGGGGGCGAGGCCGGTGCCGAGGACGCTGATCGCCCCCCACCTCGGCACCGCGTAGAGCGTGCCGGCGGCGGCGTGGAGCGCCTGCCAGACCGGGACCGCGGGCGACGCCGAGCCCGCCACCGCGGGGGCGGCGCCGAAGGCGTGGACGCTGGCGTCGAGGTCGAGCACCCAGCCGCCGTCGGGGACGCCGAGCGCGGTGCGGTGGAGCTCGAGGCCGCGAGCGATGTCGCGTCCCGGCGTGTAGGGGGGGCTGCCGATGTCGGGGGCGCCGCCCCAGGGATGGAGACCGCCCCAGCCATCGAGGACGTATCCCTGGCGGCCGTCGGCGAGGCCGGTGGCGTCGCTCGAGGAGACCGCGAGCGCCCGGGCGATGTCCCACCTCTCCCAGTAGGTCGGAGCGTCGACCGCCGCGGCGCTGCCGAAGGCATGGACGCCGCCCCAGCCGTCGAGCTCCCAGCCGCCGCTGCCGTCGGCGCGGAGCACCAGTGAGCGGGCGATGTCCCACCCCGACCAGTACGGGGCCCCCGCGGTGTTCAGGGACAGGCCGCCGAAGGGGTGGATGACGCCGTAGCCGTCGAGCACCGCTCCGCCGTTCGCGGGGCTCACGACGACCGGGGCCGGGGTGGCCGGGGTCACGGCCAGGGCCGTCAAGGGGCGCAGAGCGGACACCGCGACCAGCACCGCCGCGACCGCGAGCAGGCACCGGGCCCGGCGCCACCCGGGGGGGCGGGTGCGCATGACCGGCAGTCTCGATCTCGAACGCCCCCGCCGCCCGTGCCGTCACCGTCCGGCGACGGCCCTGTGTCAGCGCACGACCACGGCCATGTCGCCGAAGCTCGCGAAGAAGGCCTCGAAGCGGCTCATCGCGAAGGTGCGGCGGATCCCCGCCCGGACGTCGGCGAGGGTCACCGTGCCGGCGACGGCGTCGACGCCCACCATGGCGACCGCGTGCTCACCGATCGCATAGGGCACGCTGCGCCCGTCCCAGGCGGTCCACCGCCGCATCGGCACGGGGCTGAAGGTGGCGTCGACCCAGATCACCGCCGGGTGGCCGAGCCCGACCTCGTCGTAGAGCGCCCACGGGTCCCAGCCCTCGCGGCCGTCCGCGGAGCGCCCCGCGGCACGCGCCGCGGAGGCGATCGGCGGGTAGTAGACCCCGTACCCGGTGTGCGCCGGCTCGGAGCCGTCGACCCGGCCGACGAAGGTCTCGTACGGATCACCCCAGCGCGCCACCGTCCGCCCGGGCCCGATCTCGGGCGGGCGGGTGTCCGCGCCGATGGCGGCGTTGATCCAGTCCTGGCTCACCGCGGTCCCGACCGCGGCGAGGGCGACCTGGAGGGCGGCGGCCTCGCAGTCGAGCGAGCGGGTCTGGCGGTAGGTGGGCACGCCCAGGGCAATGCGGTCGGCATGCATACGCAGCGCCCTGGCGGCCTCGGCGCTCACCGGCTGGGGTCCGCCGTCGCGGTCGGAGGGGTTCAGCAGGACCACGTCGCGGAGGATGTCCCACGCGCCCCAGTCGGCGTAGCCCGCCCAGGACGGGGCGAGGTCGCGGCCCAGGCCGGCCACCGCTCCCCAGCGCTCGACGGTGTAGGGCACGTCGCGGGCGACGTGGATCTGCTCGTAGAGGTCGCGACCGGGGTAGTGGCGGGGGGCCGGCGGCGGCGATGCCGCGCCGAAGGCGTGGACGCCGCCGTCGCCGTCGAGGATCCATCCCCCGTCGGGGCTGCCGTCATGGTCACGGTGGAGGGCGAGTCCGCGGGCGATGTCCCAGCCCGGCCAGGCGACCCCCGGGTCGAGCGGTGGGGCGCCGCCCCAGGGATGGAGCCCGCCGTATCCGTCGAGCACGTACCCCTCGCGACCGTCGGGCTCGCCGGCGGAGTCCGTCGACGCCACGACCATGGCGCGGGCGATGTCGACGCCCGGCCGGCTCACCGGCGAGGCCACGGTGGGGGTGCTCCCGAAGGCGTGGATGCCGCCCCAGCCGTCGAGGACCCAGCCGCCCGAGCCGTCGCCGCGGATCACGAGCGAACGGGCGAGGTCGCGGTCGGGCCAGTACGCCGCGCCGGTGGTGTCGAGGGCGAGGCCGCCGAAGGGATGGACACCGCCGTGACCGTCGAGCACGGCGCCGCCGTGGGCGGCGGGGCGGGGGCGATCCGCGGTGGCGCGCTGGGGCGGGGGCAGCAGACCGGCGGCCGCGGGGCGGGCCGAGCCGAGAGCGCCGGCGGCCGAAGCGGCGAGCGCCACCAGGCCGAGCAGCCGCGTCCGCCGCACCCCTTCCCGCCGCTTCACCCTGACAGTTTCTGCCACCCGGTCGGGGCGCGCAAGCCGGTTGTGCGGCTATGGTCGCGCGGTGATCCTCAGCGTCCGCGCCCACCCCCGCGCCGCCCGCGAGCGGCTGGAGTGGGACGGCGAGCTCCTCCACGCGTGGGTGACCGCGCCCGCGGTCGACGACCGCGCCAACCGGGCGGTGGTGCTCGCGGTGGCGCGCTGGCTCGGGGTCGCGCCGGCGCGCGTCCGGGTGCTCTCCGGCGCCCGGGGACGGAGCAAGCTCGTCGAGGTCGACGGCGACCCCGAGCTGCCGGCGCCCTCCGCGGGGGCCTACCAGACCCGGTAGGGCAGGAACTTCCCGTGCATCGTCACCTTCACCCGGTCACCCTTCGGGTCGGGGAGGCGGTCGAGCTCCATCTCGAAGTCGATCGCCGACATGATCCCGTCGCCGAACTCCTCGTGGATGAGCTCCTTGAGGGTGGTGCCGTAGACCTGGAGGATCTCGTAGAAGCGGTACATCAGCGGGTCGGTGGGGATCATGTCGCCGAGGCAGCCCTTCGACGGCGAGGTCCGCAGCGCCGCCACGACCTCCTCGTCGAGCCCCAGCGCGGCGCCCACCTTCTGGGCGACGTCCGTGGGCATGGCCTGCTGACCGAGCAGCGCCGAGGTCGTCCACACCTTGCTGCGCCCGGCCACCTCGGCGAGATTCGCCCAGCTCAGCCCGCGCTGCTCGCGCGCATCGTTGGCGATGACCGTCGCCTCTTCACGATCCATCGACGTCCCTCCTGCAGTGCGCACCGACGACGGCCGATGGTACGGGCGCCGACCGCGCAGCGGCCTTGAGCACGGCGAACAATCCCGGGCCGTCGTGGCTCGGCCGGCGCGCCCGAGCGCCCGCGCAATCCGCTTGCAACCCGCGTGGGCGATGCTTCCCCCATGACCACCGTCGACCACTACCGGGGGTCGGGCCGGCGCTGGGCCGGGGGGGCGACCCTCGTCTACGGGCCGATCGCCGTCGAGATGGTCGACATGAGCCCTCACCCGCTCGCCGGCCGGCGCGTGCTCGACGCGGGCACCGGCACCGGTGTCGCCGCCGACGCGCTGATCGCCCACGGCGCACGGCTCGTCGCCACCGACCTCTCCCTCGACATGCTCGCCTGGGACGCCCGCCGCCGGCCGCCGTGCGCGGTGGCCGATGTGCGCGCCCTGCCCCTCGCCGACCACTGTGTCGACGACACCGTCGCCGCCTTCGTGCTCAACCACCTCGTCGACCCCGGGGCCGGGTTCGCCGAGCTGATCCGGGTCACCCGTCCGGGCGGCGCGATCCTCGTCACCGTCTACAGCACCGCCAGCCGCAGCGCGGTGCGCGACCGTCTCGACCGGTCCCCCTGCTCGGCAGCGTGGAGTCGATGAAGGCCGCCGCCCGCGCCGCGGGACTGTGCGACATCAGGGTGGAGGAGCGCCCGGTCGACGTCGGGGTGACCGAGCCCGAGCAGCTCGCCGACTACCGCTTCGGCCAGGCCCACTTCGCCGCCTGGCTCGACGAGATCGGCCCGGACCGCGCCCGGCTGCTGCGCCAGGAGGCCGCGGCCACGATCCGGCCGATCATGGAGCCCTACCGGCCGATCGTCGTGTTCCTGGCCGCGCTCAGTCCTCCTCGCGCACCCAGGTCGCGATGATCACGTCCGGCGCCGAGGCCTCGTCGAGCCTCTGCCAGCCGCTCATCCGCCAGCCGTCGGCGAGCATGCGGCGGGCGTCGCGCTCGTAGTCGGACTGGGACCGATACCGGGACACCAGCAGGTGCGGCCGCTCCGCACGGGATCGCTGACGCAGGCCGAGCCGGAATCCCATGGTTCGCTCCCAACCCCCCGATCAAGCCCCCTGGGAAGAATATCCTCCGCAGCCCTACGATGGGGGATGTAGCAGCGGATGTCAGAGGGTTGACCGCCATGACGGAGGTCGCCGCCGGCCGGCGCAACGAGCACGTGATCCTCGAGCTCGAGGGCTCGGTCGCCGTCGTCACCATGAACCGCCCCGAGCGCCGCAACGCCCTCTCCCTGGCGCACATGACCGAGCTCATCGGCGTCCTCCAGGAGATCGGCGCGCGCCGCGAGACCGGCGCCGTCGTCCTCCGCGGAGCGGGGCCGGCGTTCTGCTCCGGCCACGACCTCGGGGAGATGATCGACCGCGAGCTCGACGACTTCCGGCGCATCTTCGAGGTCTGCGCCGATCTGATGGGGACAATCCAGGGGATCCCCCAGCCGGTGATCGCCGAGGTCCACGGGATCGCCACCGCCGCGGGCTGCCAGCTCGTCGCCACCTGCGACCTCGCGATCGCCTCGGAGTCGGCCCGCTTCGCGACCCCGGGGGTGCGCATCGGCCTCTTCTGCTCCACCCCGATGGTGGCGCTCAGCCGCGCGGTCGGGCGCAAGAAGGCGCTCGAGATGCTCCTCACCGGCGAGCCGGTCGACGCCGCCGAGGCGCTCCGGAGCGGCCTGGTGAACCGGGTCGTGCCCGCCTCACGGCTCCGGGCGGAGACCATGGAGCTCGCCNCACCACGTCGTCGGTCTGGGCAAGCACGCCTTCTACCAGCAGGTCGACATGACCCAGGACGCCGCCTACGAGTACACCCGCGAGGTGATGTCCCAGAACGCCGCCGACGCCGACGGCCAGGAGGGGATGTGCGCCTTCCTGGAGAAGCGCACACCGGTCTGGCAGGAGCGGTAGCAGGCCGCTCCCGCGCGCTTGCCCCTCGCCCGGCGGCCGGTTCTGTGATATCAACCTCGGCGTCGTCCGCCGGTGGGGGGGGTCTGAGGGAGAGGCTCCATGCGGCGAGATGTTGTGCGTGCCGTCTGCGCGCTCGCGGTCACCATCGCGGCGGTGCTGCCCGCGACCGCGGGGGCGTCCAGCCCGCAGGTCGAGATCAAGGCGGGGAGAGCGGCGTGCGGCGCCGCCGCGTACTGCATCAGCCCCGCGACCCTCACCGTGCCCGCCGGGGCCACCGTGCTCTGGCACAACCTCACCGGCGCACCCCT
>VBHE01000142.1 GCA_005889515.1 Chloroflexota bacterium | reverse complement strand
TCCGTGTACCCCGCGGGCAGCAGCACCGCCGAATCATCGCCGATGGCCGTCGGGGGTTGCCGCAAACTCCAGTCCCATGCCGGTCGAGCCACCCCCGTCGAAGTGGACCTTCCCCGACCCCGCCCGCGCCGCCGACGGCGAGGTGGTCGGCCTCGGGGGCGACCTCGAGCCCGGGACCCTCCTCGCCGCCTACCGGGCCGGGATCTTCCCGATGCCGCTCGGCCGGCGCAGGCTGGCGTGGTGGTCGCCCGAGCCACGGGGCATCCTCCCCCTCGACGGGCTCCACTTCGCGCGCCGGCTCCGCCGCTCCGACCGTCGCTTCGAGATCCGCGTCGACACCGCCTTTGCGCAGGTGGTCGAGGCGTGTGCCGACCCTCGCCGGCCGGGGGCCTGGATCGACCCCGCGATCCGTGCGGCCTACGTCCGGCTCCACCGGCTCGGCTGGGCGCACTCGGTCGAGGCCTGGTCGGCGGACGGCGAGCTCGCCGGCGGCCTCTACGGCGTCGCCATCGGCGGCCTCTTCGCCGGCGAGTCGATGTTCCACCGCGCCACCGACGCCTCCAAGGTCGCGCTCCTCCACCTCGTCGAGCTGCTCTCCGCCGGCGAGGGCGGCGCCGAGGCCGCCGCCCGCGCGGGACGGCTTCTCGACGTGCAGTGGTGCACCGAGCACCTCGCGAGCCTCGGCGCGGTGGAGGTGAGCCGCGAGCGCTATGGCGAGATGCTCGAGGAGGCGCTGCGGCTGCCGCTGCCCGCCGCCTTCAGAGGAGGAGCCTGACCGCCACCGCCACCCCGAAGGCGATCACGAGCACCCGGAGCACGCGCTCGTCGAGCCGGCGCGCGAGGGTGACCCCGGCCCGGCCCCCGACCAGGCTGGCCACCGCCATGATCGCCACCGCCGCCCAGGCCACCCTGCCGGTGACGACGAAGCAGAGCACCGCGACTGCGTTGATGACGAGCGAGAGCAGGCCCTTGAGCGCGTTGAGGCGCTGCAGGCCGTCGTCGACGAAGATGCCGAGCAGCGCGAGGGTGAGCACTCCGAGGCCGGCGCCGAAGTAGGAGCCGTAGACCGCGGCGAGGAGCTGGCTGGCGAGCAGGGGGCTGGCGAGCCCGCCGCCACCGCCACCGCCCCCGGCGTTCCGGGACCGGAGCCACCGGGCGACCGCCGGCTGGGCGGCGAGGACCGCGCAGGAGAAGAGGATCAGCCAGGGGACGATCCGCGAGAACACCGCCGCCGGCCCGGCGAGCAGGAGCACCGAGCCGAGCACCGCGCCGGCGACGCTCACCGCCCCCAGCCCCCGCGCTCGCGCCCACTGGCCGCGGAGCTCGCGGCGGTAGCCGAGAGTGCCTCCCAGGTACCCGGGGAGGAGCGCGACCGCGTTGGTGATGTTGGCGACGACCGGGTCGTAGCCCGCCCAGAGGAGGGCTGGGAAGGAGATCAGCGAGCCCCCGCCGGCGACCGCGTTCACCCCCCCGGAGACGAGGGCGGCCGCGGCGAGCGCCACGGCGGTGCCGGTGTCGAGGTGATGCATCGGCCCGCAGTCTGCACGCTTCGTGGGGCTCGAGCGCGCTGTCGCGCGCACGGGCCGGCCCGCAGCGGGGATGATCCCGGCGTGCCCACCCCCGATCCCGGCCTCTGTGCGCGCTGTGTGAGCGGCCGCACCGTGCGCGGCGCGCGCACGACCTTCTGGCGCTGCGAGCGCGCCACCACCGACCCCGGGTTCCCCCGCTATCCGACCCTTCCGGTGCTCGAGTGCCGCGGTTACGAGCCGCGAGACGTCGCCATCGAGGCGCGGACCTGAGCGGCGCGCCCCCGCGGCTGCTCGTCGACACCGCGAGCCTGCTCTACCGTGCCTTCTTCGCCCTTCCGCAGAGCATTCGCGACCCGCAGGGGCAGCCGGTCAACGCGGTGCGCGGCTACCTCGACATGACCAGCCGGGTGATCGCCGAGCGGCGGCCCCGCGCCGCCCTGCACGTGCTCGACGACGACTGGCGTCCGGCTCCGCGGGTCGCCGCCTACCCCGGCTACAAGGAGTCGCGTTCCCCCGACCCGCCCGAGTTCACCGGCCAGCTCGAGCTCCTCCTCGAGGTGCTCGCCGCCGCCGGCGCCCAGGTCGCCACGGCTCCGGGGTGGGAGGCCGACGACGGCATCGCCACCCTGGCGGAGGACGCCACCACCGACCGGCCCGACGAGGTGCTCACCGGCGACCGGGACCTCCTCCAGCTGGTCCGCGACCCCGCGGTGCGGGTGCTCTTCACGCTGCGCGGCGTCAGCCAGCTCGGGGAGTTCGACGAGGCCGCGGTGCGCGCCGCCTACGGGGTCCCCCCGCGGCTCTACGCGGACCTCGCGGTTCTCCGCGGCGACCCGTCCGACGGGCTCCCCGGGGTGCCGGGGATCGGCGCCAAGGGTGCGGCGAAGCTGCTCACCGAGCACGGCTCGCTCGACGGCGTGCTCGCCGCCACCGCGAGCCTGACGCCGCGTCTCCGCGCCTCCCTCGAGGAGTCCGCCGGGTACATCGAGGCGATGCGCGAGGTGGTGCCGGTGCGCCGTCACGTCGACTGCCGGGTCACCCAGGCGGGAACGCCCGACCTCGAGCGGCTGCGCGTCCTCGGCGAGCGTCACGCCATCGACGGCCCGGTGACCCGGATGCTCGCCGCGCTCGAGTAGGTCTGGCGGAAGCCCGCCAGCCGCTCGGCGTGCTCCTCCGGGGCGCGGCCGGTGCCCATGGTGTTCACCGAGACGTGGGTCGCGCCGAGCGCCTCCCACTCGCGCACCCGCCCGATCACCGACTCGGTGTCGTCCCAGAGGGTGACCCGGCCGGAGATCCCGAAGGCCGCCGGGTCGCGGCCCGCCTCGGCGACCATCCCGCGCACCATCTCGATGTGCGCGGCCGCGGTCTTCACCGGGACCTGGAGCATCAGCCCGTCGGAGATGCGGGCGGCGCGGCGGAGCGCGGGCTCGGCGGAGCCGCCGATCCAGACCGGGATCGAGCGCCGTGGCGGCAGCGGGTTGATCCCCGCATCGGTGATCCGGTGGAAGCGCCCCTGGAAGGTGACCAGCTCCTCGGCCCAGAGCAGTCGCAGCACCTCGATCTGCTCCTCGACCCGCTTCCCCCGGGTGTGGAAGTCCTCGCCGAGCGCCTCGAACTCGACGGCGTTCCAGCCGATGCCGACGCCGAGGCGGAGCCGTCCTCCGGAGAGGACGTCGATCTCCGCGGTCTGCTTCGCCACCAGCGCGGTCTGCCGCTGGGGGAGCACCAGCACCTCGGTCGCGAGCCCGATGTGCTCGGTGACGGCGGCGAGGTGGGCCAGGAGCACGAACACCTCGTGGAAGGGGGTGCGATACGTGTACGGGCCGCCGAGGGCGGCGGCGCGGTCGGGGTGGGCGCCGAGCACGTGGTCGTACACGGACAGGTGGTCGTAGCCTGCCGCCTCGACGGTGGCGGCGTACGCTCGCATGACCGCGGGATCGTTGCCGATCTCGGTCTGGGGGAAGATGACTCCGAGCTGCATCGGTGACCTCTCCAGCACTCCGGTCGGTTCAGACGGCGCCCAGCTGGCGCTCGGTGGGCTCGGCACAGCAGAACCAGGGCTCGCTCAGCCGCGGCCGTCCGGACAGGACCACGGACGGCGCGGCCGGCTCCCAGCGGATCCCCGCCTCCGCCGCGGCGGCCGCCGCCAGCAGCCGGATCCGGGCATGGGTCTCCGCGGGCGCGACCCCCGCGTCCGCGTCGGCGGCGACGAGCGTGGCGACATCGCGCTGGAGCCGGTCCATGGCGGGGTCAGGATGTCGCCAGAGATGGCTGAAACTCGCGGGGTCGAATTCGGTGAGGTGGGGTTTCATCTCCGGGTGGTCGAGGAGCAGCGAGCCGGCCGGGAGCAGCAGCCGGATGCTCAGCTGCACCGGGTCGACGTTCTCGACGAGGTCGAGGTCGCGGACGAGGTCGAGCATCTCGAGGTAGTCGGGGAGCGTGCTCCACGGGGTGAACGGGAGCAGCGACGGGCGCATCTCGAGACCGTGGGCGCGGAGCAGGGCGATCGCCCGGCGCGCGTCGCCGGGGGCGTGGCCCTTGGCGAGGACGTCGAGAACCGTGGCGCTCAGCGACTCGACCGCCGAGACCACGAAGAGCAGGCCGAGCGACGCGAGCTCCGCCCAGATTCCCGGGTTCTCGAGGATGTGCTCGACCTTGGCGGTGACGTCGAAGGTGAGGTCCGGGAAGCCGGCGTGGACGGCGCGGGCGGTCGCCAGGGCGTGGGGCACGGCGTTGAGGAAGTCGGGGTCGCCGTAGCTCAGGTGGCGCGCGCCCATCCGGTGGAGCTGGGCGACGTCGGCGAGCAGCGCCTCGCGCCCGACCACCCGGATGCGCCCGTCGTAGACCACCGGGACCGGGCAGTGCCGGCAGCGGTGGACGCAGCCGCGGGTCGCGTCGACGGTCGCCGCGAGCCGCTCCTCGCCGTCGATCAGGAGCCGGGCGTAGCGCTCCAGCGGGGGGAGCAGGTCGCGGGCGGCGGTGGGGAAGCGCAGCCGGTCGAGGACGATCGCCCGTCCGCTCGGCGCGCCCCCGGCGATGCGGACGAGCTCCTCCTCGTACTCGCCGCCGACGGCGTGGTCGACCGTCCCGGCGGGGAGCGCGCCGGCGCAGAGCGGCGCGTAGAGGCCGTAGGCGGCGATCGCCACGCCGCGGCCGCGGCGCCGGCGCACCCGCTCGACGACCTGGGACGCGAGCCGCATCGCGGTGTGCATCGGCACCGCGACGCCGATCATCTCCGCCCAGTCGACGGTCGCGTCGTCGAGCCGCTCGACGGCGAGGTCGCAGGCCCGTACCTCGTGCCCGGCGGCGCGGAGGAAGGCCGCGGGCGAGGCGACGTGGAGCGGCTGGTGGCCGAGCTCGTAGCAGGAGACCAGCAGCACCCTCATCTGTGGCGCGCCGTGTCGGTGCCGGCTACTTCTTCGACGCCTGGTAGTAGGGGTTGGCGCCCTGGGCGTGGTCGGTGGTGTCACGCACGTCGGTGATCTCGGGGAAGCGGTCGAGGATGGCGGTGCGCACTCCCTGGGCGAGGGTCACCGAGGCCATGCCGCAGCCCTGGCAGCCGCCGCCCATGTGCACGTAGGCGACGCCCTCGGCGACGTCGAGGAGATCGATGTGGCCGCCGTGCTGGGCGACCGCGGGGTTGATCTCGAGGTCGATGAGCCGCTGCACGTCCTGGGCGAGGGGCTCGAGCCAGAGCGGGTTGGGGTTGTCGACGGTGAGCGCCCCGGTCTCGGGATCGGCGTCGAGGGTGGCGCCGTCGAGGTAGGCCGCGCTGGCCAGGGGGACGTGGAAGACCACCCCGCCGGGACCCTCGACGACGAGGTCGCCGGGGTGCTCGCCCCCGGAGGGGACGAGCTGCATGTCGTAGACGAAGTGCCCCTCGGCGCGGCCGGTCACGGCCACGCGGATTCCGGCGTCGGGCGACCGCCGGTTGGCCCTCACCTCCTCGATGCGGGTGAGCGCGAACGCCGTCGCGCCGATGCGTGGCTGCTGCATGTGCTGTGCCTCCTGGGATGGGCGAGCGCCCATGGGGTCATTATCTGGGCGATGCCCGCCCGCGTGCTGCTGCTGCTCCCCACCCGCACCTACCGCGCCTCCGCCTTCCTCGCCGCCGCCGCGCGCCTGCGCCTCGAGGTGGTCGTCGGCTCCGACGAGGGATCCTCGCTCGGCCACCTCATGGAGGGGCGGCAGCTCGTCGTGGACCTCGACCGGCCGGGGGACGTCGCCGATGCGGCCGCCGCGTTCCACCGTGAGCGTCCCCTCGACGCCGTCGTCGGCGTCGACGAGGCGGCGGTGCTCGCCGCCGCGGCGGTGGCCGCCCGGCTGGGGCTGCGCCACAGCGGCGAGAGCGCGGTGGCCGCGACCCGGGACAAGCGGCGGATGCGGGCCGCGCTCGCCGCCGCGGCGGTGCCCCAGCCCGCCTGGGAGGCGGTCGACGCCATCCCCGCGGTCGCCCTCGCCGCGGCCACCCGGCTGGGCTTCCCGGTGGTGGTCAAGCCCGTCGACCTCGCCGGCAGCCGGGGGGTGATCCGCGCCGACGACCCCGCTGCGCTCGCTGCCGCGGTCGAGCGGGTGGCGCGCATGCTCGGCACCGACCCGGGGTGCGCCCGACCCGGGCCGCCGCCGCTCGTGGTCGAGCGCTTCGCCGGCGGGCCCGAGGTCGCCGTCGAGGGGCTGCTCGACGGCGGGCGGCTGCGCGTCCTCGCCGTCTTCGACAAGCCCGACCCGCTCGACGGCCCCTTCTTCGAGGAGACCCTGTACGTCACCCCGTCCCGGCTCGCTCCCGGAGACCTCGCGGCGGTCGAGCGGCGCTGTGCGGAGGCGGTCGCTGCGCTCGGGCTCACCGAGGGGCCGGTCCACGCCGAGCTGCGCCTGCCCGCCCCCGGCGATCCGGTGGTCATCGAGGTGGCCGCCCGCTCCATCGGCGGCCGCTGCTCGACCGCGCTGCGCTTCGCCGGCGGGGAGTCCCTCGAGGAGCTCATCCTCCGCCAGGCGGCCGGCCTCTCCGTCGGCGAGCCCCGACTCGAGGGCGCGTCGGGAGTCCTCATGCTCCCGATCGAGCGGGGCGGCCGCCTGGTCGCGGTCGAGGGCCTCGACCGGGCCCGGGCGGTCCCCGGCGTGGAGAGCGCCTCGGTGAGCGTGCCCGTCGGGGAGCCGCTCGTC
>VBHE01000141.1:12438-20034 GCA_005889515.1 Chloroflexota bacterium | reverse complement strand
TCGCGCCCTCGCAGGAGGGGAGTGCTCCGGAGATCTGGAACATGTTCTCCTCGTCGTACCAGCTGTGGAGATGCCGCTGGACCCGCTGGGCGCGGTCGCGCTCCGTCCCGGTCCGCTCGGCGTTCCGCGCCTCCCGGCAGCGCCGCGCCAGCTCCGCAGGCGAGGACTCGCGGGCGGTCGTGACCCACGTCCGCTCATCCGCGACCGCGACCGTGGGAGCGAGCAGCTTCATCTTGTCGACGGAGAGCTCGCCGGTGGCGAAGGCATCTCCCAGCTCGGGGAGCTCGCGCGCGGCCTGCCCGGCCGCCAGCAGCGCCCTCGCGTTGTGGGGGCTGCAGCCGAGGGTGCAGCTCACCCAGTCCACGCAGTCACGTCTGCCCTCGCCCCGCCAGCCGTCGAGCTCGTCGAGGAGCGCGACGTCGTCGGCCTGTGCAGCGGTCAAAGCCTGGATGCACAGGTTCCGCTCGAGGATCCGCTCCTTGAGCGCATCCACATCGACGTCGACGTCCGGCCGGAGGGCGATCATCACAAGGCAGTATAACCGAACATACGTACGCAAGTCAAGCCGAAATCCCAACCCCCGCAAGGCAAATCAGCCAATCACCACTGCGCGCCGCGCCCCGCCCCACAAAGCGCCGCAGACCACCCTTCCTCTTGCTGAATCAATGACCACAACACAACCGCGGTGCCACCACTCGTCCGCTCGACAGCCCCGCTGACCACTATCCCGGCACGACACGACCCCCGATCTGCTGCAGCAACCCCAGCAGATCCCCGTTCACCCACAGCTCCGCCACCCGCCCATCCTCCACCCGGAACGACGCGCTGCCCGTGAACTCGATCGGCCGCCCCGACGCGGCGAACACCCCGAACTGCGCCCGATGCGTCCCCCGAACCCGGAACCGCAGCGCCACCAGATCCCCCTCCGCGAGGATGTGGTCCACCACCATCGACAGGTCCGGGAACGCAGCCCGAAACGCGGCGACCGTCTGCTTGTACCCCTCCCGCGTCGGCGGATGCCCGAACGCCGGGTTGTGATTGACGAACTCCGCCGCCAGCACGGCGTCCGCCGCCGCCATGTCCCCGCGACTCCACACCTCCTCCGGGATCCGCCGGACCAGTGCCCTGTTCTCCTCGAGCGACATCGTCACCGCCTCCGTCTCCGCCACCACACGAGAACGCCCGCCACCAGAGCCACCCCGGGCAGCCCGCCCATCGACACCGCCCCCATCAGCGTCCGCCGCGACGGCGTCAGCGTCAGCCGCCGCAGATCCGGGTTCTCACCCCCCACCGCGACGATGTCCTCCTCCCCCGCCAGCCAGTTCACCCCGTTCGCGAACAGCCGCCGGTTCCCCAGCTCCCCGAGGAACTCGTTGCTCGCCCACTCCGCATTCGCGACCACCAGCAGCCGCGTCCGCGCGATGCTCGGCCCGCCGCTCGGCACCCGGGTCTCCCCACCCGGCTGCACCATCGACCGGTCCGCCGCGCCGGCGAGCACCACCGGGCCGCCACGGTCCCCCTTCGCCGGCTCGTACCTCGTCGTCGACGGGTCCAGGTGGAGATACGAGGACTCCGACGACTGCGCGACCTTCGCGACCGACAGCCCGGTGTCCTCGCTGGCCGCCGTCGTGACTCCGCCGGCGCTCACGAAGAGCGCCCCGCTCACGTCCTTCGCCACCGGCGACTCGGTGGGAAAGGTGTTCACGAGGACCGAGGTCGGATCACCCGCGAGCCCGCGCGAGGGATCGAAGACGATCCCGGGCAGCAGCCGCAGCCCCCACGGCGTGGTCAGCGCATCCAGGTTGGGCCCGTTCGGATCGCGCTCGACGAGCATCCGCCCGTTGTGCGCCATCCAGTCCTCGATGATCTGCACCTCCCGCGGCAGCAGCGGCGAGTGCGGATCGATCATGGCCAGCACCGTGCACTCCGGCGGGATCCGATCCGCAACCGTGAGATCGAGCCGCGCCGTCGAGATGGCGTTCTGCTCGATGAGCTGCCGGGCGGCGTCATAGCCGCCGGGGTCGGTGTCGTCGAGCTCCCGCTCGCCGTGCCCGGCGAGCGCGCAGACCTGCTGAGCGCGTCCCCGCGCGAGCCGCTGCAGCGCGCTCGTCAGGGTCAGCTCGGTCAGGGGCGAGATCACCTCGCGCCGCCCGCTGACCTCGACCGCCACCTCGCCGTCGTCGCGCACCCCCAGGCGCAGCGCCTCCCCCCGGCTCGTCGAGAAGTCGACGATGCGCCTGGAGATCCGTGAGTCGGCGCGGGTGAACTGGTCGAGGAGCACCTGGGCGTCATTCGCCTCGGGGGAACCGTTGGGCTCGAAGGCGGTCACCGTCGCCGACGCGCCGAGGTGCTGCAGCACCTCGCGAGACGCCTCGGACAGGGTGAAGCGTCCCGCGGCGGTGAGGTCCCACCGGGCCTGCGCCGGGATGGGGACGAGGTTGACCGCAACCGCCGCGGCGAGCGCCAACCCGGGGGCGACGAGCGCCCTCCCCCGCTCCAGCACCCGGCGGCGCAGCCGCTGCCACCCCCCGGCGACCACGAGCGCGACCGCGGTCCCGGAGACGAAGTACACGAGGTCGGCGAGCCCGGGGACGCCGCGGGCGAAGTCGTCGAGGTGGGGCTGGAAGGAGAGCGGGCGAAGCACGTCGATGCTCGTCACGAGCTGCAGCGCGACGAGCAGGGCGAAGCTTCCCAGGCCGGCGACCACGGCGGTCGGGGTGAGCGCGCTGCTCATCGTCCCCACCGCGCAGAACAGGGCGATCGTCAGCACGGCTCCCACATACGAGGCGACGGTCGGCGGCCAGTCCGGACGTCCCCAGGCGGCGAGGAAGCCGGCGTACACCAGGGTCGGAGCGAGCAGGCCGAGCACCAGCGCGACCGCCGCCAGCCACTTGCCCACCACCAGCCCGGCCGCCGAGATCGGCCGGCTCAGCAGGACATCGAGGTGGCGGGTGCGCCACTCGTCCGCGATCAGCCGGCTGGTGACGATCGGCACGGAGACGAGCAGGACGAAGCCCAGGTTGGGGAACCAGAAGCGCAGGCTCGCCTCCCGCGAGCCGTCGGTGACGATGAAGAAGGTGATCCCGGTGAGCCCGAGGAACGCCACCGACACCGCATAGGTCGCCGGGCTCACCAGGTATGCACGCAGCTCCCGGCGGGCGATCCGCAGCGCCCCGCTCATCGTCACTCCCGCCCCCGGAGCGGCGGCGCGGAGGTCACCGCCGCGAGGAAGGCCGCCTCGAGGTCGTCGGGGACGGGGGCGAGGACTCGCAGCCGCCATCCCCGCGAGCACACCGCGGCGGCGATCGCCTCGGAGACCGCGGGACCGTCGACGGCGCAGATCCCCTTCTCGGCCCGGCGCACCCCCGGCACGGCGAGCAGCGCCTCGTTGAGCTGTCCCGGCTTGACCCCGTTGACCACCACCCGGACGCGGTGCCCGGCGCCGTCCGCCCGCAGCGAGCGCTCCAGGGCGACCCGTCCCTGGTCGATCACCACCACCCGGTCGCAGACGCTCTGAGCCTCGGCGAGCAGGTGGGTGGAGAACACGATCGAGGTGGTCTTCCGCAGCTCGTCGAGAAGCGAGCGCAGGCTGACCATCTGGCGGGGGTCGAGCCCCTCCGACGGCTCGTCGAGCAGGAGCACGTCGGGCCGGTGGACCAGCGCGCCGGCCATCGCCACCCGCTGCCGCTGCCCCTTGGAGAGCCGGCCGCAGAGCCGCCCGGCGAGCGGCTCCGCCCCCGTCCGTTCGAGGGCCGCCCTCGCCGCCGTCTCCCGCCGCCGCCATCGCACTCCCGAGAGCGCGGCGAGGAAGGAGACGTACTGGAGCGCGGTGTCCTCGGCGTAGAGCGGTGGGTCCTCAGGGAGGTAGCCGATCCGCCCCCTCGCCGCCGCCGACACCGCCGGGTCGGCGCCGTCGAGGTCGACGCTCCCCGCCTGGGCGTGGATCAGCCCGGCGAGCCGCCGGAGCAGGGTCGACTTGCCGGCGCCGTTGGGGCCGAGCAGGCCGAGGATCTCGTGCTCGCGCAGCTCGAGGTCGACGCCCGAGACCGCGGCGCGGGGACCGTATCGAACGACCAGTCCCCGCGCCCGCAGCATGACGGGACCCCGATCAGCGGACCACGGGCGCGGACATGGCGACGCCGTTGTGGATGAGGAAGCTCCGGACCACGTTGCCGGTGTCGCGCGCGCGCCGCACGTCCTGGGTCTCCTCGCGTGCCTTCGCCTCGAACTCCGCGATCTGCTCCATGACGATCCGGCGCCGCTTCAACTTGATCCGCGGGCCCTCGGGGGTCGGGCGGAACAGGCTCCTCACCAGCGCGTCGGGATCGATCTGCTGGATCACGCAGAAGCTGCGCAGGGTGTCGAGCTTGCGCCGGCGGTCCGCTTCCTCCTGAGAGCGGTTCCAGTGCCGCGCCTGGGCCTCGAGCCAGTGCTTGACCGCGGGCAGCTCCCCGATGTCCTCGGGAAGGCTGAACTCGGGGCCCGCCTCGGTGGTCACGGTCACTCGGGCAGGCCGAACTGCCGTGCCAGGGCCAGGACCTCGTCACGCCGCCACTTGTACGGCGCCTCGGGCATGATCATGCCCTCCTTCTTGAGCTTGTCGACGACCGCGTCGTCGCGCTCGAAGGGATGGCCGTACTGGCCCTCGAAGTAGAGCTCCTCGAAGGGAGCGCGCGGCCGCACACCGCCGCCCTCGCGGTCCTCGGCGGCGTAGCCGAGCAGCTGGACCCAGAGGGGGATGAGGTGGTCGGCCGGCTTGAGGATCTCCTTGGCCTTGGCGGAGTTGAAGGCGGTGATCTGGGTGCCGAGCCCCTCATCGACGGCGGTGAGGAGCGCCTGGCAGATGGCGAGCCCGGCCTCGACCGCGGTGACCGCGAGCAGGGTGGCCTGGTCGCCGGCGATCGGCTGGAGGACCTGGGGCCAGATCACGTCGTCGACGTAGCTGTGGCTCCAGCCGTGGCTGGGGTTGAGCGCGCCGATGTCGACGAGCTGCTTGAGGCTCTTCTGGGCGGTCTGGGGCGCGCTCGGATCGCCGTACCAGAAGATCCACACCGGCGCCATGTCGAGCTGCGCGGTGGTGGTCGGCACCTTGAGCGCCTCGCGGTCCGCCTCGGGCATCTCGTCGCGATAGACGACGATCGCGCGTGCCCACGGCTGGTTGATCGCCTGCGAGCAGAGCCGCGCCGCCTCGAGCACGGTCTGGACCTTCGCCCGCTCGACGGGGCGATAGGGCACGTAGTAGCGGATGGACCGGCGCAGCCCGACGACCTGCTTGAATTCCATGGCCTGAACCCAACCTCCCTGAGCTCTGTGGGGAACGCGATTCTCGCGCGCCGGACCGGCGCGATGTGTGCTGGGGGGTGGCGGCTCCTCAGGTCGAGAGGATGGTCACCACCATGGCGGCGGCGTCGGTCCCGAGGAACCCGCCGCCGTTCTCTGCGAGGGCGACCCGCGCCCCCTCCACCTGCCGCGGCCCGCAGCGTCCGCGGAGCTGGTCGATCAGTTCCACCAGCTGGCCGCAGCCGGTGGCGCCGATGGGATGGCCCTTGCTCAGCAGGCCCCCGCTCGGGTTGACGGGCAGCCGGCCGCCGAGCGCGGTGTCGCCGGAGGCGAGCAGCCGCGCCCCCTCACCGGGGCCGCAGAGCCCGAGCTCCTCGTAGCACATGAGCTCGGCGGGGGCGGCGGCGTCGTGGACCTCGACGACGTCGAGGTCGCCGGGGCCGAGACCGGCCGCGGCGTAGGCGCCCTCGGCCGCCCGCTCCACCGCTCCGGGCTGCCCCGCGGTGCGGTCGGTGCCCGAGACGAGGGTGCAGGCACGCACCCGCACCGGCGCGCCACCGACGCGGCGCGCGTACTCCTCGGAGCAGACCACCACGGCGGCGGCCCCGTCGCCGATCGGCGAGCACATCAGCAGGGTCAGCGGCGGGGAGATCTCCCGGCTGGCGAGGACCTCCTCGACGCTCACCTCGGTGCGGAACTGCGCCTTGGGATTGAGGGCCGCGTTGCGGTGGCTCTTCACCGCGACCTCGGCGAGGTCGCGCACCGAGGCGCCGCTGCGCTCCATGTAGGCGCGGGTCATCGCCGCGTAGATGTCCATGAAGAACGAGCGCTTGCCGTCGGCTCCCTCGGCCTCGACCGGCGCCGGCGAGCCCGCGCCCGCGGCGACGGGACGGGGGGCGCGCACCTGCTCGCGGAGCTCCCGCAGCTGGAGCATGTCGACGGCGGTGCCGATGGCGGCGAAGGACTTCGCCTTGTCCTCGTGGGTGAGCTTCTCGGAGCCGACCGCGAGGGCGACGTCGACGGAGCCGGAGCCCACCGCCATGCACGCGAGGTGGAACGCCGTCGACGCCGAGGCGCACGCGTTCTCGACGTTGACGATGGGGATGCCGAGCAGGCCGGTGTGGCGCAGCGCAACCTGTCCCCGGATCATCTCCTGGCCGTGGAGCACGCCCGCGGTGGCGTTGGAGAAGAACACCATCTGCACCGCCTCGGGGCCGATCCCCGCGTCCCGGAGCGCCTCCCCCACCGCCTCCTCGGCGAGCGACCGGATGGTCGAGTCGGGGAACTTTCCGAACTGCGTCATCGCCGCTCCGGCGATGCGGGCGTCAGGCATGGGGCGCGCTCCTCGGGTGACCGGTCACCGGCGCTCGACCGTGTGGCCGGCGGTCTGGCGATCCCAGGTCGCGGGCGTGATCCCGCGCTGGCGGAGGATGCCGTACTGGATGCGCTGCGTCTCCGTCTTGGGCAGGGAGTCGACGATCTCGACGTAGCGCGGGATGGCGTAGTAGGCCATCCGTCCGCTGCAGAAGTCGACGATCTCCTCCGGCGTCGGCTGCGCGCCCGGCTGGGGCACGATGCAGACCTTGACCTCGTCCTCGCCGAGCTCCGACTGCACTGCGCAGGCGGCGCTCTCCTGGACCGCCGGATGCTGGTCGCATCGACTCCTTCTTGCGTCCGCGGTAGTAGAAGAAGCCGTCCTCGTCGTACTCGGCGAGGTCGCCGGAGTGGAACCATCCGCCACGGTAGGCGACGTCGGTCGCGTCGGGCATGCGGTGGTAGTAGGTCATCCGCCCCTTGGGGTGGCGGAAGACGAGCTCGCCGACGCTGTGCGGCGGCAGCGGCTCGTCGTCGTCGTCGACGACCCGGTACTCGACCCCCGCCTTGGCCCTGCCGATGGAACCGACCCGGCCCTCGTCGTTCATCAGGATGCCGGGCGCGTCGACCATCCCGAACCACTCGATGATGCGCACTCCGAAGCGGCCCTCGAACTCCTCCCAGCGGTCCGCCGGGCAGCCCGCCGAGAGCACCGTGCGCACCGGGTTGTCGGCGTCGTCCGGGCGCGGCGGCTGCTTGAGGAGGATGGAGATCATCCCGCCGAGGCTGTTGAACTCCACGGCGTCGTAGCGGCGGCACTCGTCCCAGAAGCGCGAGGCGCTGAAGCGCTCGCCGAGGGCGAAACGGGCGTCGAGCATCGTCGAGCCGATCGCCGAGACCAGCAGGGCGTTGCCGTGGAAGAGCGGCAGCGGGCTGTACATGGTCTCGCCGGGCTGGACCCCGGAGGCCTGGAGCAGGATGGCGAGCGGCGAGGTGTCGTAG
>VBHE01000141.1:9949-12356 GCA_005889515.1 Chloroflexota bacterium | reverse complement strand
GAGCCGGTCGAAGTCCCAGTCGATGCCGTTGCCGGTGCGACCGTCGACGACCACCATCCGGCGCAGCTCGGGGCAGCCGTCGCGGATGGCGAGCAGCGCCTCGCGGAGGTCGTCCTGGAGGATGGCGGCCACCGCCTCGGAGTCGGCGAGGATGTGCTGCAGGGTCGCGCCGCGCTGGGAGATGTTCACCGGCACCGAGTGAGCGCCGATGAAGAGGATCCCGAGGTGGGTCCAGAGGAACTCGGGCCGGTTGCCCATGAGGATGGCGACCCGCTCGCCGGGGCGCACCCCCAGCTCGAGGAGGCCGTTGGCGGCGCGGTTGGCGTTGGCGAGCACCTCGCGCCAGGTGTACCGGGTGTCCTTCCAGAGCAGCCAGGGGGCGTCGGGATGCTCGGCGACACGGCGACGGATGACCTCCTCGACCGGCCCGCGCGCTCTCGCCATCCTCCGCCTCCTCCGCCAACACCCGATCGTGGGGACGCCTCGTGGCGACCCTAGGAATCCCGTAGCCCCGCGTCAAGGCCTGTTCGCGCAACACGTAGACGAACACGTAGTTTTTACGCAGGACCGATCCGAGGGTCAGAGCGTACTCTCGGCTTCTCGGCCTACCCGGCCGCCCTTTCAGCCTGCGAAGCGCGATGAGGAGGAGCCATGGCCGTCACCCACGCAGCGTCCGCGCCCACCGCCGAGGAGCAGCGACAGCTCAAGGCCTTCTTCGAGCACACCCGGACGCTCCCCAGCCTGCTCTCCACACTGCGCAGCCGCCGCGTCGCCCGCGGGTACCACATCGAGAGCGGCGCCCAGGAGACCCACGCCGCCACCGGGCACAGCCTGCACCAGCCGAAGGGCCCGCTCGCGTTCGCCTCCGAGCACGACGTGGAGCCGCTGATCGAGTTCGAGGAGCCGATCGTCGCCTGGTCTGCTCTCGGGCCGAACGGCATGGTCCACTGGGACAACGCCACCCAGGGCGGGTTCCACGAGCTCTCCACCATCGCGGGCCGCACCGCCGCCGCTCCGGGCAACTCGTTCGCCCACGAGCTGCTGATCATCAAGGACTCCGGGGTCTACATCTACGCGCCCGGCGACGAGCGCGAGAAGATGGTCGAGATCGAGGGCGAGGCCGACTACGGCAAGGTCCTCAGGTGGTACCGCGAGGGCTGCACCCAGATCCTCGACCACCGTCCCGACATCGACTGGATGACCCGGGTGCCGGGCTGCCCGAACGCCTCGCTCTTCGGACCCTACCAGTACAACATCAACCGTCCCGGGACCACCTGGTTCCTGCCGATCTGCGACGTCGGCTGGCTCTACTTCAGCGCCATGCTGAACCTCTTCGACGCCTGGCACCTCTACTACGTCGACGACGCCACCCAGAAGCCCGCCGGCGTGGAGAAGTGGGTCGGCGAGGGCAAGCTCGAGTTCCCGATCGCCATCAGCCAGGTCGAGCAGTTCTTCCTCCAGGTCGAGACCTACCCGCCGGGCTCGATGGTGCAGAACATGCGGCTCGCCGCCGAGACCCTGGGCCTCGGCAACTGGATCTTCTGCGGCTTCTTCGACGACCTGCTCATGGGCGCCTTCCCCGACGTCGCCAAGGGCCTCGGCATGGTCACGGAGCCGATCAACGCCAAGGCGATGACCGCCGCCGGGGCGGTGACGGTCCGGGGCGTCCCCGGGGTCTTCGAGTCCACCTACGTCCCCTCCCCGCGCTATCCCGACGGAGCCGCGCTCTGCAAGGCGATGGTCGACGACAAGTACAACCCCGGGCGCTGCCTGTCGAAGGGTGACGACAACTGGATGCTGCGCCACAAGGGGCCGTTCAAGCCCGACACCGTGCGCGAGATCGTCAACCACCCGGCGGTGCAGATCTCGGACTGGGCCAAGGAGGCGGTGGTCGCCTACGTCGACTACTGCGTGGAGAAGTACGGGCGCTGCCCGGTCACCTTCAACCCCATGCAGTGCAACTTCGGCGCGGTGGTCCACCACGTCGACGAGGCCTTCTACGACAAGTACTACGACGGCTCCTCGGTGACCCCGACCATCCGCAGCCACATGCGCGACTGGCACTGACCCAGGAGATCAGCCCGGTCTTCGTCGTTGATCCCGACGCGCTCTCGCGCGTCGGGATCCAGAGCTTCTTCGAGCGCACCCGAGACCTCCGCGTCGTCGCCGAGGCGGCCACCCTCGGTGAGGCGCGGATCCGCATGGAGGGCCTTCCCGAGGCGGCGGGCATCCTCATCGCCGACGTCCCCCTGCGCGACGGCTCGGGGATCGACATCATCGCCGAGGCCCGCCGCCGCGAGCCGCCGCTCGAGGTGATCGTCCACTGCACCGCGGTGACCGCCCACACCCTGCGCCGGGCGCTCGCTCTGGGGGCGCGCGGCGTCGTCCTCAAGTGCTCGGGGGGGGA
>VBHE01000141.1:422-9912 GCA_005889515.1 Chloroflexota bacterium | reverse complement strand
CACCCCGAGAACGTCGAGCGCCTCGCGTCCGACGAGCGGCTGCTCGCGCTCCTCGCTCGCGGCCTCACCGACAAGGACATCGCCCGGGTCACGGGCAAGACGGACGCCGCGGTCAGCCGGGACGTGGCGATGCTGCTCCGGCGCATGGGGGTGACCAGCCGCGCCGCCGCCGTCGGCGAGGCGGTCCGCCGCGGGCTGCTGCCCTAGGAGCGAGGGTCAGCGGGCCTCGGAGGAGACCGGCGTGGGGTGGAACCCGCCGTAGCCGCCACGGTAGAAGGCGAGCGGATGGTCGGCGTCCGGGACCGCGTGGAGGGCGAGGACGCGCCCGAGCGCCAGGGTGTGGTCGCCGGCGGGGTGCTCGCTGTCGAGGGTGCAGTCGATCCAGGCGAGGCAGCCATCGATGAGCGGTGAGCCGTTCGGTGAGGGCGACCAGCGAAGGCCGGTGAACTTGTCTGCGCCGCTCATCGCGAAGCGGCGGCAGACGTGCTCCTGGTCGTGGCCGAGGATGTTCGCGCAGAAGCGGCCGGCGGCGCGGATGCGCGGCCAGGAGGTCGACCTGATCGCCGGAAAGAAGGCCACCAGCGGAGGGTCGAGCGACACCGCGGTGAACGAGTTCACCGCCAGGCCCGCGGGCCCCTCCTCCCCCATGCCGGTGACGATGGCGACGCCGCTCAGGAAGTGCCCGAGGATCCGCCGGTACGCCTGCGCGTCCACGGCGACGCCACGCAGCTCGATGGAGCCGGGGGACACGGCTTCCAGCCTCCGTTCAGTTGACACGGTACACTCTACATGGTCGGTCGTGCCCGCAGCAAGGGAGGGCATCTCCGCCCTGATACGGTGGGTCGATGGACCGTGATCCATACAACGCCGTCATCACCTGGGTCGATCCGCCCTCTCGGCCGGCGACCGGCCCGCTCGCCGGCCGCACGCTGCTCGTGAAGGATCTCATCGACACCGCCGGCGTGCGCACCACCTACGGGTCGCGGATCCACGCCGGCAACGTGCCCACCCGCACCGCCACCGCCGCCGGGCGGCTGCTCGACGCCGGCGCGGTGCTCGTCGGCAAGGCGAACCTCACCGAGTACGCCTGGGGCGTGCTGGGCTCGAACCCGTGGTACGGCACGGTCCACAACCCCGTCCACCCCGGGCGCACCACCGGCGGCTCGTCGAGCGGCAACGCCGCGGCGCTCGCCGCGGGCATGTGCGACCTGGGGCTGGGCAGCGACACCGGCTGCTCGATCCGGCTGCCCTCGGCGTGCTGCGGGACGGTGGGGCTGAAGACGCGCTGGGGTACGCTCCCGATGGACGGCATCTTCCCCCTCTGCCCCACGCTCGACACGGTGGGGCCGATGGCCCGCAGCGTTGGCGACGTCGCGCTGATGTGGTCGGTGCTCCGGGGCGAGCCGGCGCCGGAGCCGCGGCTCGCCGGCCTCACGGTGGGGCTGCTCACCCGGCCGCCGTCGGTGGGCGACGGGCGCCGCGTCGAGGCCAGCGACGCCGCCGAGCAGTGGGTCGCCGGGCTCGAACGGCTCGGCGCCCGGGTTGTCGCCGCGTCGATCCCCGAGCCCTCGGCGAACACCTGGCCGCTCTTCTTCCACGAGGCCGCGGAGTCGCACCGCGCCACCTTCCCGTCGCGGGCGGACGAGTACGGCGACAACATCCGGCACAAGCTCGAGCTCGCCCAGCGCTACGACGCCGAGGTCGTCGCCGCCGCCTACCGCGCCCTCGAGGAGTGGCGCCGCCACCGCCCCGAGGTCGACCTCCTCGTCAGCCCCTGCTACGTGATCGACCTGCCGCCGGAGGACTGCGACGAGCTCGAGGTGCGCATCCCCTTCAGCGCCTGGCTGCGCTGGGTGAACCTGATCGGCTGGGCCGGGCTCGCCATCGGCAACCTCCAGCTCATCGCTCCGCACGACGAGATCGTCCTCGCCGCCGGCCTCGCCTGGGAGCGCGGCGCGGGCCGGGGATGACCGAGTGCGCCGCCGGGCCTCCCCCTCCCCTGCTCGTCGAGGGGGTCCGGCTCTTCAACGCAGGCCGCTGGTTCGAGGCCCACGAGGTGCTCGAGGACGCCTGGCGGGCCGAGCCGGGCGAGGTCCGCCGCCTCTACCAGGGCCTGCTCCAGGTGGGGGTCGGGCTCCACCACGCCTCGAGGGGCAACCTGCGCGGCGCCCTCAATCTCCTCGACCGCGGTATGGCGCACCTCGACCGCTTCCGCCCGCGGTGCCTCGGCCTCGACGTCGACGCCCTTCTCCGGGACTCCGCCGAGGTGCGCCGCACACTCGCCGAGCCCGGGGGCCTGGAGCGCTTCCGCCCGGCCGAGGCGCCGCGGGCGATCCTGCGCCGGACCCATCCTGAAAAAATCGATAGCTAAAACAATATAACTGTGATATCATCTGATACAACATTCAACATGAACGAGGTGCGGTGGGATGGACGCCACGCACAACGGTGGATCCGTGCCGGTCGGCGAGGCCGCAGCGCACGCCATGCAGGCGGCAGAGGAGGCGTCGACCGCGGCGCAGGTCGCCGGTGAGAGCGCCGACCACGCCGCCGCCGCCGCCACGGGCAAGGACGAACCGGAGCTGATCGACGCCGCCGACGCCGCGGATCGCGCCGCCTGGATCGCGGCCCGCGCCGCCGCCGACGCCGAGCTGGCGGCCGACCGGGCGCTGGCCGCCCGCACCGTCAACGAGGCCGATCGCTTTGCCGCGGAGGCGGACGAGGCGGCGAACGCGGCTGCGTCCGCCGCCATCGAGGCGATCCGCGTCTCGGAGCCCTGATCCGGCCGGTTCTGTCTGAAACGCCGGCTCGGCGCGGCGGCGGCTCCACCCGGATCTCCACCACATTGACGCGGTGCCGGGTTTGGTGGACGGGGTGGGGTGGTACCTCCTCACTGCGATGGCGACGACGTTCAGGGACTACTACGCGACGCTCGGCGTCCCGAAGACCGCGAGCGAGAAGGAGATCAAGACCGCCTTCCGCAAGCTGGCGCGCAAGCACCATCCCGACGTGAACCCGGGAGACGCCGCGGCCGAGGCCAGGTTCAAGGAGGTCAACGA
Organism: Chloroflexota bacterium; assembly: GCA_005889515.1. Lineage (GTDB taxonomy): Bacteria > Chloroflexota > Dormibacteria > Aeolococcales > Aeolococcaceae > CF-96. The sequence continues at coordinate 6,853 of VBHE01000141.1, read as the reverse complement.
GGCCAACGAGGTCCTCAGCGATCCCGAGAAGCGCCGCAAGTACGACACCTACGGCGAGCGCTGGGAGGAGGTCGACGCCTGGGAGAAGGCGGGCCGCCCCGGCGCGCCCCCCGGCCCCGGTCCCTTCGGATCGCAGTCCGGTGTACAGGGCCAGGGCGACCCCCAGTTCGAGTACCGGACGATGTCCGAGGAGGACCTCGAGGACCTCTTCGGCGACCGCGAGCCCTTCTCCGACTTCTTCAACGAGATGTTCCGGGGCCGCGCGGCGGGGGCCCGCGCTCCGCGCCCACGGCGCGGCGCGGACCTCGAGGCGGAGACCGTCATCACCCTCGAGGAGGCGTACGCGGGCACGACCCGCACCCTGGAGATCGCCACCGAGACCGGTACGCGGCGGGTTCAGATCCGCATCCCCGCGGGCATCGCCGACGGTGCGCGGGTGCGCGCCGCGGGCCAGGGTGGCCCGGGAGGGAACGGCGGCGCCGCCGGCGACATCTACGTCCGGGTCGGCATCCTCCCCCACGCCGTCCTCCGCCGCGAGGGCGACACCCTCCACGCGCGCGTCCAGGTGCCGCTCGACACGGCGCTGCTCGGCGGCGAGGTCGACGTCCCGACCGCGAAGGGGACGAGGGCACGCCTGCGGGTTCCCGAGGGCACCCAGAACGGCGCCCGGCTGCGGATGCGGGGGCTGGGGATGCCCCATCTCAAGGGCGGCGGCAGTGGTGATCTCATCGCCGAGGTCGACGTCCGGCTCCCGCTGCCGCTGACGCCGGAGGTGCGCACGCTCGCCGAGGCGCTGCGCGAGAGCAGGGAGGCAGGCCATGCCACGCGGTGAGGTGCGCACGGCCCGCGGCGTGAGCCGCCGCGAGCTCGAGACCTACGCGTCGAGCGGGCTGCTGGCGCTCGCCGGGGCGGGCCCGACCGAGGCCGACCTCCGCCGCGTGCGCCGGATCCGGCGGCTGCGCCGTGATCTCGGGCTCTCCTACGAGGCGATCGAGGTCGTGCTCCGGCTCGTCGATCGCCTCGAGGCCGCCGAGCGGGCGGAGGTCGCCGACCGCCGCCCCACGGTGCGGATCACCGTCATCGGTCCCTGAGCCGGGCCTGTGAACCCGACGCCGCGGCGGCTACGCTGGGCGGGATGCCGGACGACGAGCGCGCCCAGCTGAGCCGGCTGATCCGGCGGGTGCGAGTCGAGCCCGGACGGAAGGTGACGCTGCCCGCCGACTTCGACCCCGGGGACACCGGCGGCATCGCCGGCCGCGCCGAGGCGGAGCCCCACCTCGAGCGCGGTCTCGAGCTCCTCGCCCGATACCAGGACCGGCTCGCCGCGCAGGCCACCCACGGTGTGCTCCTCGTCCTCCAGGCGCTCGACGCGGCGGGGAAGGACAGCACCGTCAAGCACGTGATGCGCGGGACGAACCCGGCCTTCGTGCGCGTGCACAGCTTCAAGGTGCCGTCGGTCGAGGAGCTGATGCACACGTATCTGTGGCGGTACTCGGTGCGCATCCCCGAGCGCGGGGTGATCGGCATCTTCAACCGCTCCCACTACGAGGAGGTGCTGGTGGTGCGAGTCCATCCCGAGCTCCTCGAACGCCAGCGGCTGCCCGCGGAGATGCGCGACCCGGACGTCTGGAGGCACCGGTTCGAGGAGATCAATGCGTGGGAGCGGCACCTCGTCCGCAACGGGACGAGGGTCGTCAAGGTCTTCCTCCACATCTCTGCCGAGGAGCAGCGCCGGCGGTTCCTCGAGCGCATCGACGACCCTGACAAGAACTGGAAGTTCTCGGCCGCCGACGTCCGCGAGCGACGATGCTGGAACGACTACATGCACGCGTACTCGGAGGTGCTCAGCCACACGAGCACGCGCTGGGCGCCCTGGCACGTGGTGCCCGCGGATCACAAGTGGTACAGCCGCCTCGTCGTCTCCGCGCTGATCGTCGACACCCTCATGGACATCGACCCTCAGTACCCGCGGCCGAGCGAGGAGGAGCGCCGTGCGCTCGCCGAGGCGCGCGCCGAGCTCGAGGCCGAGCAGCCGTCCTAGCGGGCTCTCGGTCCGGGAGCGCCCACGTAGCGCTGGGCGCGGTCGCTGGCCTCGAGGACGAGGTCACCGCTCTGGACGTAGCCGGTCACCCAACCGTCCTCCCACCAGGCGATCAGCTGACCGGTCATCTCCGACCAGCGGTCGGCGGCGAGCGCCGACACCACCATCACGTCGCCGTCCCATCGGTCGGGCTCGCCGGCGGCGAGCTCCCCGGCGTGGTCGGCGAAGCGGCCCGCACCGGCGTCGGCGACGACGTAGACGTAGGGGCTCCCGGCGCGGTGGAGGATCAGCTCGCCACGGGGGTCCTCGTAGAGCGACACCCGAGCAGGCGGCATCGCCCGTCCTCCCGACACCATGGCGCGAACGAGCGTTCGCGTTCCCGGGGCAGCATACCACCGGGATGGTCACACTCACTCCTCCACGGTGTCGAGGATGCGCTCGAGCGAACCATCCTCCCGGACGCAGGTCTGGAACTGCGCGACCACATCGGGCTCGACCACCGGAGGGGCGCCGTTGGAGGGCGTCCAGTCGCGGACCGCGACGATCCGCAGCCGGTGATGCGCACTGTGCCCGTCGGTCCACTCCAGGTGGTCGCCAGGCTGCATGTGCAACAGCGGGGTGAACACCCCGGCGTTGTGCCCGAGGAAGTAGCGACGCCCGTGGATGCAGGTGTCGATGGCGGCCTCTCCGCTCTGCAGAGGGGTGCGCCCCGAGCAGTCGGTGTAGGTGCCGACCCCGGCGCGAAGAGTGCGGTCGTCGCTGGTGAGCACACCGTTGCCGGACGCCGAGACCGGGGACGCGGTCAGGGGCGACAGGGTCGAGGGAACGAGCAGCAGCAGTAGGGGCAGCGTGGCGGGGAGACCCAGACCTCGACGCAGCGTTACCTCGCGGTGTGGCGGAAACGCGGGACGCAAGCAGAGCGCAGCGCCGCAGATGCCACAAGGCGCAGACGTACACGCCACACCGGACGGCGGTGCACCCGTCGGGGATGCGGATGACCCCCATGCGCACCGGGACGGATGGCCGTTGCCGGGACTCCCCGAGTCGCGGTTTGCTTCGCGTCCCCCAGCCATTCGCAGGAGGAATCACCAGCGTGAACAGAACCGTTCTGCTCGGCGCCGCGCGGCTGATCGCCACCGCGGGTCTCGTCACCGCGCCGCTGGCGGCCGCTGCCGAACCGGCGCCCAACCTGCCCACCGGGGACGCCCAGGCGTCGGCGGTGCAGGTGTCACTCGCGCCGTCGGCGCTGCTCACCGCGCTCCCCGCGGTCAACGGCGTGCTCCACCACGCGCTCGCCGGGGCGCGCGAGGGCACCGACCTCGTGGTGCGCCTCGCCGGCGCGCAGGCGGCGGGGCAGCTGGTCGCTCCCACCGCCGACCTGCAGCAGGGTCATGCGGAGTCGACCGCGCTCGACCTCGACCTGTCGCCGCTCAACGATCAGCTCACCTCGTTGCAGGGAGCGCTCGACGGCGTGCTGTCGACGCTGCACACCCTGCAGCTCCCCACCGACGGGATGCTGGGCCCCGGGGCGATCGCCTCGGGAGGGAGCCTGCTCTCCGGGCTGCTCGGCTCGAGCCCGCTCGGCGCCGCCCTGCCGCCCCAGCTCGGCGGTCTCCTGTCGGGCCTGACCCAGCTGCAGACGCTGCTCGGCGGCATCAGCGCCGACGGCACGCCTGCCGCGGTGCTCCACGGCCTCGCCCCCAGGCTCGCCGAGACCGTGCGCGCGCGCTACCACGTGCCCGGATTCCCCGACACCCCGGTCGCGGACGCCAGCCTTGCGGACATCAACCTCCCCGCAGGCGCGCCGCTGCAGCTGAGGCTCGCGCCCTTCCACGCCCGCGCCGTGAACAGCTCGCTCGCCACCGTGAACCACATCGACGCAGCGCAGAGCTCGGCCGACAACGAGATCAGCACCCTCGACCTCACCCCGAAGCTGGCGCTGCCGACCTCCGGGGAGCTGGGCGCGCTGAGCGGCCTCCCCGGGATCGTGACCGGCCTGCTCGGCCAGCCGGCCGGGCTGCCCACCGGGCTGATCGCGAACCTCACCCAGCTGAGCCCGTTGCTCGGGCCCGACGGCCTGGTCGGCGCCCTGCTCGGCGGGGGGATCGGTCTCAATTCGCTCGTGCGGGCCACCGATGTCGCCTCGACCGCCACGGTGCAGCCTGCGGGCGCCGGCGCCGAGCAGGCGCTGGCGAGCACCCGGGTCGGCGACCTGCAGGTGCTGCCGCAGGGCGCGTCACTGCTCCGCGGGATCGCGAGCAACCTGCCCGTCGACGCGGCGGCCGGTCTCACCCAGCGGCTCGGCAGTCTCGCCGACCTGCCACTTCTGGACATCAAGGGCGTGAACTCGAGCGCCCAGGCGGCGCTGGGCGGCGGCGCAGCGAGCCCGCATGGCAGCGCCGGCTTTGCCGAGGTGGACGTCCTCGGGGTCCCCGTCGCCGGTCCCGGTGACGCCCTGGGGATCGCACCGGGGACCGAGAGGGACGTGCACCTCCCGGGCACCGGCCTCGCCCTGCAGATCAGCCGGGGCGTGCCCAGCGTCGGCTTCGACACGCCACTGCACCGCGCGGTATCGGTGACCGGGCTCGACGTCCGTCTCGTCGGCGACGGCTCGGGGCCGCTCGGCGACCTCCTCGGCGGATCGCTCGGCACCGCCGCCGCGGGGAAGCCGATCGTCTCGGTGACCCTCGCGAGCTCGGCGGCGCAGATCGCCTCGGCGCCCGCCACAGCGGTCGCGGCGACCGCCGCACCGGCGGTGCTCACCGCCGCGCAGGGACCGATCTCGCCGTCCACCGGGATGTTCGCCAGCCCGGCGCCTCTCGGCGTCGCGGCGGGGCTCGCGCTGGTCGCGCTCTCCCTGCAGCTGGTGCCTCGCCTCGCGGCTCGCCGCACCAGCCCGTGACCCCGGGGAGGGCGGCCGCCTCGCCGCCCTCCCTCCTCCCCCACCAGGAGGCGCTCATGGCGACCCGTCCCCTCCACCGCTGGGTCCGTCGCGGCAGCTGGGTCCTGATGGGGCTCGGCCGGCTCGTCACCGGCTACGTGCTCACCCTGGTCGCGTACGAGGGGTATGCGCAGCACCGCCTCCTCGCCGACTGGGACCGGCTGCACCCGCCCCAGAGCATCCCCGCGACCGGGCTCGTGGCGACCGCCACGATCCCGGTCCGCCATCCCCACCTCGCCGACGGCAGGCCGATCTTCAAGCTCGCCATGCCGTCGATCCACTTCGAGGCGGTCGTCACCGAGGGGATCGACGGCGGCATTCTCAGCAGCGGCCCCGGACACGACCACCACACCGCGTATCCCGGCGAGGGCGGCATCGTCCTCGTCGGCAACCACAACGGCTTCTCGCTGAGCTGGGGCGACCTGCACCCGGGCGACCGGGTGCGCGTCGACACCGGCTACGGCAGCTACGTCTACCGCATCGACTCCCGCTCAGTCGTCGACGGAGACGACCGCGGCTACATCGACCGCAGCCGCGACGGCGAGACCCTGCTGCTCGTCACCTGCTGGCCGCTGTGGCAGGGCGCCCTCGCCCACGAGCGGCTCGTTCTCGAGGCCACCCCGGTGGCGAGCGCATGAGGTCGCGGCGGCGCCTCGCGCTCGCCGCGGGCGCCGGCGCCGCGTGCGCCGGGGGAGGGCTGGTCACCGCCGGGGCGCAGCCGGCCCCGCCGACGTCCTGCACGGTGACCGTCGCCGCGGTGAGCCCCGCCGTCGCCCACCGCGGCGACGCCGTGACCCTCAGCGGCTCCGGGTTCACCTGCGGCGGCGCCGCCTCCGCGCCGCCGGTGGTCACCGTCGGCGGCCACCCGGTGGCGCTCGTCGGCGGCGCCACCGACGAGTCGCTGATCGTCGAGGCCACCGGCGCCACCGGGGGCGTGCAGGTCACCGCCCACGACGCGGGCTGTCACAGTTGCCCAGCGCCCACGCCGAGCGACGACGATCACCTCCTGCTCGCCGCACCCACGGCGCCGCCGTCGAGCTTCACCGTCGCGGAGGGTGGCCTCGTCTCGGTGACCGGCTCCGGCCTCGACCTCGGCGGCCATCTCGCCGGCGTCGACGCCACCGCCTGCGGCCAGGACCTGACCGCCACCGACCACGCCGACACAGCGGTCACGCTGATCGCGCCGGACCAGTTCTGCCAGGGCCCGCTGACCCTGCGGCTGTCTGTGTACATCGACACCGAGCGCGACGCCACGGCGCGCTGGTCCCTGCCCGCGGGCCGGCTCGACAGCGCGATGGTCGCCGGCCGGCTCTCGGTGGCCCACGCCGCATCCGGCGAGAGCGTGCGTCTCGCGGGCTCGGGATTCGGCAGCGGTGGCGCCGCCCGGCTCGGTGGACGGCCGGTGCCGAGCACCTGGTTCGACCGTGCCGTGGAGATCACCCCGGAGCC
>VBHE01000141.1:0-403 GCA_005889515.1 Chloroflexota bacterium | reverse complement strand
CGGCCGCCTCGCCGTCGACCCGCCGCCCGCGCGCTCCGCAGGGCTGCACCCCGGGCCCGCCTCCGAGGCGCCGCACATCCCTCCGACCCCGCCACCGGCCCCGTCCACGCCGCCGCCTCAGCCACACCCCGAGCTCGCCCTGCACCCGGCGCAGAGCAGCGGGCTGCCGGGTCACGACGTGCCCTTCACGGTCACCCTCACCGACGGCGGCGCGCCGCTCGCCGGGGCCGCGGTCGACCTCGCGTTCGTGCGCGTCCCCGCGGCCGACGCGTCGGTGACTCCCGCGCTCGGGCTCACCGACTCCGGCGGCCGGATCCTCGGCGTCCTCCACCTCAGCCGCCGGCCCGGCGACCACGTGATCGTCGCCCGTGCGGGACGGTCCTCGGAGCAGATCACCGTGGCT
>VBHE01000140.1 GCA_005889515.1 Chloroflexota bacterium | reverse complement strand
GCGCATCGGGGCGACCTCAGGGGTGCGGGTGCGAGGGATCCACGATAGCGCAGCGCCGGCGCTACCCTCCGCGGGATGATCGTTCTCGACGGGTCGCCGCTCTCCGTCGAGCAGGTCCTCGCCGTCGCCCGCGGCGGGGTGCGGGTGGAGGTGGGGGAGACGGCGCGGCAGCGGATGGCCGCGTCCCGGGCGGTCGTCGACGACCTCGACCGCCGCGACCGTGTCGTCTACGGGGTCACCACCGGCTTCGGGGCCCTCGCGGACAGGGCGATCGGGCGCGAGCACCGCTCCACCCTCCAGGCGGCGGTGGTGCGCAGCCACGCGGCGGGGATGGGGCCGCCGCTCGACGCCGAGGTGGTGCGGGGCATGCTCCTCCTCCGCGCCCGCACCCTCTGCGCCGGCTACTCCGGGGTGCGGCCGGCGCTCGTCGAGGCGATGGTCGCGCTGCTCAACGCGGGGGTGGTCCCCCACGTCCCCGAGCTGGGCTCGCTCGGCGCCTCGACCTCGCCCCGCTCGCCCACGCCGCCCTCTGCCTGCTCGGCGAGGGCTGGGTCGCCGGTCCCGGCGGGGCGGCCGAGCCGGCGGCGCCGGCGCTCGCCGCCGCGGGGCTCGAGGCGGTGACCGTCGAGCCGAAGGAGGGGCTGGCGCTGATCAACGGCACCGACGCGATGGCCGCCACCCTCGCGATGGCCGTCGCCGACGTCGAGGTGCTGCTCGTCGCCGCCGACTGCGCCTGCGCCATGAGCGTCGAGGCCCTGCTCGCCACCGAGAGCGCGTACGACGAGGAGGTGGTGGCGCTGCGCCCGGCGCCGGGCCAGCAGGCGTCCGCCGCCAACCTGCGGCTGCTCCTCTCCGGCAGCCCGCTGGTGGCGTCGCACCGCGCCTCCCACCACGCCGTGCAGGACGCCTACTCGCTGCGCTGCGCGCCCCAGGTGCACGGCGCCGCCCGCGACCTCTGCGCCGTCGCCCGCACCACCGTCGAGCGCGAGCTCGCCGCGGTCGTCGACAACCCGCTGGTGCTCGTCGACCGCGGCGAGGTGGTGAGCTCCGGGAACTTCCACGGCCAGGGGCTCGCCTACGCCGCCGACATGCTCGCCTCGCTCTGCGCCGACCTCGCCGCCATCAGCGAGCGGCGGGTCGACCGCCTCCTCGACCCGGCACGGTCCCGCGGGCTGCCCGCCTTCCTGAGCGCCGACCCGGGGGTGAACAGCGGGCTGATGATCGCCCAGTACACCGCCGCGGGCTGCGTCACCGCGCTCCGCGCCGCCGCCGCCCCGATCGCCAACCAGAGCGTGCCGGTGAGCGCCGGCCAGGAGGACCACGTCTCCATGGGATGGACCGCGGCGCTGCGCACCCGCCGCTGCGTGGACGACCTCCGCCGGGTGCTCGCCGTGGAGACGGTCGCCGCCGCCCAGGCGCTGGAGCTGCGCCGTCCGCAGCGGCCCGGGCCGGGGACCGCGGCGCTCCTCGCCTCGCTGCGCCGGCGGGTGCCGCGGCTCGAGGCCGACCGTCCCCTCGCCGGCGACCTCGCCGCAGCCGAGGGCTGGCTCGCCGAGGGCGGCTGGCGGACCGCGGTGGAGAGCGCCTGCGGGCGGGCGCTCTCGTGAGCGCCGCGGGACCCCGGCCGGTGCGCGCCCCGCGGGGCACGGCGCTGAGCTGCCGCTCGTGGCAGACCGAGGCGGCGCTCCGCTGCCTGATGAACAACCTCGACCCCGAGGTGGCGGAGGACCCGGACCGGCTCGTCGTCTACGGGGGCACCGGCCGGGCGGCGCGCTCCTGGGACTGCTTCGACGCCATCGTCGGCTGCCTGCGCGACCTCCGCGAGGACGAGACCCTGCTGGTGCAGTCGGGCAAGCCGGTCGGCGTCACCCGCACCCACGAGATGGCGCCGCGGGTGCTCATCGCGAACTCGCTGCTCGTCCCCGCCTGGGCCACCTGGGAGGAGTTCTGGCGGCTCGAGGCGGCCGGGCTGACCATGTACGGCCAGATGACCGCTGGGTCGTGGATCTACATCGGGACCCAGGGGATCCTCCAGGGCACCTACGAGACCTTCGCGGCGATCGCCGAGCAGCGCTTCGACGGCAGCCTCGCCGGCCGGCTGGTGCTCACCTCCGGCCTGGGCGGGATGGGCGGAGCCCAGCCTCTGGCGGTGACGATGAACGGCGGCGTCGCCCTCTGCCTCGACGTCGACCCCCAGCGGGTGGAGCGCCGCCGCGCCATCGGCTACCTCGACGAGGTGGCGGACTCGCTCGACGACGCGGTGCGCCGCTGCGACACCGCCCGCGAGGAGGGCCGTGCGCTCTCCGTGGGGCTCGCCGCGAACGCCGCCGAGGCGCTGCCGGAGCTGCTCGCGCTCGGGCTCGCCGCGGACGTGGTCACCGATCAGACGAGCGCCCACGACCCCCTCGGCGGGTACGTCCCGGCGGGGCTGAGCGTCGAGGAGGCGGCCGCGCTGCGCGCCGCCGACCCCACCGGCTACGTCGACCGTGCGCGCGAGTCGATGGCGGTCCACTGCGCGGCGATGGTCGCCTACCAGCGCCGCGGCGCCGAGGTGTTCGACTACGGCAACTCGCTGCGCGACGAGGCGCGGCGGGGCGGCTTCGCCCAGGCCTTCTCCTATCCGGGCTTCGTCCCCGCCTACCTCCGGCCGCTCTTCTGCCGCGGGCGGGGCCCCTTCCGCTGGGTGGCCCTGAGCGGCGACCCCGCGGACATCGCCGCCACCGACCGGGCCGTGGCCGAGCTCTTCCCCGACGACGACCGCCTCCACCGCTGGCTGCGCCTCGCCCGCGAGCGGGTGCCGTTCCAGGGGCTGCCGGCACGGATCTGCTGGCTCGGCGCGGGCGAGCGCCACCTCGCCGGGCTGCGCTTCAACGAGCTCGTCGCCCGCGGCGAGGTCGCGGCGCCGATCGTCATCGGCCGCGACCACCTCGACGGCGGCAGCGTCGCGTCGCCCTTCCGCGAGACCGAGGCGATGCGGGACGGCAGCGACGCGATCGCCGACTGGCCGGTGCTGAACGGGCTCCTCGCCTGCGCCTCGGGGGCGACCTGGGTGGCGGTGCACCACGGCGGCGGAGTCGGGATCGGCCGCTCCATCCACGCCGGCGCCCAGATCGTCGCCGACGGCACCGCGCTCGGCGCGCGGCGATGCGAGCTGGTGCTGACCAACGATCCCGGCACCGCGGTGATGCGCCACGCCGACGCCGGGTACGCGGAGGCACGGGCGGCGGCGGCGGAGCACGGGGTGCGCATCCCCATGCCCGCCTCGGAGGAGGGAGACGGGTGAACGCGCGGGAGTGGCTGGAGCACGGCGGCGCCCGGTCGGGTGACGGGGTTGCGCTCGCGGTGCTGGGCGCGCCCGTGGCGCGGGCGTCGATCAGCCGGTCGCGGGCGCAGCTCACCCCCGCCGCCTTCCGCGCGGGTCTCACCCGCTTCAGCACCTTCGACGGCGACCACGCCGTCGACCTCGACGAGCTCGCCGTGCTCGACCTCGGCGACGTGGAGGGGGACGCGGGCGACGACGACGCCTCCGCGGCGCACGCGAGAGTGCAGGCCGCGGTCGCCGGGGCCGGCGCCCGCGCCCCCGTTGTCGTGGTCATCGGCGGCGACAACTCGGTCACCCGCCCGGCGATGTGCGGCCTCGCCGGCGGCGACCTCGTCGAGGACTGGGGACTGCTCACCTTCGACGCCCATCACGACGTGCGCCCACCGGTGGACGGACCCCGCAACGGGACCCCGGTGCGCGACCTCATCGAGCTCGGTCTCCCCGGCGAGCGGGTGGCGCAGATCGGCATCCACGGCTTCGCCAACGCCGCCGGGCACGCGCGCTGGGCGCGGGATCGCGGGGTGCACGTCCGCCGGGCCGCCGAGGTGCGCTCGTCGGGGATGCCGAGGGTGCTCGACGAGGTGCTCGACGTCCTCGATCGCCAGGGGGTGCGGCGGCTCTACGTGGACATCGACATGGACGTGCTCGACCGTGCCTTCGCGCCCGCGTGCCCGGCGAGCATGCCCGGCGGGCTCGACCCCGCCCAGCTCCAGGAGGCCGCCCACCTGCTCGGCGCCGATCCCCGGGTCCGCGGCGTCGACCTCACCGAGGTGGACGCCGCCGCCGACATCGCGGGCGCCACGGTGCGCTGCATGGGCTCGGTGTTCCTCGCCTTCTGCGCCGGGCTGGTGCAGCGGCGGCGCGGCGTGGCCGCGGCGCTCGGAGCGTGACCGAGCCCGCCGCCACCCTGCTGGTGCGCAACGTCGGGCGGCTCGTCACCTGCGACCCGGAGCGCGGCGCGGCGCCCGGGGTGGTCGAGGGCGGGGCGGTCGCCGCGCGAGACTGGGAGATCTGCGCGGTGGGGACGGAGGGCGAGGTCGCCGCCCATCCGCTCGCCGCCGACGCGGTGGTCGTCGACGCCGCGGGCAACGCGGTCGTGCCCGGGTTCGTGGACGCCCACAGCCACCTCGTCTGGCTCGGGGAGCGTTCTGACGAGTACGCAGCCCGTGCCGCGGGGCGGAGCTACGAGGAGATCGCCGACGCCGGCGGCGGGATCCGGGCCACGGTGGCCGCCACCCGTGCGGGCGAGCTCGAGGAGCTGGTGGCGGCGGCGCGGCCCCGGGCGCGGCGGATGCTCCGCTCCGGCACCACCACCGTCGAGGTGAAGAGCGGCTACGGGCTCGAGGATCAGGCCGAGCTCCGCCAGCTCGCCGCCGCGCTGGCCCTCGGGCAGGACCCGGAGCTCCCCGAGGTGCTCACCACCTACCTCCCCCTCCACGCCCTTCCCGAGGGCGACCGCGCCGGCTTCGTCGAGCGGGCGTGCACCCGCGGGGTGGAGCGCGCCGCCCGGCTCGCCCGCTTCGTCGACGCCTTCTGCGAGCAGGGCGCCTACACGGTGGAGGAGTGCGCCCGGCTGCTCGAGGCGGGGCGGCGCGTCGGGCTCGGCGGCAAGCTCCACGCCGACCAGCGCAGCCGCGGCGGGGGGGCGCGGCTCGCCGCCCGCCTCGGCGCGGTGAGCGCCGACCACCTCGAGCACGCCGGCGACGACGACCTCGCCGCCCTCGCCGCCGCCGGGGTGGTCGGGGTCATCCTCCCCGGGGCGTCGCTGGTGCTCGGCGGCCCCCCGCCCCCGGGCCGGCGGCTGCTCGAGGCGGGCGCGCGGGTGGCGGTGGCGACCGACTGCAACCCCGGCACCTGCTACAGCGAGTCGATGCCCCTGATGGTGGCCCTCGCGGTGGCGCTCGGCGGCCTCACCCCGGCCGAGGCGGTGGTCGCCGCCACCGCCGGCGGGGCGGCGGCCCTGGGGCTCACCGACCGGGGCGTGCTGCGTCCGGGGAGGCGCTGCGACCTCGCGATCCTCGACACCCCCCACTGGCTCGACCTCGGCTACCACCTTGGCGCCAACCCGGTGCGGACGGTCATCCGGGCGGGGAGGGTGGCCGCGGCAGGCTGATCCCCGGGACGAACGCACCAAGACGTGCAAACAATCGGGGGTCCCGATCGTCGGACAGGATGCACGGCCGCGTGGCCCGGCGATCACTGGGTAGGGAGGGGAACACCAATCATGCGTATGCGGCACCTCGCGGCGCTCGCGGCCGCGGCCACTCTGAGCGCCTCCGCGCTCTCCGTCGTGGGGCATGCCTCGTCGGGCGGGACCGGCGCGGGCTGCGGCGGCAGCGGCGGCGGCTCCAACTCCATCAACGGTGCCCTCGGCGGGCAGAACCAGGTCGGCAACAGCCTCGGCCTGCTCGACCAGCTGCTCGTGGGCGCGCTCGGCAACGCCGCCGGCGGCAGCTCGAGCAGCACCAGCACCGGCTCCGGGATCAGCGGCAGCAGCGGCGTGACCACGAGCGGCGATTCGGGCAACGTCACCTGCGGCGGGCACCTGAGCAAGTCCCAGCGCACGGCGATGAGCGCCGGCACCACCACCCACCACCACACCAGCTCGCACACGAGCTCGAAGCACCACTCGAGGGGGTAGGCCCCTCGATCGGGGGAGGGCCGGGGCGGGGCGGATGGCGCGGTCGCGGTACGCTGACCGCGACATGGCCGCCCCGCCCCCCCTGCCCAACCTGGTCGGCGCCGACCTCGAGGTGCCCCTCGCCACCGGCGGGCGGCGCCGCTACGTCAACCTCGACGCCGCCGCGAGCACCCCGGCGATGCGCCCGGTGCTCGAGGCGGTCGAGCGGGCCCTGCCCTGGTACTCCAGCGTCCACCGCGGCGCCGGGTTCACCTCCCAGGTCTCCACCCGCCTCTACGAGGCGGCGCGCGAGACCGTCGGCCGCTTCGTCGGCGCCCGGCCGACGGATTCGGTCATCTTCGTCCGCAACACGACGGACGCGATCAACCACCTCGCCCACTGCCTGCGCATCCCCGAGGGACAGGTGGTGCTCACCACCATGGTCGAGCACCACGCCAACCTGCTCCCCTGGCGGCGGGTGGCTCCGGTGGTGACGCTGCCGGCGCCGCCGTCACCCGAGGCGCTCCTCGAGTCCGTCACCGCAGCGCTGCGCGACCCCGCACGGCCGGTCGCGGTGCTCGCGGTCACCGGCGCGAGCAACGTCACCGGGGAGGTGCTGCCGGTCGCCGAGCTGGCCCGCATCGCCCACGAGCACGGGGCGCTCATCGCCGTCGACGCCGCCCAGCTGGCGCCGCACCGGCGCATCATGCCCCCTTCGGGACGGGCGCCCTGGTGGCGTCGACGGAGCTGCTCTCGAGCTGCGAGCCGCTGCTCGCCGGGGGCGGGGCGGTCGACTTCGTCACCCTCGACGGGGTGCTCTGGACGGCGCTCCCCGACCGGCTCGAGGCCGGATCTCCGAACGTCATCGGGGCGGTCGCGCTCGCCGCCGCCGCCGCGACGCTCGAGGAGGTGGGGATGGAGCGGGTCGCCCAGCACGAGCGTGCGCTTCTCGACCGGGCGTGCTCGGGGCTGAGTGAGCTGCCCGGGCTCGTCCGGCATCAGCTGTGGCCGGACGGCCCCGGGGTCGACCGGGTCGGGGTGGTCACGCTGACCCTGCCGCGCATGCACCACGCCCTGGCCGCCGCGGTGCTGAGCGCGGAGCACGCCATCGGGGTGCGGCACGGCTGCTTCTGCGCGCATCCGTACATCACCCACCTGCTCGGCATCTCGGACGCGGAGGCCCACCACATCCGCGACGCGCTGCGGCGGGGGGAGCGGGCGAGCATCCCCGGGGCGGTGCGGGCGAGCTTCAGCATCGCGACCACGGAGGCGGACGTCGACCTCTTCTGCACGGCGCTGGCGTCGATGCTCCGGGACGGGCCGGCGTTGGACTACGCGCAGGACCCGGCCACGGGCGACTTCGCGCCGCTGGTGGACGCGCGGGTGCTGCCGCGGATCGAGCCCCTGCCGGAATTGACGGCGGCGGTGCACGGAGCCGGGTGCGGGCAGTTCTAGGGGCGCGAAGCCGCGGCGGGGGTCGACGCCGCCGCCTCAGCTCGGCGGCCGCACCTCCAACGCCGTCTGCAGCTCCGCCACCGCGCTCGTCGGCGCATCGCACACGAAGCCGCGACACACGTACGCGGTCGCGTGGCCACCGACCGCGGGGCGTCCGTCGAGCAACGGCACGCCGTCGGCCTCGCCCCATGCGAGCACCCGCCACGGGTTCCAGCGGTCGAGCACGGCGCGCACCATGGTGCGGGTGTCCTCCGCCTCGGCGTCGCCGGCGATCGCGACCTCGCGGGTGTCGGCGAGGGCGAGATCCAGAGCCCAGGCGAGGTTGCCGAGCCCGACGGGCGCCCGGCCGATGGCGCTCGCCAGCGGTGCGACGGTGCGCTCGGCGACCTCGCGCCAGCGTCCCTCACCGCTGAGCAGCGAGAGCCGCAGCAGGGCGAGCGCCGCGGTCGAGCGCCCGGCGGGAACGGCGTTGTCGTCGAGGGTGCGCGGTCGCACCAGCAGCGGGTCGCCGTCGATCGCGGTGTCGTAGAAGCCGGCGGTGGGCTCGAAGTAGCGCTCGACCATGCCGTCACACAGCCGCCGCGCCGCCTCGTACCAGCGCGGCTCGCCGGTCACCTCGTAGAGGGTGAGCAGCCCGTCGGCGAGGCTCGCGACGTCCTCGAGGAAGCCGGTGATCTTGGCCTCGCCGTCCTTCCATGTCCGCAGCACCACGCCGTCGCGCACCAGGTCCGTGAGCAGAAAGGCCGCGAGATCCCGCGCCGCGTCGACGTAGTCGGCCCGGTCGAGGGCGCCCCCCACCTCGGCGAGGGCACGGAGCATCAGCCCGTTCCACGCGGTGACCACCTTGTCGTCGCGCCCCGGGTGCGCGCGCTGCTCGCGTGCGACGTACAGCCGGGAGCGGATCTCGTCGACCTGGCTGCGCATCGCGGTGGCGTCGAGGTCGAGGCTGATCGCCACCTGCTCGAGCGGGAACGGCAGCGAGAGCACCGTCGTGCCGTGCTCGAAGTTGCCACCGCCGACGACGCCGAAGAGCCGGGCTGCCAGGCTGCCGTCCTCGTCGCCGAGCACCTCACGGAGCTGCTCCGGCGTCCAGACGAAGAAGCTGCCCTCGACCCCGCCGCTGTCGGCGTCCTGCGAGGAGGCGAAGCCGCCGCCGGGCAGCCGCATCTCGCGCAGCGCGTAGTCGAGCACGTCGGTGGCGGTCCGCCGCCAGCGCTCCTCGCCGCTGAGCTGCCAGGCGTGCAGGTACACGGGAGCCAGCTGGGCGTTGTCGTAGAGCATCTTCTCGAAGTGGGGCACGGCCCACTGTCCGTCGACGGCGTAGCGGTGGAAGCCGCCGCCGACCTGGTCGTAGACGCCGCGTCCCCGGTCGCCCGATACCGTCGCAGCAGCAGGTCGAGGGCGGCCGGGTGCGGGAACTTCGGCGCCCCGCCGAAGCCGCCGTAGCGCTGGTCGGTGTCCTGGACCAGCTTCCGGCAGGCCTCGTCGAGCGGCGCCGCGCTCAGCTCGCCCTCGGGCAGGCGCGGCGGCGACAGCGCCTGGCGGAGCTGCTGCCCGGTCTGGTCGACGGCCTCGCGCTGCTCGCGGTAGGCCTGGGCGACGGCGCGCAGGATGCTCGGGAAGCCGCGCATCTGCATGCGGTCGTCGGGGGGGAAGTAGGTGCCGCCGAAGAAGGGCACGCCGCCGGGGGTGAGGAAGACGGTCATCGGCCATCCACCCTGGCCGGTGAGCGCGACCACCGCCTGCATGTAGATGCCGTCGACGTCCGGACGCTCCTCGCGGTCGACCTTGATGTTCACGAAGAGCTCGTTCTGGACGGCCGCGATCTGGGGGTTCTCGAAGGACTCGTGGGCCATCACGTGGCACCAGTGACAGGCGCTGTAGCCGACGCTGAGCAGCACCGGCTTGTCGAGCCGCCGCGCCTCCTCGAAGGCCTCGTCGCACCACGGCCACCAGTCGACGGGGTTGTCGCGGTGCTGGAGCAAGTAGGGGCTGGTCTCGCCGGCGAGGCGGTTGGGCATGTCGTCGCCCACGCTAGCGCAACCGTCCCCCCGGACGAGAAAACGGGGCCGGGCTGCCGCTCTGCCCGGCCCCGTCTCCCCAGCGGGTGACCAGTCCTCACTCTGCTGGAGGAACTGTGGCCATCTTGAAAGACGACCACCAGGGGCGGAACCTTGCGGGTCGCCCCGACCTGCTATCCGCGCCGGTGACCGCCGTCGTGGTGGTGACCGCCGGAGTGGTTCAGGACCGGCGGCGGCGAGATCGGGAGCGGCAGGATGGGCAGGACCTGGTCGACGACCGGCAGCCGCAGCGGCAGGGAGGCGAGCACCGCCGGGATCGGCGTCGCCGCGTGCGTCGGGGCGGGCGCGCCGGCCGACGGGGCCGTCACCGCGGCCGGCGACGCGGGCTGTTGGGACGGTGCGGACGGGACCGAGAGCCCGGGCAGGGTCGGGACCAGCAGCCAGCCGGGGGCCAGCCCTGGCGACGCGTCGGCGTGGCCGGAGGCGCCGAGCAGGCCGCCGGCCGTCACGCTCGCCGGGGCGATCAGCTGGATCGCGGTGGGCGGGCCGGGCTGTCCGGAGGCGAGGAAGGCCGCGGCGATTCCGCTCAGGGCCGCTCCGCCGAGGACGATGCCGAGCCGTGGTCTCATCGTGGGTGCACGCCGTGGTGGTCGAGGTGCTGGGGGCTCCTCTCCGGATCCACCACCACGATGAACGGCCTCGAAGCGCCGAACCTTTCGGTGCTTTGGTCTCGTTTGCGAGGTTCAGGTGGGGCGCCGGCCGATCCGGGCGAGCGCCGCGAGCGCGGCGAGGGTGGCCACGACGGCGACGGCGGCGATTCCGAGCCAGCGTGCGAGCAGCGCCTGCTGCGGGTACACCGGCGGGGCCGGGAGGCCCTGGAGGTGATGGACCCACACCCCGTCGCGGGTCCCCGCGTAGACCGCTCGCGCCGCGCCGTCCGTGGCGATGTCGAGGACTCCCGTGGGCAGCCCGGGCGCCGCCCGGAACCAGTCGTCCCCGCCGTCGGTGCTGACCAGCACCGCGTACCCGTCGGTGGCGAGGTACACCGCGGTGGTGACCGGGCTTGCGTCGAACGCCGCCACCCCGGTGACCGCGGGCGGCCCGGCGAGCAGCCCCGCGGGGAGGAGCAGCAGCGCGCGGCCCCAGCCCCCGGTCTCGGCCCGCCTCCACACGGTGCCGTCGGCGGCGACCGCCACCACCGCCCCGCGCAGCGCCGCGGGGGCGGCGAGGAGCCGCGCCGAGGCGCCGAGGTCGGGGCTCCCGGGGTCGACCCGGGATCCCCCATCCGGCCCCTGCTCGACCACCCGCCCGTCGCGAAGCGCCCACCGCGGGCCGCCGCCCTCGCCCTGGTGCCCGGGGATGCGGGCGCACACCGGCGCCCGCGGGCCACCCGGCAGGGCCACGCAGCGCTGCCTGCCGCCGGCGACCACGATCAGGCCGGGGCCGGCGGGCACGACCGCGGTCACCGCCTGGCCGCGCAGGCCGAGCGGCACCCACCACGGCTCGGCGGTGGCCGCCGCCCCGGACCCGCCGCCGAGCAGCGCGAGCCCGGCCGCCGCCACCGCGGCCGCCACCCCGCGGTGTGCCCGCTCACTGCCCATAGAGGCCGGGGATGATGGCGATGGCGACGCCGACCTCGAGGGTGACGTGGATCGCGATCGCCGGCCAGAGCGAGCCGGTCCAGCGGGTCAGGGCGCCGAGCACCAGCCCGAGGGCGACGGTGATCGGCACCAGGCCCGAGGCCGGCCCCTCGTAGATCACCGCGATGTGGGCGAGCCCGAAGGCGAGCGCCTGGGCGGCGTTCGCCGCCGCGGGGCGCATCGAGCGCTCGAGGACCCCGAGGAGCAGACCCCGGAACTGCAGCTCCTGGACCGCCGCCTGGAGGGCGAGCGCCGGGCCGAGAACGGGGAGGTCGCGGTGCACCTCGACCACGGGAATGCCGAGGCGTCCGAGCGGTTCGGCGGGGAGGGCGAGGGCGATCCCCACGACCGCGGCCGACCCGAGCACCGCCATCGCGAGCGCGACGGGCCGGACGCCCAGCAGCCGCAGCCGCGGCCGCCACCGCTCCGGCGACCCGCGCACCACCACCAGGCAGATCGCCGCGGTCAGGGCGAGGTAGACGACACCGGCGATCAGCAGCTCGGGGTTCTCGGAGAGCCGGCCGCCGGCGAGCCGGTCGAGCAGCCGCGGGGTCGCCGACCAGGCGCACCAGGGCGCCACCACCGCCGCCACCGCGAGCAGGGTGGCGCGGATCTCGGCGAGCCGTCCCCAGGCGAGCCCGGCCGCCGCGAGCGCCACGGCGACCGCGGCGAGGCGCACGTCGAAGGGGTCGACCGCCACCGGGTCGGTGTCGAAGGCCCGGGGCCCGAGGAGCACCGCGGCGAGCGCCGCGCCGGCGACCACCAGCGCCAGCAGCGGCGGGTGCCAGGCCGCGCCATCGGGGCGCGCGGGCCCACTCGACCCGTCGAGGGAACGCTCCATCACCCGCTGTATAGCGGTCCGGCGCCCGCTCGCGGCGCACTTCCGGTAGCCTTACCGGCCGCCATGAGCGTGACGATCCTGGTCGGCGGCCAGTGGGGCGACGAGGGGAAGGGGAAGGTCATCGACCTCCTCGCCGACGGCGTCGACATGGTGGTGCGCTCGCAGGGCGGGAACAACGCCGGCCACACCGTGGTCAGCGAGGGCCGCGAGTTCCGCTTCCAGCTCATCCCCAGCGGCATCCTCTACCCGCGTGTCACCTGTGTCATCGGCCACGGCATGGTGGTCGATCCCGGGGCGTTCCTCGCCGAGCTCGACACCCTCCGGGCGCAGGGGATCAGCACCGACAACCTGGTGATCAGCGACCGCGCCCACATGGTGATGCCCTACCACCCCGCCTTCGACAAGCTCGGCGAGCAGCAGCGCGGCGACGACCGCCTCGGGACCACCGCGCGCGGCATCGGCCCGACCTACGAGGACAAGGTGCGGCGGATCGGCTTCCGCATCGGCGACCTGCAGAAGCCGAAGTTCATGGAGAAGAAGCTGCGCTTCGTGCTCCGGCTCAAGAACGAGGCGCTCACCAAGCTCTACGGTGTCGACCCCTTCGACGAGCAGGCCATCCTCGACGAGTACATCAACTACGGCGAGCTGCTCGACCGCTACATCCGCGACATCTACCCCATCGTCCAGGGCGCGATCTCCCGGGGCGAGCGCATCCTCCTCGAGGGCGCCCAGGGGGTGATGCTCGACATCGACCTCGGCACCTATCCGTACGTCACCTCGTCGGCGCCGACCGCGGGCGGGGCCTGCACCGGCAGCGGCATCCCGCCGTCGCGGATCTCCAACACCATCGGGGTGTTCAAGGCGTACACGACCCGGGTGGGCTACGGGCCCTTCCCCACCGAGCTCCACGACGGTCTCGGTGACCGCATCCGCGAGGTGGGCGCGGAGTTCGGCACCGTCACCGGGCGGGCGCGGCGGGTGGGCTGGTTCGACGCCGCCGTCGCACGCTACGCGGTGAACACCAACGGCATCGACGCCATCTTCGTCACCAAGCTCGACGTTCTGGACAGTGTCGACCCGATCATGATCTGCACCGAGTACGTCAGCAAGGGCGACCCATCTCCCACCTCAAGCACTGCGAGGCGGTGTACGAGGAGATGCCCGGCTGGAAGAGCCCGACCCGGGACTGCCGCCGGCTGGAGGACCTGCCGGATGCGGCGCGGGCGTACATCACCCGTCTCGGCGAGGTGAGCGGCGCGCCGGTGCAGGGAGTGTCGGTGGGACCGGACCGCGAGCACACCATCGTGATGAGCTCGCTCATCCCCCGATAGGCGGTCCGAACGGACGACCCGCTATCCTCGACATGGTGATCACCGCTGCCCGCAGGGCGGCCGCCGCCGTCCTCGTCGCCCTCCTCGCCACTCTGGCGCCGATCACGCGACCGGCGATCGCCGCCGACTGGGGCAGGGTGGGGGTGCTCCCGGGGCTCGGCGGCGCGAGGATCTGGTCGGTGGCCTTCAACCCCGCGCTCCCCGCCACCGCCCTGGCCGCCACCGACGCCGGTGTGTACCGCACCACCGACGGCGGACAGACCTGGCGCGCCACCCCGGTCCACGGCGTCCGCGCCTGGGTCGTCGGCTTCGACGTCCGTCCGGCGCACACCGCCTACGCCGGGCTCGCCGGCGGCGGGGTCGCGCGCAGCGACGACGGCGGGACCACCTGGCGGGAGGTGTCGACCGGGCTCCCCGACCGCAACGTGCGCGCCCTCGCCTTCGGCCTCGGCGGGCTGGCGGTGGGGACGAGCAACGGCGTCGCGGTGAGCGTCGACGGAGCCACGTGGCGGGCCGCGGGGCTCGACGGCTACGACGTCAGCGCCATCGCCGTCGCCGCGAACTCGCCCCAGTTCACCCTGGTGGCGGGCACTGACGGCGGCTCCGGGAGCGGCTTCCTCTTCCGCAACGCCGGCCCAGGCCCCACCTGGGAGCCGCTCCAGCAGGGCCTCCCCGCCACCGCGGTGGTGTCCTCGCTCGCCGCCGGCCCCCTGCCGCAGTCGGCCCAGTTCCGACCCCTGGTGGTGGCGACGAACAAGGGCACCTACCACAGCATCGACGGCGGCACCAGCTGGACCCCGAGCACAGGGATCGCCGAGCAGCTCTCGGTGACCGACCTCGGCTTCAGCCAGCTCGATCCCAACCTCGTCTACGCGGGGAGCGACGCCGGCGGCAGCAGCGGGGGGACGATCCTCCGCTCCACCGACGGCGGTGGCACCTTCGTCGCCGCCGACAAGGGGCTTCCCGCCGACCGGCGCTCGGTCTCCTCGATCGCCGTCGCCGCGGCGCACCCGCCGCTGCTGCTGATCGCCGTCGACCCCCCCCAGGGCGGCGCCGCCCTCTACAGCGAGGTCGACGACACCGTGCCGCCGCCGGCGGCGGTCACCGGTGAGAAGGGCACCGCGCCCGCCACCTCGGCGCCGCTGCCCTCGGCGCACACGACTCCGAGGGCGATCGCGGTCGAGCCGATCGTCGAACCCGAGCAGTCGGGGCCGGCGCGGCTCGCCGGGGCGGTCTTCCACTGGCCGTTCCCGGTCGTCGCCGAGCTTCTCCTCGTCCTCGTCGCCGTGGTGCTGGTGCTGCGCCGTCGGCAGCAGCGCCTCGACGTCGACGGCCCGCCGTGAACGAGGAGTTCACCTCGGTCGCCGACTGTGTCGCCCGCCTCGACGCCGCCGACTACCTGATCGACCCCGAGGCCGCGACCGTCCCCTACCTCGCCACCCGGATGGAGAAGCCGGTGCTCGTCGAGGGGCCGGCCGGGGTGGGCAAGACCGAGCTCGCCCGGGCGCTGAGCCGCGCGCTCGGCCGCGAGCTGGTGCGCCTCCAGTGCTACGAGGGGCTCGACGAGGCCAAGGCGCTCTACGAGTGGGAGTACGCCAAGCAGCTGCTCTACACCCAGATCCTCCGGGACAAGATCGGCGACGCGGTCGGCGACGCCCCCACCCTCGGCGAGGCGATCGACCGGATCGCCCAGCAGGACGACGTGTTCTTCAGCGACCGCTTCCTGCTCCCCCGCCCGCTGCTCCGCGCCATCCTCAGCGAGCAGCCGGTGGTGCTGCTCATCGACGAGATCGACAAGGGCGACGCCGAGTTCGAGGCCTTCCTGCTCGAGATGCTCGGCGACTACCAGGTCACCGTTCCCGAGCTGGGCACGCTCACCGCCCGCACCCGGCCGGTCACGGTGCTCACGAGCAACGCCCAGCGCGAGCTCAGCGACGCGCTGCGGCGGCGCTGCCTGCACCTCCACCTCGACTTCCCCGGCCCCGAGCGCGAGCGCGACATCATCCGCCGCCGCGTCCCCGAGGCCTCCGCCGACCTCGCCCGTCAGGTCGCCCACGCGATGGCCAAGCTGCGCACGCTCGGCCTGCGCAAGCTCCCCAGCATCGCCGAGTCGATCGACTGGGCGCGGGCACTGGTGCTGCTCAACGCCGACACCCTGGAGCCGGCGGTCGTCTCCGAGACCCTGTCGCTGGTGCTGAAGTACGAGGGCGACGTCCGCAAGGGGCGCGAGTCGCTCCACTCCCTCCTGAACTAGACGGCGGCGATGGACGAGCACATCCTCCACTTCGTGTCGGCGCTCCGGGCGGCGGGGGTGCGGGTGTCGCCTCCCGAGGCCGCCGAGGCGCTGGTGGCCGCGGGGAGCGTCGAGCTCGACGACCGCCACACCTTCCGGGCCGCGCTCCGCGGCACCCTGGTGAAGCGGAGCACGGACCTCGACGTCTTCGAGCAGCTCTTCGAGCTCTACTTCTCGCCGTACGGGAGCCGCGGCGGACAGCTGCCGGAGGTCGACCCGCTCGAGGACCTGCCCGAGCTCCCGCGGGAGGCGCTCGAGGCGCTCGGCGCCGAGCTGCGCGACCTCCTCGAGCGGCTGGAGCGGATGAGCGACCTCGAGCTCGCGCTGCTCGTCCGTGAAGCAGGGCGCGAGGCGATCGAGGGCCTCGAGTCGCTGCTCCAGCGGGGGATGGTGGGACGCGCCATCCTCGACGGCCTCGGCGCCGGCTCGGGCGCGGACGCCGCGCTCGACCGCTTCCAGGCGGCGCTCCGGGCGGCGGGCATGGACGAGGAGGGCGCCCGGGGGTGGCGCGACCGGATGCGCCAGCAGCTCGACCGGCTCCGCGCGGCGGTGCGCGGCACCGTCGACGCCGAGTTCGACCGCCGCGACGCCCAGCGCCGCCGCGACCGGCTCCGCAGCGACCTCAGCCGCGCCCCGCTGGGGGCGACCACGCCGCGGGAGTCCGCGGAGATGGCTCGCCTCGTCGAGCGTCTCGGACGCAAGCTCGACTCCCTCCCCGAGCTGCGCCGCCGGCCCCGGCGGCGGGGTGCGCTCGACATGCAGCGCACCTGGCGGGCCAACCTCCAGTCCGGAGGCGTGCCCTTCCGGCTGCGCTGGGAGAAGCCACCGCAGCACAAGCCGCAGGTGGCGGCGCTGTGCGACATCAGCAACTCGATGCAGTCGACCGTGCGCTTCATGCTCCACTTCCTCTACCGCCTCCAGGACCGCTTCAGCCGGGTGCGCACCTTCGTCTTCGTCAGCGGCACCGTCGAGGTCACCGGCGAGTTCGCCGAGGCCGATGCGAGCACGGCGATCGACCGGGCGATGCAGCCGCGCGACATCGCCTGGTACTCGTCGACGAACTACGGGCGCAGCCTCGAGAGCTTCGCCAGCGAGTACCCCGACGCGGTCACCCCCCGCACCATCCTCCTCGTCCTCGGCGACGGCCGCGGCAACTACACGCCGCCGCGCGCCGAGATCCTCGGCGCACTCCACGGCCGGGCTCGCCGGGTGGTGTGGTTCAACCCCGAGTCGCGGCTGAGCTGGGGGCTCGGGGACTCGGCGATGCCCGCGTACGTCCCCCACTGCACCCAGGTCGCCGAGGTGCGCAACCTGGTCCAGCTCGAGGCGGCGATCGACGCCATGGTCGCGCCTCCCGGGAGGTAGTCCGGATGATCGACACCGCCTCGCGTCTCGCCGAGCTCGGCATCGAGCTGCCCGAGCCCCCTGCCGCCCTCGGCGCCTACGTCCCCTACGTGATCACCGGCGACCTGCTCGTCACCAGCGGCGTCGTCCCCCTGGTCCGCGGTGAGCTGCGCTGCGCCGGGGTGGTGGGCGCCGACGTCGACATCGAGGCCGCCCGCGAGGGGGCGCGGCTGTGCGCCCTCAACCTGCTCGCGCTGATGCGCGCCGCCGCCGGCTCGCTCGACGCCGTCCGTCAGCTGCTCCGGCTCGACGGCTTCGTGCGCAGCGCACCGGGGTTCACCGCCCAGCCGGCGGTGCTCAACGGCGCCTCCGAGCTCATGGTCGCCGTGCTCGGCGAACGCGGCCGCCACACCCGGACCGCGGTCGGCGCCGCGGAGCTGCCGATGGGCGCCGCCGTCGAGGTGAGCGCGATGGCGCGGATCGACCCGGCGGCGCTTGGGCACAGTGCCTGAGGCGGGCGGCCGAGGAGCCCGGCGTATCCTCCTGACAGGGTGATCGCCGACACCGTCCTCCACCTCAGCTACCCGCTCGCCTTCGCGGCCGGGCTGGTGTCCTTCCTGTCGCCGTGCGTCTTTCCCCTCGCCCCGGCCTACCTCGCGTACCTGGGCGGCCAGGCGGGAGAGGGTGCGGGGACGGCTCCGGCGGAGGTCGCGGAGGTCGCCGCCGAGGGTGGCGGTGGGGTCGCCGTCGCGACCCGGGCGGCGACCGCCCCGGTCGCCGTCGCGGCGAAGGCCCCGGTCATCGCCAACGGCGCCGCCTTCGTCGTCGGCTTCAGCGCCGTCTTCATCGCCTTCTACTACGTGCTCCGCGCCCTCGACGTCACCGTGCTCGTCACCCACCAGCGCGCCGTCGACCTGGTCGCGGGGAGCATCGTGATCGTGCTCGCCCTCCAGACCCTCGGGATCCTGCGGATCGGCGCGCTGATGCGCGAGGTGCGGATCCACACCCTGCCCGGGCGGGGAGGGCTGATCGGGGGCTTCCTGCTCGGCGTCACCTTCGCCGCGGGCTGGACGCCGTGCATCGGCCCGCAGCTCAGCGCCATCCTCAGCGTCGCCCAGGACGGCCGCTTCGACGGCCTGCCGGTGATGGTCGCCTACTGCCTCGGCCTGGCGGTCCCGTTCATGCTCCTCGCCGCGCTCACCGACCGCCTCCAGGGCGCGATCCGCGCCGTCAACCGCCACCTCGGAGTGGTGAACCTGGTCGCCGGGGCGCTGCTGCTCGTGTTCGGAGTGCTCCTCGTCGCCGACCGCTTCTCGGTGTTCAGCCACTTCGCCGTGCAGTCGCCGTTCGACCTGTGAGCGAGCCCGCCCCGCCGCCGGCGCGGACGCTCGACCTGCGCGGCGTCGGCTGTCCGCTCAACTACGTCAAGACCCGCGTCGCCCTCGACGCGGTGGCGCCGGGGGAGTGCGTCGAGGTGTGGCTCGACCACGGCGAGCCCGAGGAGAACGTGCCCCGCTCCTGCGAGGAGGACGGATTCCCGGTGCTCGTGCTCGAGGAGTCGCCCGAGGGCTACGTGCGGGTGGTCGTCGCCCGCCCGCAGTAGCCCCCGAAGAGAGCCGGTCTCCCTAGCCCCGCTCGCCGGGGCGGCGGCGCCGCCGTCCCGCCACCAAGGCGCCGACGCCCATGGTGGTGATCAGCAGGCCGGCGGCGAAGGGCACGTCGGCTCCGGTCTTGGGAACGGCCGTAACCGGCGCCTTTGCCGCGGATGCGGCCGCGACACCACCGGTGGCCGGCGGTGCTGCGGTGGTCGGAGCGGGGGGAACCGGAACCGGAACGGGCAGGGCGACGCCGCCCGCCCCGGACTTGGCGGTGCCGCAGCTGTCGTCGTCCTCCTTGTCCTTGTCGGAGTCGTCCGACTTGTCCTCGTCGGAGTCCTTCTCCGCGGGCTTCGCGGAGTCGGCACCGGACGGGCTCGTGGACTCGACGGTGGAGGGCTTGGCCACGTCGGTGTCCGCCTTGTCCTTGTCGGAACTCTTCTCCGTGTCCTTATCGGTGTCCTTGTCGCAGTCGCCGCTGGTGTCCGCCGGCGCGGCGAGCGCCGACGAGCCGGGCGGGGAGTCCGGGGTGGAGGCGGCGCTGGCGGCGTGGATGCCGCCGTGCCCCATCAGGGCAATCCCTCCCATCGACAGCGCCACAGCGGCGACCCGAATCATGGTGAGCATCCGTTCACGGGCGATCATTGGATACCTCACAGACGAAGAAACCTTAGTGGGGATCTGGGTCCTCTCGTGGGCAGGATCCTAGCATCGGAGGACCCACGAGTGCACCGCCTGAAGTGGCCGGAGAGACCCGCGATTCTGGCGCGTTGGGTGGGGGTGGCGCTACCCCGCGGGCAGCCGCACCGTGACCCGCGTCCAGCGGGTCTCCTCGCTCTCGATCCGGACCTCGCCGCCCTGGGAGTGGACGAGCCCCTCGACAATGCTCAGGCCGAGCCCGCTCCCGCCCTCCTCGCGGGCGCGGGTCTTCTCGCCGCGGTAGAAGCGCTCGAACACGTGGGCCAGATCGGCGGCCGGGATCCCCGGGCCCTCGTCGAGGACGGTGAAGCCGCCGAGCCCGTCCTGGGCCTCGGTCGACCAGACCTGCCGGGCCCCGGGGGCGTACTTGCAGGCGTTCACGAGCAGGTTGCGGGCCACGGTGACGACCGAGCCGCGGTCGGCGGTCACGATCACCGGCCCCGCGGCGAAGCGGCGCTCCAGGGTTTCGGGCATGCCCGGCACCCCCTCGTCGAGGACCCCGCCGAGCACCTCGTTGAGGTCGAGCGGCTCGGGGGTCTGGGGCGGCTGGGCGTCGATCCGGGCGAGGGTGAGGAGGTCGAGGACGAGCATCCGCATCCGCTCGGACTCCCGCGCCATCGCCGAGAGCGCCGCCTCGAGCGACTCGGGGTCGCGCGAGACCCCGCGGCGGAGCACGTCGATGAAGCCCTTCAGCGCGGTCACCGGCGTGCGCAGCTCGTGGGAGGCGTCGGCGATGAAGCGCCGGGTGCGCGCCTCGGACGCGGCCTGAGCGGCGAAGGCGATCTCGATGCGGTCGGCCATGTCGTCGAAGGCGCGGGCGAGGGTGCCCACCTCGTCGTCGAGCTTCCCGGCGGTGGCGGTGACCCGGTGGAGCGGGCCGAGGGTGCGCTCGGTCAGCCAGAGTCCGGCGAGCAGGGCGAGGAGGAGCACCGCCCCGCCGCCGAGGAGCAGGCCGTTGCGGTCGGTCCGGAGCACGTCGTCGATCGGCGCCGTCGGGGTGCCGAGCTGGGCGGCGAGGCACACCGGGACCTCGCGTTTCACCGCCGCCGGCCGCACCGGGAAGGCGATCACCAGCTCGCCCGCGCCGCCCGCGTCGTCGAGCACCCGGGGGGCGGACTCGTGTCCGCTCAGGGCGCCGTCGACCGCCGGCGAGTCCAGGCGGGGCAGGGCTGCGAGGCTGGTGGGGATGTGGTTCCCGATGACGCTGTCGCTGAGGTCGTAGATGGCGATCGAGACGCTCTGCCCAGAGACCAGCGAGGTGCGGTTGGCGAGGAAGGTGGCGACCTGGGCGACGACCTTCGCGGGGACCAGGTTGCAGCGCTCCCCGAGGAGGACCGCACGGACCTCGGCCGCGGTCGGGTTCGGGGGCGCGGCAGTCCCGGTGCCGCCCCCGGGGCTGGGGGACGGGGTCGGCGCCGGGCGCCGGCGCGGGAGCACGGCGTTCTGACCGGTGAGGTCGCGGACCGCCTCCTGGAGGTCGCCGCGCAGGTCCGCGACCCGGTTGCTCACCAGGCTGCGCTGCAGGGCGACGTACTGGAAGGCGCCGAGGGCGGCGAGGAGCAGGGCGAGCAGGGCGACGTAGGTGAGCGTCAGCCGCCAGCGCAGCGAACCCAGGGCACGGCGAACCCTGTGCATCGAGCTCGTGGGCTCAGGCCTCCGCGACCGTTGCGACGTCGGTGCGCAGCCGGTAGCCGACCCCGCGCACCGTCTGGATGCGCTGGTGCTGGAGATCGCCGAGCTTCTGCCGCAGGTAGCGGATGTAGACCTCGACGTTGTTCTCGTCGCCGAAGAAGTTGTAGCCCCAGACCTCGTCGAGGATCCGCTGGCGGGGCAGCACCTGGTCGGCGTTGAGGGTGAGGAAGTGGAGGAGGTCGAACTCGCGCACGCTGAGCTCGATGAGCCGCTCGCCGAGGCGCACCTCGCGGGTGGCGGTGTCGATGCTCAGCTCGCCGGCGCGCACCACCCGGGTGAGGTCGGGCTGGCGGCCTCGAAGGGCTTGACCAGATAGTCGTCGGCGCCCAGCTCCAGCCCCTGGATGCGGTCGGTGGTCTCGTCCCGGGCGCTGAGGATGATGAGCCCGCGGTTGCGGTCGCCGGCGAGCGCGCGGCAGAGCTCCCAGCCGTCCATCCGCGGCATCATCAGGTCGAGCACCACGATCTGCGGCTTGAACTGGTCGACGACGCGCAGCGCGGCGCGCCCGTCGGGGGCGGTGCGCACCTCGAAGCCCTCGTGGCGCAGCCCCATTGCGATGAAGTCGGTGATGCTCGGCTCGTCGTCGACGACGAGCACCCGGGCTGGCTCGCTCATTGAGTGCCG
>VBHE01000139.1:7010-11781 GCA_005889515.1 Chloroflexota bacterium | reverse complement strand
CCGGGCCATGCTCAAGGGCACCGGCTTCAGCGACGAGGACCTGCGCCGTCCCCTGGTCGGCATCGCCAACACCTGGGTGGAGACGATGCCGTGCAACCTCGACCTGCGCCGACTCGCCGAGCACGTGAAGCGCGGGGTCCGGGCGGCCGGCGGGACGCCGATGGAGTTCAACACCATCGCGATCAGCGACGGCGTGACCATGGGCACCGAGGGCATGAAGGCCTCGCTCATCAGCCGCGAGCTCATCGCCGACTCCGTCGAGCTCCTCGGCCACGGTCACTTCTTCGACGCGATGGTCTGCCTGGTGGGATGCGACAAGACCATCCCCGGCGCGGCGATGGGGTTGCTGCGCCTCGACATCCCCGGATTGGTGCTCTACGGCGGCTCGATCGCGCAGGGCCGCTTCCGCGGACGCGACGTCGACGTCAAGGACGTCTTCGAGGCCATCGGGGCGCTCGAGGCGGGCCGGATCACCGAGGCCGACCTGCGTGAGCGGCGCCGGCGCCTGCGGCGGCCAGTACACCGCCAACACCATGGCCCTGGTCATGGAGTTCATCGGCCTCTCGCCGATGGGCTCGGCGAGCGTCGCCGCGCTCGATCCCGCGAAGCCCGCGGTCGGCGAGGCGGCGGGCCGGCTGGTGATGGAGATGCTGAGGGAGGGGAGGAGCGCCCGCGGCCTGCTCACCCGCACGTCCTTCGAGAACGGGATCGCCGGCGTGGCGGCGACCGGAGGCTCCACCAACGGTGTCCTCCACCTGCTCGCCCTCGCCCACGAGGTCGCCGTCCCGCTGGAGATCGACGACTTCGACCGGGTCAGCGCACGCACCCCGATCATCGCCGACCTCAAGCCCGGCGGCCGCTTCAGCGCCGTCGACCTCGGTCGCGCCGGCGGCGTCCAGCTCGTGGCCCGCCGCCTCCTCGACGCCGGCCTGCTCGACGGCTCCGCAGCCACCGTCACCGGTCGCAGCCTCGCCGACGAGGCCGCCGCCGCCGAGGAGTCCCCCGGCCAGGAGGTCGTGCTCTCCGTGGAGCGGCCGCTCAAGGCGACCGGAGGCCTGGTCATCCTCCACGGCAACCTCGCTCCGGAGGGCTGCGTGGTGAAGGTGGCCGGGGAGGAGCGCACCGGTTTCCGGGGCCCCGCGCGGGTCTTCGACCGCGAGGAGGACGCGATGGCCGCGGTGTCGTCGCGGCGGATCCGGGCGGGGGACACGGTGGTGATCCGCTACGAGGGTCCGCGTGGCGGGCCGGGGATGCGCGAGATGCTCGGCGTCACCGCGGCGATCGTCGGCCAGGGCCTGGGATCGGAGGTCGCGCTCCTCACCGACGGCCGCTTCAGCGGCGCCACCCACGGCCTGATGGCCGGGCACGTCGCCCCCGAGGCGGCGGTGGGCGGCCCCATCGCCGCCGTCCGAGACGGCGACGAGATCGTCTTCGACCTCCCCACCCGCCGCCTCGACGTCGCCATCTCCGAGGAGGAGATGGCGCGCCGCCTCGCCACCTGGTCGCCCCCGCCCCCTCGCTACCCCCGCGGCGTCTTCGCCAAGTACGCCGCGATCGTCAGCACGGCCGCCAGGGGCGCCGTGACGAGCTGAGAGGGGTCCGCTCGCCCGAGTCCAATCCGTCCGGAGAAGTGGCGCCGGCGTGACGGCGGCGCGAAACGATCGTCACGGCGGTTGCAGCCATGCCCGGGGGCTGTTAGTCTCGGTCGAACAACTCAATATGGCTTCGACGGGGAGTAGTAGGGTTCGTCCGACGGGCGAACCAGCGAGCCGGAATGGTGAGAGCCGGCCGTCCGCGCGATCCCGAACTCGCCCCCGAGCCGTCCGACCCGTGCCGTGACCCGGTGCGGGGAGCGTCGAACCACCCGCGTGGCCTACCCACCACGGGGTCAGTAGACCGGGCCGGAGTGGCGCCCGATATCCGCGCCGACGAGTGGGTCGCTCGTTGACTGTCCCTCCCACGGGTGAGGCGGTACGCGGGCCGGCCAAGCCGGGTGGTACCGCGGGGGAAATCCCTCGTCCCAGCGACAGGAGCTGTGGACGCAGGGATTTTTTGTTGCGGAGGAGGACAGCATGACGGTTCAGGTCACGAGCACGACGGCGCTGAACGGCGCAACACCGGTGGTCATCAACGAGGGTGACGTGGTCACCGGCGCGGAGATCCTGCTCGAGTGCCTCCGTCGCGAGAAGGTGGACACCATCTTCGGCTACCCGGGTGGTGCCAACCTGTGGATCTACCGCCACCTGCCGAAGTTCCCCGATCTCCACCACATCCTGGTGCGCCACGAGCAGGGCGCCACCCACATGGCCGACGGCTACGCCCGCGCGAAGCGCGGCACCGCCGGGGTGGTGTTCGCCACCAGCGGCCCGGGCGCCCTCAACTGCGTCACCGGCATCGCGACCGCGCAGTACGACTCCACCCCGCTGGTGGTGATCACCGGCCAGGTGGCGACCGTCGCCGTCGGCACCGACGCCTTCCAGGAGTCCGACGTCATCGGCGTGACGATGTCCATCGTCAAGCACTCCTACCTGGTGCAGGACATCGACAGCCTGCCCCGGATCGTCCGCGAGGCCTTCCACATCGCCACCACCGGCAGGCCCGGAGTCGTGGTGATCGACCTGCCCAAGGACATCCAGAACCAGAAGCACGCCTTCCACTGGCCCGCCGAGCCGGTGCGGCTGCGCAGCTACAACCCGACGACCAAGGGCAACCCGCTGCAGATCCGCCGCGCCGCCCAGCTGATCGACGAGGCCAAGCGGCCCTGCCTGCTCGCCGGCCGCGGGGTGCTCATCAGCCAGGCCGAGGACGAGCTGCTCGAGCTCTCCCGCCGGGCGTCGATCCCGGTGGGCTGGACCCTGCTCGGCACCGGCACCTACCCGGTGGGCGACGAGCTCAGCCTCCACATGGTCGGCTTCATGGGCGCCGGCTACACCAACAAGTCGGTGCTCGGCTGCGACCTGCTGATCATGGTGGGGATGCGCGCCGACGACCGGGTGACCACCAAGATCGACTCCTTCGCTCCCCAGGTCGAGAACATCATCCACATCGACATCGATCCCGCCGAGATCGGCAAGAACGTGCGGCCGACGCTGCCGATCGTCGGCGACGCCAGGCACGTGCTCGGCGAGATCGCCAAGCTGGTGCAGCCGAAGCGGCTCGACTCCTGGATCACCCAGATCGACCGCTGGAAGGAGGAGCACCCGATCCGGTACCGGACCAAGACCGGGGTGCTCCAGCCCCAGGACGTGCTCAAGGAGATGTACCGGCTCTGCGACAGCGAGGCCATCGTGGTCGCCGACGTCGGCCAGAACCAGATCTGGGGCGCGCTCTGGTGGGACTACCGCACCAGCGGCCTCTACCTGAACAGCGGTGGCGCGGGCACCATGGGCTTCGCCTTCCCGGCGTCGCTCGGGGTCAAGCGGGCCCGGCCCGAGAAGACGGTGTGGTGCGTCGCCGGCGAGGGCGGCTTCGTGATGACGATGCAGGAGCTGGCCACCGCGGTCCACGAGAACCTCGACGTCAAGATCGTCATCCTCAACAACTACTGCCTGGGGATGGTCCGCCAGTTCCAGGACGACTACTACGAGGGCGTGCGCAGCGCGATCGACCTCCACGGCGCCCCCGACTTCCTCAAGCTCGCCGACGCGTACGGCATCCCCGCCTGGCGCACCGACCGAGTCGACGAGGTGGCCGGCGTGCTGCGGAGCATGCAGGAGCATCCCGGTCCCTGTCTCGCCGAGTTCATCATCGACCCCGAGGCCAACGTCCGCCCCATCGTGCCGCTCGGCTCGGGGCTGCCCGACTTCGTCGAGGAGATCATGGAGGAGGGGATGTGAGCACTCGCCATCGCCTGCTCTCGCTGCTCGTCGAGAACCACCCCGGGGTGCTCAACAAGGTCTCGAGCATGATCCGCCGGCGGGGGATGAACATCACCTCGCTCACCGTCGGCGAGACCGACGACGACTCGGTCTCGCGGATGACGATCGCCATCGACGTCGGTCGCGCCCAGGCCGACCAGGCGGTGAAGCAGCTCTACAAGCTGATCGAGGTGGTGAAGATCAGCGATATCACCGAGGATCCGATCGTCGACCGCGAGCTGGTGCTGGTCAAGGTGGCCGCCTCCCGCGGCGACCGCAGCGAGCTGCTCCAGATCGTCGAGATCTTCAAGGCCAAGATCGCCGACGTCGGCACCGAGTCGATGGTGCTGGAGATGAGCGGGTCCGAGGACCAGGTCGAGACCTTCCTCGAGCTCGTCCGTCCCTTCGGCATCCGCGAGGTGGCGCGCAGCGGCACCGTCGCGATGGCCCGCGGGCGCGACGGCCTCCGACTCAGCAGCAAGCACCAGGGACGCGGCGCCGGCCAGCAGCCCGACCTCGAGGCCGCCGATCAGAAGCGCCGCGCCGCCGGCGTCCTGGTGGGGGATTGAGCATGGCACCGTCCGCACCGCCGCGCTTCCAGGCGGCGATCGAGACCCCCGAGGAGGCGCTCCGCCGCGCCTCCGAGGGCGCGACCCAGCCCGCCCAGGTCGAGCTGGTCGCGAGGGCCCAGCGTCGCCGCCGGCGCCGTGTGGCCACGACCACCGAGAACCCACCCGACGTCCCCGTCGGGATGCAGCGTCCGACTGTGGAGAGACCGTGATGGCACCGGCTGACGAGAACCGCGTCTACATCTTCGACACGACCCTCCGCGACGGGGAGCAGGCGCCGGGCTTCGCGCTCAACGTCGAGGAGAAGGTGGAGATCGCCCATCAGCTGGCGCGGCTCGGCGTCGA
>VBHE01000139.1:0-7002 GCA_005889515.1 Chloroflexota bacterium | reverse complement strand
GCAGCCCGGGCGACTTCACCGCCTGCCAGCGCATCGCCCGTGAGGTCGGCACCCTCGACGGGGCGCCGATGATCACCGCCCTCGCCCGCGCCGTGCCCAAGGACATCGACGCCGTCTGGGAGGCGATCAAGGACGCGCCCCGCAGGCAGATCCACATCGTCCTCAGCGTCAGCGACATCCACATCGAGAAGAAGGGGCTGGGCACCCGCCAGCAGGTGCTCGAGAAGGGCATCGCCGCCATCGAGTACGCGCGCCAGTTCTGCGACTTCGTCGAGTACTCCCCGGAGGACGCGGGCCGCGCCGACCGCGCCTACCTCTACGAGACCGTCGAGGCGATGATCGAGGCCGGCGCCACGGTGATCAACGTCCCCGATACCACCGGCTACACCCTGCCCCACGAGTTCGGCGGCATGATCGGCGACCTGATGGGCCACGTCCGCAACGTCGGCAACGCGATCATCAGCGTCCACTGCCACAACGACCTCGGCCTCGCGGTGGCCAACAGCCTCGCCGCCATCGACAACGGCGCCCGCCGGGTCGAGTGCACCATCAACGGCATCGGCGAGCGGGCGGGCAACGCCTCGCTCGAGGAGCTGGTGATGATCCTCAAGACCCGCGAGAAGCTGCTCGGGCTTCACACCAACGTCAACACCCGGATGCTCGCGCCCACCTCGCAGCTGGTCCAGGCGCGCACCGGCATGCACGTCCAGGCCAACAAGGCGATCGTCGGCGCCAACGCGTTCGCCCACGCGAGCGGCATCCACCAGGACGGGGTTCTCAAGGACAAGCTGACCTACGAGATCATGACCCCCGAGGAGGTCGGCGTCGCCGACACCCGGATCGTGCTCTCGCCGCGCAGCGGCCGCCACGCCTTCCGCCATCGCCTCCAGGAGCTCGGCTACGATCTCGCCGACGACGCCTTCGCCCGCGCCTGGGACGCCTTCCTCGTCCTCGCCGACAAGAAGAAGGAGGTCACCGACCGCGACCTCCAGGCGCTCGTCGCCGACGAGGCCCGGACCGTGCCCGAGCGCTTCAACCTGGAGCTGGTGCAGGTCTCCTGCGGCACCTCGGGGCGGCCGAGCGCGACGGTGCGGCTGCACGACAGCGAGCGGCCCGACCGGGTGCTCGAGGACGCCGCCATCGGCGACGGTCCCGTCGACGCCGTCTGCAACGCCATCGCCCGTCTCGTCGACCTGCCCACCGAGCTCGTCGACTTCACCGTCCGCGCCGTCACCGGCGGGCTCGATGCCATGGGCGAGGCCAGCGTCCGCGTCCGCCACGAGAACCGCATCTTCAGCGGTCACGGTGCCGACACCGACATCATCGTCGCCAGCGCCAAGGCCTACTGCAGCGCCCTGAACAAGGTCGCCGCGGAGCGGCCGGCGGTGTCGCTCCCCGCTGGATCCGGCGTGTGAGCGGCGACCAGGCGGGCGGCGGGGCGGTGTATCGCGTCGCCGTCCTCGCCGGCGACGGCGTCGGCCCCGAGGTCATCGCCGCCGCGCTCGAGGTGGTCGACGAGGCGGGCTCCCGCCATGGCTTCCGGGTGGAGCGCAGCGAGGCACTGATCGGTGGCGCCGCGATCGACGCCACCGGCACCGCCCTGCCGGACGGGGTTCTCGACACCTGCCGGGCCGCCGACGCGGTCCTGCTCGGCGCCGTCGGTGGGCCGAAGTGGGACGACCCGCGCGCCGCCGTCCGTCCCGAGCAGGGGCTGCTCGGGCTGCGCAAGGGGCTCGGCCTCTACGCCAACCTCCGGCCGGTCCGCGTCTACGACACGCTTGCCCAGTTCTCGACGCTGCGCGAGGAGGTCATCGTCGGCACCGACTTCGTCACCGTGCGCGAGCTCACCGGCGGCCTCTACTTCGGACGGCCCCAGGGCCGCGAGGGCGAGCCGCCCGGCCGCAGCGCGGTCGACACCTGCGCGTACACCGAGGCCGAGGTGGAGCGGGTCGCTCGGGTCGCCTTCGAGCTCGCCCGCGGCCGCCGCCGCCGGGTCTGCTCGGTCGACAAGCAGAACGTCCTCGCCACCAGCCGCCTCTGGCGCGAGGTGACCACCGAGGTCGGGCGCGACTATCCCGACGTCACCCTCGGTCACATGCTCGTGGATACCGCGGCGATGCAGCTGGTGCGCGACCCGCGGCAGTTCGACGTACTCCTCACCGAGAACATGTTCGGCGACATCCTCAGCGACGAGGCGGCGATGATCGCGGGCTCGATGGGGATGATGCCCTCCGCCTCGCTCGGCGGCGACGGCGCGGGCAGCGGACGCTTCGGCCTCTACGAGCCGGTCCACGGCAGCGCGCCCGACATCGCCGGCCAGGGCGTCGTCAACCCGCTGGCGGCGATCCTCAGCGTGGCGATGATGCTCCGGATCTCCCTCGGCGAGCCCGACGCCGCCGACGCCATCGAGCGCGCCGTCGACCAGGCCATCGATCTCGGCGTGCGGACCCGCGACCTCGGGGCCGACGACGACCGTGCGCTCGGGACCGCGGCGATGACGGAGCGGGTCGTCGACCTGCTCCCGTATCCTGCCCACCGATGAGCGCAGACGGGAAGGGAGACCGGCTCCGCCGGGTCGTCGTGTACGACACCACCCTGCGCGACGGCGCGCAGGGCCCCGGCATCGCCTTCAGCGCCTCCGACAAGCTGAAGATCGCCCGGCGTCTCGACGCGCTCGGGGTCGACTTCGTCGAGGGCGGCTGGCCGGGGAGCAACCCCAAGGACACCGAGCTCTTCGCCGCCCTGCGCGACGCTCCGCTCGAGCGCGCCCGCCTCGCCGCCTTCGGGGCCACCCGCCGCGCCCACATCGCCGCCGTCGAGGACGAGAACCTCCGCGACCTGCTCGCCAGCGGCGCCCCGGTGTGCACCCTGGTGGGAAAGGCGAGCGCCTGGCAGGTCCGCGAGGTGCTGCGCTGCAGCCGCGACGAGAACCTCGCGATGATCAGCGACTCCGTCGCCTACCTCCGCGAGCAGGGGCGCGAGGTGATCTTCGACGCCGAGCACTTCTTCGACGGCTTCGACGCCGACGGTGACTACACCCTCGCCGGCTGCGCCGCCGCAGCCGCGGCCGGCGCCTCCTGGATCGTCGCCTGCGACACCAACGGGGGCCGCATGCCCCACGAGGTGGTGCGCGGCATCGATGCCCTGCTCGAGCGGCTCGCCGGGCTCGGCCCCGAGGGCGGTGGGGCCGCCCGGGTCGGAATCCACTGCCACAACGACTGCGACCTCGCCGTCGCCAACACCCTGGCGGCGGTGGAGGCGGGCGCGGACATGGTGCAGGGCACCATCAACGGCATCGGTGAGCGCTGCGGCAACGCCAACCTCTGCAGCGTCGTCCCCAACCTGCGCATCAAGCTCTCCCTCGACGCCCTCAGCGAGGAGGGGCTGCGCCACCTCACCGAGACCTCGCAGTTCGTCGCCGAGATCGCCAACCGGACCCCGTCGCCGCAGCAGCCGTTCGTCGGCGAGGGCGCCTTCGCCCACAAGGGCGGCCAGCACGTCGCCGCGGTGATGCGCCACCGGGACGCCTACCAGCACATCGATCCCGCCCTGGTGGGGAACCACGCCCGGGTCCTGGTCAGCGACCTCGGCGGTCGGGGCAACGTCCTCTACAAGGCGCACGAGTTCGGCATCGACGTCGAGCGCGACGACCCGGTGACCAGGCGCCTGGTCCGCACGCTGAAGGACATGGAGCACCGCGGCTACTCCTTCGAGGGCGCCGACGCCTCCTTCGAGATGGTGATCCGGCGGACGCGCCCCGACTACGCGCCGCCGTTCACCCTGCTCGACTTCATCGCGCTCACCGAGCGCCGCCACGGCAACGGGGCGGTGATCAGCGAGGGCACCATCAAGGTGCGCATCGGCGACGAGGTCCACCACACCGCCGCCGAGGGCAACGGCCCCGTGAACGCCCTCGACCTCGCGCTCCGCAAGGCGCTGGTGCCGCGGTTCCCGCAGATCGCCCACGTCCGCCTCCACGACTACAAGGTGCGCATCCTCGACGAGGCGGCGGGGACCCATGCGGTGACCCGGGTGCTCATCGAGTCCGGCGACATCCGCGACGGGCGGCGCTGGAGCACGGTCGGCTGCTCGCCGAACATCATCGAGGCGTCGTGGGCGGCCCTCGCCGACTCCATGGAGTACGCGCTGCTGAAGGTCCCCGCCTGAGCCCACCCCCCCGAGGAGTAGCCTTGGCCGGCACGGGGGGCCACGACGCGGCCGGGCGGCCGGCGGCCAGCCGGGGAGATTCGCGGATGGAGCTGTGGACCTGCGAGAGCTGCGCCTCGAAGAACGCCGGCGAGGTCTGCTGGAAGTGCGGCACCGCCCGCACGACCGGCGCCGCGGTGGTCTCGCCGGCGACCCCCGCCCCTCCGTCGGCGCCGGACCCGACGGCGGTGCCCAACCGGCCGGTCGCACCCTCCTGGTCGGAGCCGATCGCGGCATCCGCGGAGGCCGTGCCCGCCCCGCCCGCCCCCTCCGACGCTCCCACCCCGGCGCCGGCGCCCGCTCCCGCTCCCGCTCCCGCTCCCGTCGCCTCGGCCCCGCCGCCGCCACCACCGCCGGCCCCCACGGCCGCGCAGGTGCCCACCGTCAGGATCCTGGTGGCGGCGGCGGTGATCCTCATCGTCCTGGTGGCGGTGCTCCTCATCGTCACCCTGAGCAGCCACGGCTCGAAGGCGCTCACCACCCCGTCGACCATCGAGGGGCTGCCCCAGATCCACGGGACCACCGTCGACGCCCTCGCCGACCAGGCACGGAGGAACGCCGGGCCGGACGGGCAGGGGATGCTCGTCGGCGTCTACGGACGCGACCAGGTCCCGGCGTTCATCTTCGTGGTGGTGCCCTCGCGAGGCAACGGCCTGGCCAGCTTCGAGAACAGCTTCATCCGCGGGGCCTCGCAGGTCGGCTTCAACGCCTCCCAGTTCCAGCACCGGTCCCAGGGCGGGGTGAGCTACGACTGCGGCATGGTCCAGGTGACCGTCGGCGTCCCCCTCTCCTTCTGCTTCTTCGACGACGGCACCGCCACCGGCGGGGGCCTGGTGCCGGGGGTGCCGGGGACCGACCGGGCGCTCCAGCTCACCAGCTCGGGGCGGGGCTCCGCCGAGAGCGGCTGAGGACCGCTCGCTCGGGTCGGTAGACTTGTCACCGGCGTCCGCGACCAGAGGTGACAGGTGGCCGCATCGGTCCGTCCAGGCATCCGCGCCACCGGCGCCACCGCCGAGCACCTCGGCGAGCAGGTGCTCTGCATCCCGCGCCGGACGATCTTCCCCGACGGCGCCTGGCACGGCCTGGTGACCACCGGGCTCGAGCGGGTGCTGCGGACCATCCGTGCCGCCGCCGAGTACCGTCCCCGGGGCCTGGTCGAGGACGACCCCAGCCAGCAGCAGGTGATCCCCTACTGCAT
This sequence comes from Chloroflexota bacterium, assembly GCA_005889515.1. Classification (GTDB taxonomy): domain Bacteria; phylum Chloroflexota; class Dormibacteria; order Aeolococcales; family Aeolococcaceae; genus CF-96. The sequence continues at coordinate 1,598 of VBHE01000139.1, read as the reverse complement.
CGTCCGCCACGACGACGACACCTACCTGCTCACCCGGCGGCTGCGCAGCTCCAGCGAGCGCCGGCTCCACCACCTCTACTCGCTCGGCGCCGGCGGGCACATCAACCCGGGCGACGGGGTCGGCGGTGACCCGGTGATCGGCGGCCTGCGCCGGGAGTGGAGCGAGGAGGTCCGCTGCGCCGCCCCGGCGACCGCCAGCCTGGTGGCGCTCCTCAACGACGACACCACGCCGGTGTCCCAGGTGCACCTCGGCCTGGTGTTCCTCGTGGAGCCGCGGTCGGGCAGGGTGGTGGTGCGCGAGTCCGAGAAGCTCGAGGGCGAGGTCCTCGGCCTGGAGGCGATGCGCCGCCACTACCTGAACATGGAGTCGTGGTCCCAGCTCGCCTACGACGACCTCGTCGCCGGGGCTCCCGACCGCGCCTGCCGCAGCCCCCTCGTCGTCGAGCTCGAGCCCGCCCCGTAGACGGGGAGGGCGGAAATCCGGCCCCTGCTAGACTGGCCGGACAGTGACCCCCCGCATCCTGTCGCTTCAGTGCCGCGAGTGCGGCACCGAGATCCCGGTCAGTCCGACGCACGTCTGCGACCTCTGCTTCGGCCCGCTCGACGTGCGCTACGACTACGCCGAGGTGGCGCGCCGGGTCTCGCGCGAGGCGATCGCGGCCGGGCCGCCGAGCATCTGGCGCTATCGCGACCTGCTCCCCGTCGAGCTCGCCGACGGCGACGAGCCGGTGACCCTGGGCGAGGGCTTCACCCCGCTGGTGCACGCTCCCCACCTCGGGGAGCTCCTGGGGCTGCGCAACCTGTACATCAAGAACGACACCATGAACCCGACCAACTCCTTCAAGGACAGGGTGGTCAGCGTCGCGGTGTCCTGGGCTCGGCAGCAGGGGTTCGAGACCATCGCCTGCGCGAGCACCGGCAACCTCGCCAACGCGGTCGCCGCCTACGCGGCGCGCGCCGGGCTGCGCGGATACGTCTTCATCCCCGCCAACCTCGAGGAGGCCAAGGTCGCCACCACCGCGGTCTTCCGGCCGACGATGGTGCGGATCGACGGCAACTACGACGAGGTCAACCGGCTCTGCACCGAACTCGTCGACCTCCTCGACTGGGCCTTCTGCAACATCAACATCCGGCCCTTCTACAGCGAGGGGAGCAAGACGCTCACCTACGAGACCGCCGAGCAGCTGGGATGGCGCCTGCCCGACGAGATCGTCATCCCGATCGCGTCCGGCTGCCAGTTCGTCAAGCACAACCGCGCCGCCCGCGAGCTCATCGACCTCGGCCTGGTGACCGGCGCCGGCGCCGCCATGCCCCGGCTCACCGGCGCCCAGGCGCTGGGATGCTCGCCGGTCGCCGCGGCCTTCCAGCGCGCGGACGGACACGTGGTTCCGGTCAGGCCCGACACCATCGCGAAGTCGATCGCCATCGGCAACCCCTCCGACGGAGGCTACGTGGTGCAGATCGCCCGCCGCACCGGTGGGGTGGTCGACAGCGTCACCGAGGAGGAGATCCTCGAGGGCATGGAGCTGCTCGCCCGCACCGAGGGCATCTTCACCGAGACCGCGGGCGGGGTCACCGTCGGGGTGCTCGCCAAGCTC
>VBHE01000138.1:11852-13273 GCA_005889515.1 Chloroflexota bacterium | reverse complement strand
CGGAGATCGGCGCCGGACCGCTGCCCCACAGGCGCGACCGCACCGTCGCTCTCTCATCCCCAACACCTCACCCTCGGTGGCGCAGGTGCCCGTGGCGGCGATACCCGGACCGGGATCATCACCCCGACATCCGAGGTTCCCATGCCGTACCAGAAATTCGAACTGGACTACACCGGCCGAAAGCTCACCGTCGAGACCGGCCACATCGCCGAGCAGGCCAATGGCGCCGCGCTCATCCGCTCCGGTGACACCATGGTGCTCGTCACCGCGGTGGGCTCGACCCAGCCGCGCGAGGGCATCGACTTCTTCCCGTTGACCTGCGACTACGAGGAGAAGCTCTACGCCGCCGGCCGCATCCCCGGCAGCTTCCCACGCCGTGAGGGACGTCCCACCGAGGCCGCCATCCTCGCCTGCCGGCTGATGGACCGCCCGCTGCGGCCGCTCTTCCCCAAGGACTTCCGCAACGACGTCCAGGTCGTCGCCACGGTGCTGAGCACCGACCAGGAGAACGACCCGGTCACCCTGGCGGTCACCGGCGCCTCGCTCGCCCTGGCGATCAGCGACATCCCCCACGCCGGCCCGGTCGGCTGCGTCCGCGTCGGCCTCATCGACGGCCGGCTGGTGCTCAATCCCACCCTTCCCGAGCTCGCCGAGTCCGACCTCGACCTGATCGTGGCGGGCACCGAGGACGCCATCGGCATGGTCGAGGCGGGGGCGATGCAGGTGCCCGAGGAGGTCATGCTCCAGGCGCTGCGGCTCGCCCACGACGAGATCCGCCGGCTGGTCGCCTTTCAGAACGAGATCACGGCGCAGATCGGCCGGCCGCAGATGAGCTATCCCTCCAACGCCGTCGCTCCCGAGGTGAAGGCGGCGGTGGCCGAGGCGGCGGCGAGCCGGATCGGCGAGGCCGCGCGCAACGTCGACAAGGCCGCCCGCGAGCGCGCCATCGACGAGCTCAAGGCCCAGGTGCTGGAGCAGGTCGCGCCCCGCTTCCCCGACCGCGAGGGCGAGATCAAGAAGGCGTTCGAGGGTGAGCTCAAGCGCGCCGTGCGCAGCGCCATCCTCGAGGAGGGCATCCGCCCCGACGGCCGCCGCACCGACGAGATCCGCCACATCTGGTCGCAGGTCGGCCTCCTGCCCCGCGCCCACGGCAGCGCGCTCTTCACCCGCGGCCAGACCCAGGCGCTGAGCATCGTCACCCTCGGTTCCGGCCAGGATCAGCAGAAGCTGGACGGCCTCGGCCTCGAGGAGTTCAAGCGCTTCATGCACCACTACAACTTCCCGCCATTCAGCGTCGGCGAGGCGCGGCCGCTGCGCTCGCCGGGCCGACGTGAGATCGGTCACGGGGCGCTCGCGGAGCGGGCGCTATCGGCCGTTGTGCCGACCGAGGAGGAGTTCCCCTACACCATCCGGCTCGTCAC
>VBHE01000138.1:0-11777 GCA_005889515.1 Chloroflexota bacterium | reverse complement strand
AGGCGCCGGTGGCGGGCATCGCCATGGGCCTGATCACCGAGGACGACAGCGAACGCGCGGCCATCCTCAGCGACATCCAGGGGATGGAGGACGCCCTCGGCGACATGGACTTCAAGGTCGCCGGCACCGAGGCGGGGATCACCGCCCTGCAGATGGACATGAAGATCAAGGGGCTGCGCTGGGAGCTCATGGAGCAGGCCCTCGAGCAGGCCCGGGTCGGCCGGCTGCACATCCTCGGCAAGATGGTCGAGACCCTGCCGGAGCCGCGCGCCGAGATGTCGATGTGGGCGCCGCGCATCGAGACCATCCAGATCAACCCCGACAAGATCCGCGACGTCATCGGCCCGGGCGGCAAGACCGAGGAGACCGGTGTCCAGATCGACGTCGAGGACGACGGCCGGGTCAGCATCGCCTCCAACGACGGAGCCGCGATGCAGCAGGCGATCGCCATGATCCGCGACCTCACCGAGGACGTCGAGGTCGGCAAGATCTACAAGGGCAAGGTCGTCCGGATCATGAACTTCGGCGCCTTCGTCGAGATCCTGCCCAAGAAGGACGGCCTGGTCCACATCTCCCAGCTCGCCGATCACCGCGTCAACAAGGTCGAGGACGTGGTCAACATCGGCGACGAGATCATGGTCAAGGTCATCGAGATCGACGACAAGGGTCGCGTCAACCTCTCCCGCAAGCTGGCGATCAGCGAGCTCGCGGGCAAGCAGGCGCAGGCCGCCGGCGCCGGGACGGCCGGTCCCGCGTGACCGATCCCCGGTCAGGGGGGGACTCCCTCCCGGAGGCCGCGCGCGAATCGCGCGCGCGGTCTCCGGTTCCCCCCCTGTCGCCCCTGCGCGTCGCGGTGAGCGGCGCGCGGGGACGGGTGGGGCGCGAGATCGTGGCGGCGCTCGAGGCCGATCCCGGGTTCGAGTGCGTCGCCGCCGCCGACGTCGACGACGACCTCGGCGCCGCGCTCTCCGGCGCGTCGGCGCAGGTGCTCGTCGACTTCTCCGTCCCCACCGCCGCCGCCGGCAACGCGCTCACCGCGATCGGGCAGCGGGTGCGTCCGGTGGTGGGCACCACCGGGATCGGCGACGCCGCGGTCACCACCCTCCGTGGCCGCTGCGAGGCGGCGGGCCTCGGCGGCGGCGTCATCCCCAACTTCGCGCTCGGCGCGGCGCTGCTGATGTGGCTCGCGGAGCTCTGCGCCGGCCACTTCGAGAGCTGCGAGATCATCGAGAGCCATCACCCCACCAAGCTCGACGCCCCCAGCGGCACCGCTCTGCGCACCGCCGAGCGGCTGCTCGAGGCGCGCCGCGGCCGTCCCTTCCGCCACCCCGACCCGAGGACGGAGACGCTGCCCGGCACCCGCGGCGGATCGCTCGGCGGCGCCGGGGTCCACAGCCTGCGGCTCGACGGCCCGGTCGCCGACCAGACGGTGATCTTCGGCGCCGCCGGCCAGACCCTGAGCCTCGAGCACCGCACCACCTCGCGCACCGCCTTCGTGCCCGGGGTTCTCGCCGCGGTGCGCGCGGTCGTCGCCACCGAGCGCTTCTACACCAGCCTCGAGGAGGTGCTGGGGCTGCCGCCGGCGGCCTCGCTCGGGCGGGCCATGGCATCATCGGAGGCGCCATGACACCGAACGAAGACGGCCGCGCCCCCCACGTCGGCGTGGTCGGCGCCACCGGGGCCGCGGGCGGCACGGTGCTGCGGATCCTCGAGGAGCGGCGGTTCCGGCTCGCCGAGCTGCGCTGCCTCGCGAGCGCGCGGAGCGCCGGCACGACGCTGCGCTTCGCGGGCCGCGACCACGTCGTCGCCGAGGTGAGCGACGAGTCGCTCGACGGCCTCGACGTCGTCTTCTTCGCCGCCGGCTCGTCGACCGCGCGCCGCTACGCGCCGGTGGTCGCGAAGCGCGGCGGCGTCGCCATCGACAAGTCGAGCGCCTACCGGATGGACCCCGCGGTGCCACTGATCGTCCCCGAGGTGAACGGCGACCAGCTCGCCTCCCACCATGGCATCGTCGCCAACCCCAACTGCGTCGCCATCCCGCTCACCGTCGCCCTCGCGCCCCTGCACCGCGCCTTCGGACTGCAGAGACTGACGGTGGCCACCTACCAGGCGGCGAGCGGCGGCGGTCGCGACCTCGTCGCCGAGCTCCGCGAGCAGGAGCAGGCCGACGCCGCGGGCCAGGCTCCGGCGCACCGCGTGTATCCACACGTGCTCCACGGCAACGTCGTCCCCGGCGGCTGGACGATGCACGGCGACGACACCGACGAGGAGCTCAAGGTGATCGCCGAGACCCGCCGCGTCCTGGGCATCGCCGAGCTCCCGGTGAGCGTCACCACGGTGCGCGTCCCGGTCGCCACCGGGCACAGCGCCGCGGTGTGGGCGGAGTTCGACGGGCCGGTCCGTCCCGAGGCGGCGCGCGAGCTGCTCGCCGCAGCCGCCGGGGTCCGGGTCGTCGACGACCCCGCGGGCCAGCGGTATCCCACGCCGCGCGACGCCACCGGCCAGGACCAGGTGCTCGTCGGTCGGATCCGCGCGGACATCGGACGTCCGGGCGCGATCGCCCTCTTCCTCAGCGTCGACAATCTGCGCAAGGGCGCGGCGACCAACGCCGTCCAGGTCGGCGAGCTGCTCGCGGCGCGCTAGAGGCCGCAACCTCGGGGCGGACGAGGGGTCAGGACCGCTCCCGCTGCAGGAGGCAGCCGCCGGCGGTCGTCGCGGCGGCGCCGAGGAGCGCGAGGAACCAGCCGATCGAGGGACGGACGCTGACGTCGAGGAAGGTGGCGACGGTGCCGTGGTACTCGAACCAGAACAGGACGACTCCGACCACCTCCAGGCCGCCGGCCGCCATGTAGATCAGCGGGTCGCGGAGGAAGGGCCGCACCCGCGCCGCGAGCGGGTATCGCGCCAGCTGCGGCGGCGGCTTCGGCATCCGCACCCGGTCGGGATAGCAGCGCAGCGCCCACAGGCCGACGACGACGAGCAGGCCGGTGAGGGTCAGCAGCCCCCAGCCGTGGACCCCGTCGAGGTTGCCGCCGAAGTCGAAGCCGTTGCAGGTGCCGAGGCAGACCGCGGCCATCCAGGGGAGGAAGAGCAACGCGACGAGCACCGCGGCCGACCCGCCGACGAGCGCGCGCTCACCCGTGCTCGAGGCTCGGATGCGCCGGCGAAGCCCGGTCTGGACCTTCTCCATCCGGGTCCGGAGCTCCGCCACCGTCTGCGCGACCATGCGTCGTTCCCTCCCTGGCACCCACCGCCCACTCTCTCAGAATGATCAACGCGCGGCCGGCGTCCTTCCCTGCGCGCGGCTGCGGCGGCGGCGCCGGTCGTTGCCGGCGAGGAAGCGGTCGATGTGGTCCCAGGTCGTGCGCCGCGCGCCCCGGCCGGTGAGCACCCCGAGGTGACCGCCGGGCGCGACCTCGTAGACGATCTCCGGCGCGTGGACCAGCAGCTCGGTGAGGCGATGGACCGCGCGCTGCGGGGCGATGGTGTCGTCCGCGCCGGCGATGACGAGGACGGGGACGCGCACCTCGGCGAGCTCCAGCCGCCGCCCGCCGAGATCGAGATGGCCCTCGCGGAGGTCGTTCGCGCGGAAGAAGCGGTGGTAGAGCTGCCCGAACGTCCTCCCCGGGTAGGCGAGCATCCCCGCGGTGAAGCGGTCGACGGCCTCGACCTGGGCGAGGAACTCGCGGTCGCCGAGATGGCGGGCGATGGCAAGCGGCTTGGTGACGTACTTGTCGACGCTGCTGAGCTGGAAGGCGGCGCGGACGAGGGGCGCCGGCGCCCCGCCGAGGGCTCGGTACACCGTGGTGAGGACCCGGCCGTCGGTCAGGTTGACGAGCGGGCGCAGCGGCGCGAGCAGCGGCACCGCGGTGACGTCGAAGGGGCTGGCCACCGCGGTCACCGACGCGACCGGCAGCCGCGGACCGGCGGCGACCGTGAAGAGCGAGAAGATCCCGCCGAGGCACCAGCCCACCAGGTGCACGGGCCGGTCGCCGGCGTGCCGCGACACCGCCTCGATCGAGCGGGGCACCACCTGGTCGATCCAGTGCTCGATGCCGAGGTTGCGATCGGCGAAGGTGATCGCCCCGTAGTCGACGAGGTAGGTGGGGCGGCCGGTGCCGGTGAGGTGCTCGACCATGCTGCAGCCGCGGCGAAGGTCGAAGGCGCTCGCCGGGGCGGCGAGCGGGGGCACGACGAGCACCGGCGTACACGGAGCGCTGCGGCCCCTCGTCGATGAGGGTGCGCGGCCACGGCCGCAGGTCGGCGAGGTGACCGGTGACGACCCGGTCGAGGACGTTGGCGCCCGCGTTCCGCACCCCGGCGGGGGACGGGATCAGTCTCATTCCGGAAATCGTGACATCCTGGTCACGGGCGGCGCAGAGATGCCCGCCTAGCATTCCTCGGCACATGCTTAATCCTGCTCGCGACGGCCGCGTCGCCGCTCTCGCGGTGACCCTCCTGCTCGCCGGCTGTGGCTCGCCGGCCTCCCCGGTGGCCCGCGCCACCCAGACTCCGACCGGCTCCGCGCCGGCCGCGACCCCGCCCTCGGAGAGCGCCTCGGCGGCCCCGACCGCCCTGCCGACCCCGACACCGAAGCCGGCGCCACCCGCGCTCGTCGCGCTGACGGGGCTGTCCGCGACCAACGTGCTGACCATCCGCCTGGTCGGCCTCGACGGGACGGTGGTGGCGAGCACGCCGGTGAGCGCCCCGATCAGCGGGTGGGTGAAGTCCGGCCCGGACGGCGCGTACTGGCTCGACACCGGCGGGGCGCTCCACCGCCTGGGTCGGGACGGCGGGGTGACGACGGTCGCGAGGATGCCCACGGGGGCGTACTTCGCCGTCGGCGCGAGCGGCCGGATCGCCTACGTGACCAGCCCGTTCATGGCGCCGCAGACCACGCCGCCGACGACCGACAACCGGCTCTATCTCGTGAGCTCCGGAGCAGTCCAGCTCCTCGCCGACCGCCCCACCACGGGGACGATGGATGGCGCCGGCAACGTCCCCGGCATCCCGCCGTACGACTGGTCCTACGACCCCGTCACCTGGACCGGTGGCGGCCTCCTCATCGCCCGCCTCCCCCAGGGACGCTGTGGCTGCGGTCCCTTCGGGATGGAGACGGTCCAGGGCTACACCGCCATCGTCGACCCCGCGACGGGCCTCGCCGGCTCGGTCACCGACGATCCTAACTGCCCGGTCAGCGGCGTCGCCGCCGACGGCACGAGCGCGTGCTTCCACACCCCGGTGATCCCCACCTCGAAGAACGAGGGTCGCGGCGCCGACGCGCTGCGGATCCTCCGCGGGGGCAAGGTGGTGCAGAGCTTCGACCTCTCCACCCAGAACGCCGCTGGCGACGCCACCTTCAACGCCGATTCGACGAGGCTGGCGTACGCGACCGTCACCGCGGGCTCCGACTGCGGCACCTGGCAGACCCTGACCCGGCTGCGCGTCCTCGACCTCGTCTCCGGCACCGCGAAGGCGGTCGGGCCGGCGGGGCTGCAGCCGGTCGGCTGGCTCGCCAACGGCCGCCTCGTGGCCACCTCGGTGACCGGCGACCCGGCCGCCCCTCAGACCGGCGTCGTGATCGTCGACCCGGCGACGGGAGCGGTTCAGCCGGTGCCCTCGACGCAGTCCGCGGGCACCCAGCTCCTCGGCCTCGTCACCGCCTGACCGCTCCGCTCCGGCCGGGCCGGGCACGTACAATCCCGGCCATGCCCGCGAGCCTGGGACGGCTGCTCACCGCGATGGTGACACCCTTCGACGCCGCCGGCGCGGTCGATCTCGACCTCGCCGCCCGCCTCGCCCGTGCGCTCGTCGCCTCTGGCAGCGACGGCGTGGTGGTGAACGGCACCACCGGCGAGTCGCCGACGCTCACCCACGCCGAGCGCCTCGACCTGCTGCGGACGGTGCGCCGGGCGCTGCCGGACCACGCCGTGGTGATGGGCACCGGCTCGAACAGCACCGCGGCCACCGTGCTCGCCACCCGCGAGGCGAAGGACGAGGGCGCCGACGCTGCGCTGGTAGTGACCCCCTACTACAACAAGCCTCCGCAGGAGGGCCTGATCGCCCACTACCGGGCGGTCGCCGACGTGGGGCTTCCGGTCATCGTCTACAACATCCCGGGACGGACCGGCGTCAACCTCAGCGTGGAGACGACTCTCGCGTTGGCGCGCCACCCCCACATCTGCGGGACCAAGGAGGCCGCCGGGGACGCCGACCAGGTGGCCCGGATCGTCGCCGGCGCGCCCGCGGGCTTCCTGGTGTGGAGCGGCGACGACGGGCTCACCCTCCCCTTCATGAGCGTCGGGGCGTACGGCGTCGTCAGCGTCGTCTCCCACGTCTGCGGGGCGGCGATGCGCCGGATGATCGACGTCCACGCAGCCGGCGACCTCGCCGGCGCCGCGGCGCTCCACGGGCGGCTGCTGCCGCTGTTCCGCGGGCTCTTCGTCACCTCGAACCCGATCCCGGTGAAGGCGGCGCTCGAGCACCTCGGCGTCGAGGTGGGCACGGTGCGGCTGCCGCTGGTGCCCCTCGACGCCGACCGGCGCGCCGCGCTCGGCGCGCTCCTCGACTCCTGCGGCGACCTCGTCGGCCTGTCGATCGCGCAGGGAACCCGCCCGGCGGTCCGCACGGCGTGAGCCTCGGCCTGGTCGACGCCGAGGCGCTCGCCGCGCTCCACGACCGCATCAACATCTGCACCTCGTGCCGCCTCCACGAGACCCGCACCCGCGCGGTGCCCGGCGACGGGCCGGTGACCGCGCGGATCATGGCGGTCGGCGAGGCCCCGGGCGAGAACGAGGACCGCACCGGACGGCCCTTCGTCGGCGCCGCCGGTCAGCTCCTCACCCGGCTGCTGCAGTCGATCGGCCTCGACCGCCAGGACATCTACATCTGCAACGTGCTCAAGTGCCGCCCGCCCGGCAACCGTGACCCCGAGCCCGACGAGGTGAGCTCCTGCGCACACTTCCTCGACGAGCAGGTGGCGCTCATCCGCCCCGACGTGATCCTGCTGCTGGGACGGCACGCGGTGGGCCGGCTGCTCCCCGGGATGCCCGGCATCAGCCGCATCCACGGTCAGCGGGTGCGCCGCGGCGACCGCCTCTACGTGCCCCTGTTCCACCCCGCCGCGGCGCTCTACAACGCATCGCTGCTGCGCACTCTCGAGGAGGACATGCAGCGGGTGCGCGGCTACCTCGACGACGCCGAGGCGGAGCGCGAGCGCCAGCGCAAGGACGAGGAGCAGGAGGCAGCGCGCGCCGCCGCGGTCCGGGCCGCGGACGAGCAGCTCACGCTCTTCTGATGACGGACGGCCTCAGCGCCCCACCTGCGGTGGGAGGGGGGCGGCTCTCCCTCGTGCCTCTCGGCGGGGTGGGCGAGATCGGGCGCAACCTCATGGCCGTCGAGTGCAACGACGACATCGTGGTCGTCGACGCGGGGCTGATGTTCCCCGAGCAGGAGATGCTCGGCATCGACCTCGTCATCCCCGACATCACCTGGCTGCTCGACCGCGCCCAGCGGGTGCGCGGCATCGTCCTCACCCACGGGCATGAGGACCACATCGGCGGCCTCCCCTACATCCTGCCGCGGCTGCCGGTGCCGGTCTACGGCACCAGCCTCACCCTCGGCTTCCTGCGCTCGAAGCTGAAGGAGCACGGCCTCCTCGACGCCACCGAGACCCACGTGGTCCGCCCCGGCGACACCGTGCAGCTCGGCGGCATCGCGGTGGAGTGGATCCACACCACCCACAGCATCCCCGACGCCTGTGCGCTCGCGCTGCACACCGCGCTGGGGACGATCGTGCACAGCGGCGACTTCAAGCTCGACCACACCCCGATCAACGGCGAGCCGCCCAACCTCGCCCGGCTCGCGCGGCTCGGCGACGAGGGGGTGCTGCTGCTCCTCAGCGACAGCACCAACGCCGAGTCCGAGGGGATCACCCCGAGCGAGCGGACGGTGGGGGAGGGGCTGTCGCCGATCTTCTCGAGCTCGCCGGGTCGCATCCTCATGGCGACCTTCGCATCGAACATCTCGCGCCTGCAGCAGGCCTTCGACTGCGCCGAGGCCCACGGGCGCCGCTCCCTGGTGGTGGGGCGCTCGATGCTGAACAACGTCACCACCGCCCAGGAGCTCGGCTTCCTCCGGGTGGCGGGGGGCTCGCTGATCTGGCCGCGCCAGCTCGACGGCCTGACCCCGGACAAGGTGCTCATCGTCTGCACCGGCGCCCAGGGCGAGCCGCTCTCCGCGCTCACCCGCATCGCCGCCGGCGAGCATCCCATCGTCCAGCTGCAGCGCGGAGATACGGTCATCATCAGCGCCAACCCGATCCCCGGCAACGAGGAGCTGGTGCACCGGACCATCAACAACCTCTACCGGCAGGGGAGCCGGGTCTTCCACTCCTCGCGCCACAAGGTGCACGCCTCGGGGCACGCGAGCCGCGAGGAGCTCAAGCTGCTCATGACCCTGGTGCGTCCCCGCTACTTCGTGCCGGTGCACGGCGAGTACCGCCACCTCGCCATCCACTCCGAGCTCGCCAAGGCGGTCGGCATCCCCGCCGAGCGGGTGCTGCCGATCGACAACGGCACCATCATCGAGGTCGACGCCGAGGGCATCCGCCGCACCACCCTGCGCGCCCCCGCCGGATACGTCTACGTCGACGGGCTGGAGATCGAGGAGGCGGGCGACGTCGTGCTCCGCGACCGCCGCCACCTCGCCCAGGACGGAGTGCTCATCGTCGTGCTCACCGTCGAGCGCTCGACCGGGATGGTGGTGGGCGGCCCCGACCTCGTCTCCCGCGGCTTCATCGACGAGTCCTCCACCGAGTCGCTCTTCGACGAGGCCCGCGCCCACGTCCTCGAGCTGGTCTCGCGGCTGCGCCCCGACTCGGAGTGGTCGGTCTGGCAGGCGGCGATCCACGAGGGCCTGGCGCGGTTCCTCTACCGGCGCACCCACCGCCGCCCGATGATCCTCCCGGTGATCACCGAGGTCTGAGGTCAGCCGGGGTGGGCGGCGGCGCAGCACGCCGCCGCCCACCGGGTCACGGACAGGTCGGGCTGTTGGTGGTGACGCTCCAGCAGAAGCTGCCGATGGGCCGGACGATCCCGTCCGGGCCGATCGCCCAGTACTCGATCTTCACCGCCCCGACGGCCATGGTCATGTGCTCGGTGTGGCCCGAGGTGTCGGTGGACAGCGAGTAGCTGGTGACCACGGCCGGGTTGATCGTGTAGCGCAGCACGGTGACCGGAGCCCCGGTCGGCCCCGGTCGGTCGAAGGAGACGACCACCGGCCCCACCCTGGCGCCGGTGGCGAGGCGGCTCAGCAGCGGCGCCGAGCCCGGGTCCGCCGACTTGTCCACGGTCAGGTCGTCGAACCTCACCGGGCCGCTCGGCCCGCCCGCCGTCGCAGGGGTCGTGCCCTTGAAGGAGACGGAGGCGAGGATCATCGCGCCGGTATGACCCGGTGCCGTCGAGTCCCCGCAGATCGAGGTTCCGGACCCCGGGCAGCTGCCGATGGTCATGTAGATGCCCTGCCCCGCCGCCACCGGGCTCAGGTGTTGCCGGACGGTTGGCGCTCCCGCCGCGGAGCCGATGAGCAGGCAGACGGCCACGATCGCGGCAACCGCGAGCGCGCTGCCACCGCGTGGCCGACGCAGTCGATGCTTCATTCAGGTCCTCCGCTTGTGCGCGGCGTGCTCCGCGCGTAAGGAACTGTAATGGTTGACGATCGGGAGCACCAGCGCGCGCCCGGTGGGGTCTGTCGCCGCGGTCGGGACGGTGGTCCACGGCGGTACGCGGACTGGTACCATCGGCGGCGCATCCGTTCGACGGAATCTGCAGCCCGTCGCCGAAACTCATCGTCCCACCAGAGAGGCTGCCACTCCGATGGCCCGCACCCGAGGAGCCGGTGCAGCGACCCCTTCGAGGGTCCGCCGCCCGTCCCGCTCACGCTCCCGCCCCGCGACCGAGCGCGCCCGCCGTTCCCGAGCCGCGAAGAAGGTCTCGGCGCCGCGGACGCCGCTGCTCACCCCCGACCAGCGGCGTGAGCTCTGCGGGGTCGGCGGCATCGGCGCCGGGGTGGTGCTCGCCGTGGTGCTCGCCCTCCCCGGAGGCGGCTCGATCGCAGCGCCGGCCCACGACGCGCTCTTCAGCTGGCTCGGGGTCGGCGCCTGGCTGATCGCCGCCGCGCCGCTCGTCGCCGGGGTGCGGATGATCGGCGCCCGCGGTTGGAGCGGGGGTATCCAGGGCGCAGCCGGCTGCCTGGTCACCGCCCTCGCCCTGCTCGGGTTCCTCGGGCTGGTCGACGCCGGCAGCGCCGGCCGGGTCGGGCAGCGGCTCGGCCCCGGGCTCGGCAACCGGCTCGGCGACGCCGCGGCGGGCACCGCCTGGCTGGTGATCGCCTGCCTCGGGCTGGTGCTCGCCGTGGAGCTCCGCGTCGGCCGCCTCGCCGCGGCCCTGCGCGCCTGGTGGGCGGAGGCGCGGCTGGCGGCGGACGCGGAGGCGGCGGTGCAGGCGGCTGCGGCGCCGCCGGAGCCGCTGCCCGTGCTGGAGCCACCCGCCACCGGACGGCGCCGCCGCGGTGCGGCCGTCGAGCCGGCCGTCCCTCCCGTGTTTCTTCCCGACGGGGCCGACCTCGAGCCCCCGGCCCTTGAGGACCCGGCGGCCGACGAGGCCCCGTCGCCAGCCATCCCCTTCCTGCGCGAGTTCGAGGGGCTGCCGCTCGAGCCGGTGGCCGAGCCGGTTGCCGCCGATCTCGGCCTCGCCGAGACCCCGCCGCACGCGGACGAGCTGACCACCGAGGAGGCCGAGCCGGAGCGCATCTGGATGGTGCCGTCGGCGGAGCTCCTCGACACCGTCACCGGTAAGCGCGAGCGGCTCGAGGCCGAGATCCGCACCACCCGCGGGACGATTGAATCCACCCTTCTCGCCTTCGGCGTCGACGCCCGGGTGCGCGGCGTCAACAGCGGCCCGACGGTCACCCAGTACGAGCTCCAGCCCGCGGTCGGCGTGCCGGTGCGGAAGATCGTCAGCCACCAGACCGACCTCTCCCTCGCGCTGGCGGCGCCGATCCGCATCCAGGCGCCGATCCCGGGCAAGGCGGCGATCGGCATCGAGGTCCCCAACAAGGCGGCCCAGCTGGTGACGCTGCGCGACGTGGTGACCAGCGGCGCCCCGTCGTCGGCGACCTCGCGCGCATGCCCCACCTGCTCATCGCCGGCGCCACCGGCAGCGGCAAGTCGGTGTGCATCAACGCAGTGCTCGCCGGCTTCCTCCTGCAGGCCACCCCCGCGCAGCTGAAGCTCATCCTCATCGACCCCAAGCGGGTGGAGCTCAGCAACTTCGCCGACGTCCCCCACCTGCTGGTCCCGGTGGTGGTCGAGCCCGACGCCGCGGTGGCGTCGCTGCGCTGGGCGGTGAAGGAGATGGAGGAGCGCTACAAGCTCTTCGCCTCGCACGGCGCGCGGAACATCGTCGCCTTCAACGAGCGCTCGCCCCAGCTCGGGCTCAACCCGTTGCCGAACATCGTCGTCGTCATCGACGAGCTCGCCGACCTGATGATGGTCGCCGCCGGCGAGATCGAGGACCTCATCTGCCGCATCGCCCAGCTCGCCCGCGCCGTCGGCATCCACCTGATCGTCGCCACCCAGCGCCCGTCGGCGGACATCATCACCGGCCTGATCAAGGCGAACATCCCCAGCCGCGTCGCCTTCGCGGTGTCGAGCGGCGTCGACTCGCGGGTGATCCTCGACGAGATGGGCGCCGAGAAGCTGCTCGGCCGTGGCGACA
>VBHE01000378.1 GCA_005889515.1 Chloroflexota bacterium | reverse complement strand
TCCTTCGCCCTGGCCTTCGGCGGAGGGGTGCTCCTCGGCACCACCGAGGGCATCCTCGGCGGCGGCGTGCTCGGCCAGATGCCCCCCGGGACCGAGGCGCTGGGCACGGTGGTGATCATGGCCATCGCCGTGTTCTACGCGGGCACCAAGCGGCGCCACCTGGCGCACCTCCAGACGTGAGGGGGGAGAGATGAATGCAGTCATGTCCCGCGTGCGGTTCTCGCCGCTGGCGCTGGTGATCGTGCTCGCGATCGCCGGATTCTTCCTCCTGCCCAACGACCTGCTCTACGCGGGCTCGTCGTCGGTGGTCGCCGGCCTCGTCGGCCTCGGGCTCTTCCTGCCGATCGCGGCGCTGCGCGAGCTGCCGCTCAACGGCGCGGGCATGGCCGGCCTCGCCGCCTATC
>VBHE01000377.1 GCA_005889515.1 Chloroflexota bacterium | reverse complement strand
GTCTGGCAGCCCAGCCTCGAGGGCTGGTTCGGGACCCAGCGGTGCATCTACGTGGTCGCGGCGGTGGTGGTGTTCCTCAGCATGTACGCGATCCACCGGCTGCTGAGGTCGCGCTCGGGGTTCCACGCGGTGCTGGTCGGGCACATGCCCGAGGGCGCCTCGGCGACCGGGCTGCGCAACTGGGCGGTCAAGCTGATGGTGTTCGGGCTCTCGGGATTCCTGATCGGCATCGCCGGCTGCCTCTCGGCATTCGTCAACGGCACCCCGCCGCCGCCGTTCAGCTTCGGGATCATCTACTCGGTCATCTTCATGGCGATCCCGATCGCCAGCGGGATGCGTGACCTTTCGTCGATCCTGCTGGTGGCGATCGCCTTCGTGGGCCTGCCGATCACGCTGGAACACTTCAGCATCAGCATCCCGCCGAACCTTCTCTCCGGGGTGATCCTCCTGGTGGCGCTGCTGCTGGGCCGGCATCGTGACCGGATCGCGCAGATGCTCCGCGACCTGGTGGCGCGGCTGCGCGGCCGGCTTCCCCAGGGAGCGGAGGAGCCCGAGATCGGGCTCACCGGGGCGGCGGTCAAGGCCGGCAACGGCGCCGTGCCGTCGAGCTCGCTGCTGCTGAAGGAGCTGACCACGCTGGCCCCGCCGGTGGTGACCGACGGGACCCAGATCCGCGCGGCGGGTGCGCTCGAGGGCCGCCAGATCACGGTGCGCTTCGGCGGCGTGGTGGCGGTGGACAGCGTGAGCGTGCGGGTCGCCCCCGGGGAGCGGGTGGGGATCGTCGGCGCCAACGGCGCCGGCAAGACCACCCTCTTCAACGCGCTGACCGGGTACGTGCCCTGCGACGGGAAGACGCTGCTCGGCGGCGAGGACATCAGCGGCTGGCCGCCGTTCATCCGGGCGCGGGCGGGGGTGCGGCGCACCTTCCAGCAGCCGCGGCTCGCGGACATCCTGACCGTGGGCCAGAACGTCGTCTGCGGCCACGGCCACGACTCCAGGGAGCGGGAGGAGCGGATCGCCTGGCTGCTCGACCACTTCGGGCTGACGCCGATGCGCGACGTGCCCGTTGTGGCGCTTCCCTTCGGGGTGCGGCGCGAGGTCGAGCTCATCCGGGCGCTGTCGGTGCGTCCGCAGGTGCTGATGCTCGACGAGCCGGTGAGCGGCCTCGAGGACGAGGAGGCGGAGCGGCTGGTCGAGGTGCTCCTCGGCCTGCAGGCGACGGAGGGCTGGGGGCTGCTCGCCATCGAGCACGACCTCAAGTTCATCACCTCGATCTCCCAGCACCTCATGGTCATGGAGGACGGTCACCTGGTCGCCGAGGGGCCGATCACCACGGTGCTCCAGGAGGAGCAGGTTCGGCGTGTCTACCTCGGTGAGGCGGTGGCGGTGTGATGGATTCGAACGGCTCTGTCCAGAACGATCAGGGCACCGGCCTGCGGGTCCGTGACCTCAGGGTGTTCTACGGACCGGTGCCGGCGGTGCGCGGGGTCAGCCTCGACTGCCCGCCGGGGCGGGTGGTGGGGGTCATCGGCGCCAACGGCGCGGGCAAGACCAGCCTGCTCAGCGGCATCGCCGGCCTGGTGA
>VBHE01000137.1:4054-20553 GCA_005889515.1 Chloroflexota bacterium | reverse complement strand
GGGCGAGAGCTTGAACCACAGGAAGAAGCCGGCGAGCAGGGCGAGCGCGGTGATGATCGCCGCCAGGCGCGCGGTGGGGAGGAGGAGACCCGCGAAGTGGACGACGTGGTCGCGCCATGGGTCGCTGAGGGTGAGGATGTCGACGCCGATGCGCCGCGTCGTCTCGGTGCGCACGATGAGGTCGACGCCGATGGTCATGATGCTCACCGCGATCACCGAGCGCCCCGCCATGGTGCGCACCAGCCCGCGCTCGATGATCAGCGCGAGCAGCCCGGCGACCGCCACCCCGAGCAGCACCGACAGGTAGAAGTTGATGTGGCTGTTGAAGCTGAAGCGGGAGATCGCGTAGGCGCCGAGCGCGAGGATGCTGCCGTGGGCGAAGTTCACCACCTCGGTGGCCTTGAAGATGACCACGAAGCCGAGCGCGAGCAGGGCATAGATCGAGCCCAGCGACAGCCCGTTGAAGACGAACTGGATGAAGTCCTTCACGAGGGGGGCTCCTTCTTCTCGTTCTCGTGCCAGGCCCACGCCCGGGGATCGCCCTCCGTGGCGGGCGGCTCGGAGGGCGGCGCGGCCTCCGGCTCGGGGACGGGGGCGGGCTCGGGCTCGGGAGCCGGAGCCCCCTCCTCGCGGAAGGTGTTGGGGTTGAAGGCCGGGCGCGGCTCCGGCGGGGGCGGAGCCGGGGCGGGCGCCGCCGCGATCTCCGGCCCGGCCTCGGCGGGCCCGGCCTTCACCGCCGGGACAACGGCGCCGTCGACGCCGTCGTGCCCGGTGCCGAGGTAGGCGCGGATCACCTCCGGGTCGGCGCGCACCGTGGCGGGGGTCCCGTCGGCGATGCGGCGGCCGAAGTCGAGCACCGTCACCCGATCGGCGATGCCCATCACCAGCCCCATGTCGTGCTCGACGAGGAGGATGGAGATCTCCAACCCGTCACGGATGTCGCGAATGGCGGTGGCGACCTCGCCGGTCTCGGTCGCGTCCATCCCCGCCACCGGCTCGTCGAGCAGGAGGATCGCCGGCTCGACGCAGAGCGCTCGGGCCATCTCCACCCGTTTCTGGTCCCCATAGGAGAGCTCGCCCGCGGGGAGACCGAGGAGGCTCCCGATGCCGAGGAACTCGGCGATCTCCGACACCCGCGCGCGGTGCCGCCGATCCTCGCGGACGGCGAAGGGCAGCCGCAGCCCGGCGCCGAGGAAACCGGCGCGGGTGAGGTGGTGGCGGCCCAGCATGAGGTTCTCCTCCACCGTCGCCGCGGGGAAGAGGGCGATGTTCTGGAAGGTCCGCGCCACCCCCAGGCCGGCGATGGCGTGCGGAGGCAGGCCCACGAGCTCCTTGCCGCCGAAGCGCACCGACCCGCCGGCCGGCCTGTACACGCCGGAGAGGACGTTGAACATCGTCGACTTGCCCGCGCCGTTGGGTCCGATGAGCGCGTGGATGGTCCCGGGCTCGACCTCGAAGGAGACCGAGTCGAGGGCGGTGAGGCCGGCGAAGCGCACGCTGACGTCGCTGACCGCCAGGCTGGGCTTGGCCGCCACGGTGGTCACGGCAGCCAGGTCCCCAGCCGGCGGCGGGTCCCGCCGCCCGCCCGCTCGCCGCTGTGACCGAGGTAGAGGTCGCGGACCTCGGTGCTCGCCGCCAGCTCGGCGGCGGACCCGGTGAGCGAGACCCGGCCAAGGTGGAGGACGACGGCGCGCGACGCCACCTCGAGGGCCATCGTCGTGTTCTGCTCGATGAGCAGCACGGTGGTGCCCTGCCGGTTGATCTCGGTGATGATCTCCCCGATCCTCCCCACCACCAGCGGGGCCAGCCCGAGCGAGGGCTCGTCGAGCAGCAGCAGCCGCGGGGAGGACATCAGCGCCCGGCCGATGGCGAGCATCTGCTGCTCACCGCCGGAGAGCAGCCCGGCCCGCTGCTCGGCGCGCTCGCCGAGGAGGGGGAAGAGGTCGAGGACGCGACGCCGGGCGGTGGCCCTGGCCCTTCGGTCGCGAACGCTGTAGGCGCCGGCGCGCAGGTTCTCGTCCACGGTGAGGCGGGTGAAGATCCGCCGCCCCTCGGGGACCTGGACGATGCCCCCGTCGACCACCTCGGCGGGGGGCAGACCGTTCAGCCTGCGGCCCTCGAACTCGAGGAGGCCGCCGCTCACGTGGCCGCCGCACATCCGCAGGGTCGAGGAGATGGCGCGAAGCAGCGTGGTCTTGCCGGCGCCGTTGCTGCCGAGCACGGTGACCACCTCGCCCTCGGCCACCGACAGGGACACCCCCTGGAGGGCCTGGACCACGCCCCCGTAGGTAACCCTGAGCTCGCGTACGGTCAGCATCGAATGCGCCTCGCCCCCAAAGCGCGGCCGGTGGCCTCGCGGATGCGGCCGGATGGTAGCCGATGCCACCGCCGCTCTTGGCAGCGCCCAAGATCGTGCGGGGTCGGTTCTCCACGCCGGAACCTGCAAATGCAGGAGATGCGCCGCCGGGCGCCGGCTGCGAGGGGTCGCTAGATGTAGAAGCGCATCAGCGACTCGGCGACACAGGCGGGCTTGTCCTCGCCGTCGATCTCGAAGGTCACCGTCACCGTCGCCTGCAGGCCGCCCTTCACCTCCTCCACCGCCGTGAGCTCGGCGCCGGCGCGCAGCCGGGAGCCCACCCGCACCGGGCTCACGAAGCGCACCCGGTTCAGCCCGTAGTTGATGACCATGCGCACGCCCCCGACCTGGAGCAGCTCGAAGACCATCTCCGGGAGCATCGACAGGGTGAGGAACCCGTGGGCGATGGTGCCGCCGAACGGCCCGGCGGCGGCGCGCTCGAGGTCGACGTGGATCCACTGGTGGTCACCGGTCGCGTCGGCGAAGCGGTTCACCTGGTCCTGATCGACCACCCTCCAGGCGCTGTGACCGAGGTGGCTGCCCGCTGCCTGGCGCAGTGCCTCGGGGCTCTCGAAACGCTCCATGCCGCTCTCCATCGCTCGTCCTGCCGGAGGGCACATCTTGCCGGATGCGCTCCCGCCGTTGTCCGAGGCGGTCGACGCGACAGGACGGCTATCCTGACGGCGTGGCGCGCTGCGTCACCGGGTCGGGAGGTGAACTGAGCGTGGCGATGAGAGAACGGGTCGTCGTCGTCTTCCTGACGGTCGCGATCGTCACCACCCTCGGTCTCGGCGGCGTCGTCGCCTTTCGCTTCGCCCACCCCGCCTCCGGCAGCGCCGCGCTGCGGGTGGTCGCCCCCGGCAGCGGCGACGCGGCGGGGTCGGCGGCGGTGCCCGATCCGGGCACGCCCACCGCCCCGGGCGGCGCCGGCGGCGCCTCCGGCGGGACCACCGCCACCGGCCCGGGTGGCTCCTCGGCGGCGGTGACGGCCCCGGGCGGTGCGCCGGCGGCGGCGACCGGCCACGGTCGGGCGGGCGCCCCCGCGCCGCTGCCGCCGGCGGTCGCGCCCGGGGTATCGGGGGGCGTGATCACCGTCGGCGGGATCTACGACGAGACCGGGCCGCTCGACGCCACCGTCCAGCGCGACACGGTGCGCTCCCTCTTCAACCAGGTGAACGCCGCCGGCGGGGTGAACGGCTACCGTCTGCGCCTGGTCGACTGCGACTCCGCCTTCGATCCCACCCGTGGCCACCAGTGCTCGGAGCGGCTGATCGGGTCGGGAGTGCTCGCCATGGTCGGCTGGCTGTCGGCGAGCAGCGAGCAGGCGGAGACCGCGTACCTGGCGTCGCAGGGCGTCCCGGTGATCGGCGGGCTGGGCGTGCCCGCCGAGTTCGAGTCGCCGCTGTCGTTCCCGGTCTCCCCCAACCTGCTCGGCCCCACCGTCGAGGGGCTGAGCTCACACGCGGTCGACCTCGGCATCAAGGCGCCCGCGGTGGTGGTGATCAACAGCCCCTTCACCGCCCCGGCGGCACAGCGGATCACCGACAGCCTGCACCGTCACGGCATCCACGAGAAGAGCGTCGACTTCGCCGACGCCACCAAGCCCGACTACACCGACCTCGCGGTGAAGATCCGCCTCGAGGGCGCGGACTCGATCATCGCCGGCCTCGACCCCTTCTCCTACGCGCGCTTCTTCCAGGCCCTCGACCGGCAGAACTTCCACCCCACCTTCCTCGGCTTCGGGCTCGACAAGAAGTCGGCGGAGAAGCAGTACGGATCGGCGGTGTACAACGCGGAGTCGGTGACCCCGTTCATCGAGCCCGACGAGCACATGAGCCTGCCGGCGATGGCCGAGTACTACGGGACGGTTCAGCGCTACTACCCGGCCCAGGTCGAGGCCCTCGACGTCTACACCGAGGCGACGTGGGTGGCCGCCAAGCTCTTCGTCGAGGCGTTGCACCGGCTGGGCTCGACGCCGCCGACGCCGCGGTCGCTCGTCGAGTCCCTCAACCACATCGCCGGGTGGAACAACGGCCTGACCGAGCCGCTGTCCTTCGCCCCGGGCCCCCACGACCCCAACCACTGCCTGCAGTGGATCCGCAACCAGCAGGGGACGTGGCACACCTACTCCGGCTGGAACTGTTTCTGAGGGCGTGCTCCATCCCGTGATCGCCTCCCTCTCCGGCTTCTCGCTGCTGCCCAGCTACACCGTGATCGGGCTCACCCTCGGCGGCGTCTACGCGCTCGCCGCCACCGGGCTGGTGCTCATCTACCGTGTCTCCGGGGTGCTGAACTTCGCCCACGGCGCGGTGGCGATGTTCTCCACCTTCGTCGCCTACCAGATCTCGGTGGTCGCGGGGGTCCCGTCGATCATCGGCCTCGCCGCCGCCGTGGCCACCGGCGCCGCGCTGGGGTTCGCCATCGAGTTCCTCACCATCCGTCCGCTCACCGGGCGCCCGCCGCTCACCAAGGTGGCGGTGACCATCGCCTGGCTGCTGGTGCTGCAGACCGCCGCGGGGCTGATCTGGGGCTCGACCGGATACCACCGCCCGGTGCAGCTGGTGGGGAGCAACGGCTTCACCGTCCCCCTCACCAACGTGGTGGTGGGGTACGACCAGCTCACCATCTTCCTGGTCGCGGTCGGATTGTCGCTGGGGACGTCGGCGCTGCTGCGCTGGACGTCGCTGGGTGTGCAGATGCGCGCCGTCGCCGACGATCCCCAGGCGGCGCGTCTCTGGGGCATCGACGTCGACCGCGTCTCCGCCGCCTCCTGGATGATCGGCTCGGGGATGGCCGCGGTCGCCGGGGTGCTCATCACCCCGCTCCTCAACTTCGACACGTACTCGCTCACCGTGCTCGTCATCGACGCCTTCACCGCGGCGCTCATCGGGCGGCTCACCAACCTCCCGCTCACCGTCGTCGGCGCCATCCTCCTGGGACTGGTGCAGTACTACCCGAAGGCGTTCTTCAGCCAGGCGGGGCTCAGCGAGCTGAGCACCTTCGCGCTCGCGATCATCACCCTCGCGGTGGTGTTCCGGCCAGGGCTGGCCACGTCACGAGGGCGCGCGTGAGCGGGGCGGCGCGTAGCCGGGTCGGCCTCGCCGTGGTGGTGGCGGCGGTGGCCCTGCTCCCCGCCCTCGAGTCCGACTTCCAGCGCGGGCTCGACTCCGACGCGGTGATCATCGCCCTGCTGGTGCTCTCGGTGGTGGTGCTCACCGGGTTCGTCGGCCAGATCTCCTTCTGCCAGTACTCCTTCGCCGCCATCGGCGCCTTCACCGTGGGCGCGCTCATGGATGGTCACGGCTGGTCCTTCTGGCTGGCCCTCCCCGTCGGGGTTGCGGCGGCGGTGCTCACCGGCGTGCTCGTCGGCATCCCCGCGCTGCGCCTCTCCGGGCTGCTCCTCGCCGTGCTCACCATCGCCGTGGCGCTCTTCACCGACCGCTTCCTCCTCGTCACCGGCACCTGGGACGGGTTCAGCGGCGGCGCCGTTCCCTGGCACCCCGAGCGTCCGTCGCTGCTCGGCGCGCCGCTCACCGGCTCCTACGCCTACTACCTCTTCGTGCTCGCCATCCTCTGTGCCGCGATCCTGGTGGTGTGGAACCTGCGCACCGGCAAGACCGGGCGGGTGCTCCGGGCGGTGCGCGACTCCGAGCTCGCCGCCGCGACCGTCGGACTCGACGTCACCGCCTGGAAGCTCGCCGCGTTCGGGCTCTCGGCGGGGCTCGCCGGGCTCGCCGGGGCGCTGCTCGCGGTGCGCATCGGCTCGGTGAGCCCGGGGTCGTACGACTTCCTCCACTCGGTGCAGCTCACCGCCCTCGCCACCGTGATGGGGGTGAGCACCATCGCCTCGGCGCCGGCCGCGGCGGTCGGCACCGTCTTCGGACCCGAGCTGCTGAGCGGCATCTCGGTCTCCTCCACCTGGTTCCCCCTGCTCATCGGCGGGACCCTCATCGTCCAGCTGGTGCTCGTGCCCGAGGGCGCGGTGGTGCGCACCCGCAACGACATCGCCAGGCTCTCCCGGCTGCTCTCCGCCCGGCGGGGACGCGACCCCGCGGTCGCCGGGGCATCGCGATGACCGCGCTGCTCGACATCGCCGGCGTCTCCAAGCGCTACGGGGGCGTGCTCGCCCTCGACGGCGTCTCCTTCCGCGTGGACCGGGGACGGATCAAGGGTCTGATCGGACCCAACGGCGCGGGCAAGACCTCGCTCTTCAACTGCGTCTGCGGGGTGCTCCGCGTCGACGGGGGGCACATCCGCTACGCCGGGCGCGACCTCCACGGTCTGCGTCCCCACCGGCGCGCGCGGATGGGGATCGCCCGCACCTTCCAGACCCTCGAGCTCTTCCGCGAGCTCACCGTGCTCGAGAACCTCATGGTCCCGGTGGACGCGCGGTCGCCGCGCGGCATGCTCGCCGACGCGCTGCGCCTGCCCCGGGCGCGCTTCGAGGAGCACCGCNNNNCCGACGTCGCTGGAGTGCGGGGCGGCGAGCTCCCCATCGGCATCCAGCGCCGCGTCGAGCTCGGCCGGGCGCTGGCGCTGCGCCCCACCCTGCTGCTCCTCGACGAGCCCGCCGCCGGCCTCGACTCGCGCGAGACCGCCGACCTCGCCGGGGTGCTGAGCCGCATCCGGGAGCGCTTCGGCACCACCATGCTGCTCGTCGACCACGACATGTCCCTGGTGATGCGGGTGTGCGACGACATCGCCGTCCTCGACTACGGACGGCTCATCGCCGAAGGGCCGCCGGAGCGGATCCGCGAGGACCCGACGGTGGTGCGGGCCTACCTCGGGGAGAGCGCCGCATGACGGAGGAGCCGCTGCTCAGCATCCGCGGGCTGCGCGCCGGGTACGGCGGCATCCCCGTCGTCTTCCACCTCGACCTCGACGTCGGCGAGGGCGAGATCGTGGCGCTGCTCGGGGCCAACGGCGCCGGCAAGACCACGACCCTGCGCGCCGTCTCGGGGATGATCCCACCCATGGCCGGAACCGTCACCCTCGCCGGCGAGCGGATGAGCGGACGCCCGGCGCAGCGGATCGCCCGGCTCGGCGTCGTCCACATCCCCGAGGGCAGGGGGATCTTCCCCTCCCTCGAGGTCGACGAGACCCTGCGGCTCGCCGCCACGATGGCGGGGGTGCCGCGGCGCGGGGTCGCCGGCACCGTCGACGAGATGTACGCCACCTTCCCGGCGCTGGCGCGGCGGCGTGGCCAGGCCGCGCGCCACCTCAGCGGCGGCGAGCAGCAGATGCTCGCCCTCGCCCGGGGGCTGATCCACGGTCCGCGGGTGCTGATGATCGACGAGATGTCCCAGGGGCTGGCCCCCACCGTGGTCGACGCCCTCTTCGCACTCGTGGGGAGCCTGCCCCAGCGCGGGGTCTCGCTGCTCCTCGTCGAGCAGTTCGTCAGCCGCGCGCTCCAGCTGGCGTCGCGCGCCTACGTGCTCGAGAAGGGCGAGGTGAGCTACGCGGGGAGCGCCGCCGCCCTTGCCGCCGACGAGGCGTTCGTCCGCGGCTCCTACCTCGGCGACGCGGGTGAGCCGGCGCCGGTGATGCCAGGGGGGAGGACCGCCGACAAGCAGGCTCCGCCTGCGGGCGGTCCGGGGGGAGTCCCCCCTAATATCGGAGGATGAAGGGGATGAGGGGACTGCGTGGTGCGGTGATCACCGCGCTCGTGGGTGGCGTCGCCCTTGCCGCGGCCGCGGGCCTCGGCCTCGGGGTGGGGACGGTGCGCGCGAGCGTCAGCCTCGGCGTCGCCAACGGCACCGTCAACGCCGGCGCCGACCACATCGCCGTCGGCACCGGCCTGTTCCCGAACTTCAAGAGCGGCGCCATCGACACCTGGGTACCGCTGGCCCACGCCCACGTCGACAACTCGCCGTTCGCCGAGGGCACCGCCAGCCCGCTCGACACCGGCCCGATCGGCCAGACCGCCGCGGGCGCGGCGAGCAAGGCTCAGCCGCAGTACGCGGAGGCGCGGTTTCCCAAGGCCGACAACACCGCCGACACCGTCGGCTCGCCGGGCGGGCCCTACGCCCATGCCAGCGCGGTCCAGGGATCGGGCTCGGCGACCGCGACCATGGCGGGAGGCGCCCCCGCTCCGGGCGGCCAGTCCAGCGGCCGCGAGGCCCGGCTCGCGGCGCTCGACGCCGCCCTGACGGCGTGGCGGGCGCGCTTCCTCACCCCGGCGGCGGCGCTGCTCCATCCCGCCGTCCACCCCGACGCCGGCGAGCCCGACGGCGTCGCCGCCGGCACCGCGACCAGCTCGGTGAGCATCGACCCGTCGAGCGGGCTCGTGGACGGCGGCGACGCGAGGGTGGCCACCGCGTCCTTCGGCGGCGGCAGCGTGCTCATCCGCGGCCTCCACGTCAGCGTCGCGGTCACCAACGCCGGCAGCCCGCATCAGACCTCGAGCATCGACATCGGCCAGGTCAGCGTCGGCGGGATGCCGGTGACCGTCGGCTCCGGCGGCGTGAGCCTGAGCAACGGCGCGATCGTGCCCGTCGACCAGCTCCAGCAGGCGACCGAGCAGCTCAACTCGGCGCTCGCCAAGGGTGGCATCGGCCTTCACGCGGTCGCGCCGCTGGTGACCAGCTCGAACAACCAGGTGACCGTGGTCGCCAGCGGCGTCCGCGTCGACCTGCAGCAGGCGCCGACCGCCCCCGGCGTCCCCCAGCAGACCGTCGAGCACACCATCGGCGAGGTCTTCGCGGACTCCCTGGCGGTGCCCGCCGCGCCCGTGCCCGAGCTGCTCCCGCTGCTCCCGCTGCCGCCCGCCACGCCGGTGACCGGGAGCGGGACGCAGCCGGTGACGTCCTCGGCGAGCGACGCCGGCACCGGCGCGACCTCGTCCCCGCTGGGCGGCGGCGGCACCGCCTACCCGTCCGCACCCGCGCCGAGCGCCGGGCACGGCACCGGGACCCGCACCGCGCCCTCGCTGGTCGTCACCGGGGTGGTACGGGAGAAGCCGCTCTGGCTGCTGCTCCTGTACTTCATGTGGCAGGCGCTCATCCTCGGCACCGCGGTCAGCCTCTGGTGGTGGCGGGCGGCGGGGAGGGCGGGCTCGTGAGCGCGGTCCTGGGGCGGCTGCGCCGTCATCACGGAGGGGCGCTGCCCGCTCTGTGACTGGGAGGCGCCCGGGGGCGAGGCGTACGCCGGGCACACCGGCACCGACCTGTTCTGGCCGGGAATGGCCGTGCTCCTGCTGGTCTCGCTGGTGATGGGCATCCTGGTGGTGCTCACCTACCTGCGGTCCTAGGAGGAGGAGCCGGGGTCAGGCGGCGGCGGGAGGGCCGTCCTTGCGGGTGCGCCCGACGTAGCGGCGCAGATCCTCGTCGGCGTCGCGGGTGGCCTGCTCCATCTCGGCGGTCCGTTCGAGCAGCTGGGCGAACCGCTCCAGCGCGGCCTTCTGATCGCACGCCGTCAGGTCGTGCCACCGCCCACACTTCGGGCAGTTCCAGCTCGTCACCACCGTGCCTCACCCGTCCCCTGGGTTTGCGGCGGTGCGGCCGCGGGACGGAGTGACCGCACTCTGCGATGCTCCGCCCAGCCGGCCAAAGATCCGGTGTGGATCCGGTGACATGGCTGCACATCTGAAACGCGGGTCGGTGGCATTTCCTGCGCGGTCGGTCAGCCGCCCGGCCCGGCGCCGCCCGGCCGGCTGCCACCATGAGCGGCGTGGCCGCCGCACCGCCGCCCCCACCCCCGCTCCGGACCCGGCTGACACCGCGGCTCCCCGTCGACCTCCGGCTCACCCTGGGCCCGCTGTGGCGCGGCCCGCGCGACCCGTCGATGCGGCTCGGCGACGGCGAGGTCTGGCGGGCCACCCGCACCCCCCTGGGGGCGGCCACCCTCCACCTGTGGCGTACCGCCGGCGGGCTCGAGGCGGAGGCGTGGGGGCCGGGCGCCGCCTGGGCACTCGACGGCGCGGCGGCGCTCGCCGGCCAGCTCGACGACGACGCCGGCTTCCGCCCCGCCGCAGGCCTGGTCGCGGCGCTCCGGCACCGGCTGCCGGGCCTGCGGCTGCCCCGCACCGGACGGGTCCTCGAGCCGCTGGTCGCCACCGTCGTCGAGCAGCGGGTCAGCGGGAAGGAGGCGCGGAGCGGACACGCCGCCCTCTTCCGTGCCCTCGGCGAGCCCGCGCCGGGGCCGGGCGGGCTGCTCCTCCCCCCCTCCCCCGCCGCCCTCACCGGCACTCCGAGCTGGGACTACCACCGCCTCGGCATCGAGCGTCAGCGCGCCGACACCATCCGCCGCGTCGCCCGGGCGGCGGGCCGGCTCGAGGAGGCGGGGAGCATGCCCGCGGAGAAGGCCCGCGAGCGTCTCCGGGCGGTGCCCGGGGTGGGGGAGTGGACCGCCAACTCGGTGGCGCTGAACGCCCTCGGCGACGCCGATGCGCTCCCCCTCGGAGACTGGAACCTTCCTCACACGGTCAGCTATGTCCTGACCGGAGAGCCGCGGGGGAGCGACGCCCGGATGCTCGAGCTCCTCGCCCCCTACCCCGGCCACCGCGGCCGGGTGCTCCGCCTGCTCCTGGCCGCCGGGGTGCGAGCCCCCCGCTTCGCCCCCCGGCGGCCGGTACGTGACTTCCGCGAGATCTAGCTAGGCGCGCCGCCGCCGGAGCGCCGAGGAGACCGCGATCGTCCCGGCCCCGCCGAGGAGGAGCAGGAGTCCCAGCCCGAAGGGGACGTCGGCGCCGGTGTTCGGAGCGGGCGGATCCGAGGCCGCGGTCGGCAGGAGCGGCGCCGAGGCCGGGACCGCGGCCGGAGCCGGCGTGGGAGCCGGCGCGGTGATCGAGACGCCGATGTTGCCACCCGTCGCGGACGACGTCGTGGAGGCGGTGGTGCTGGTCTGCGGGGCGGACTGGGTGGTCGTGGAGCTGGAGCTCGTCGTCGCGCCGGAGCCCAGGCTTCCGATGGTCGCGGAGCCGTTGCTCAGGCCGTTCTCCCCGGAGGCACCGTCGGCGCTGGAGGTCCCCGCGGAGGAGCTCTGCGTGGAGGTCGAGGTCGAGGTGGTGGTCGATCCCTCCTGAACCAGAGGCGCGGCGTCGGTCGACGTCGAGCTCGAGCCGGTGCTCGTGGTGCCGGCGTCGGTGCTGGTGGTGGTGGTGCTGCTGCTGCTCGTCGTGGTGCCGGCGTCGGTGCTGGTGGTGGTGCTGCTCGTGGTCGTGCCGGCATCGGTACTGCCGCTCGAGCTCGAGGTGGTGGTCGTCGTCCCGCCGCCGCTGCCGGTCGACCCGGTGCCCGGGTCGCCGCTCGGCGCCGGGCAGTCGATCCAGAAGGTCGTGGCCTTCTGCGAGTTCTGGGTGAAGTCGATCTTGAAGTGGTAGCCCCCATTCGCCTGGGGCGTATCCCCGGCGGCGGCGGCGTCGGAGATCAGGGTCGCCACCGGGACGACGGCGATGATCTGGGGATCGGCCACCGCGCTCGAGTAGCTCCAGCTCGCCGAGTACACCGTCTCATCGGAGCCGCTCGGCGGCGCGCCGGCTATCGTGAACGTCGAGGAGGGATCCGCCAGGCCGGCCCCCCACAGATCGATGTCCGCGCAGGAGAGGTGCGGATCGGTGGCGTGGCCGCTCGGCGCGCCCGCTCCGGCGCTCTGGATGAAGATGTCGCCCGAGTTGGCGGCCCGGACGGAGATGGCACTGCTCCACGCCGAGATGGCGACGCCGCCCAGGCAGAGGCCGATGCCGGCGGTGCGCAGGCGGTGCAGGGTCGACGTGCGGTTCATGATCCGGGGACCTCGATGAGGGTGAGAGGGAGAGGCAGGCGCACGGGAGTTGCGCCGACGGTCCGCCGGGAGCCGGGGCTGTATCCCGCCGTCCGGGAGTGGGTCCGTCAGAGAGGCCGACGTCACCAGGTCCGGAAAGCTTGCGATCGCCTCAAACCGCAAGATTGCGTCACAACCCGGCGTCACCGTGCTGAATGCCGGAAGGGCGGGGCCCTGTCGACCACGGAGGACGGACACGGTGGACGAGATGATCAGGAAGGCCGATGAGCTGATCGCGAAGCAGCGACGGCTGATCACCATCCTGGAGCTCGAGCTCGGCAAGAGGATCGAGGACCGCCGTCCGGAGCCATCCGAGGCGCAGCGCGCCCGCTGACCTGACCTCAGTCGGGCCGGCGGCGGTGCAGCGACACCGCATAGTCATCGCCGGAGCGCCAGGGGGCACCCTCCCAGGTCGCCCAGCGGTCGCAGAGATCGAGCTCGGCGTCCGCGGCGAGCCGGTCGTAGGCGTCGAGGTCGAGGCGACCCTGGAGCAGCTGGAAGCCCGCGACCAGGGCGCCGCCCACGACCAGGTGACGGGCCAGGTTGGCGATCACCGCGCCCTCCGTCCCCGGCGCCAGGAAGATCATCACGTTCCCGGCCAGCACCGCCACGTCGAACCGCCGGTCGATGCTGACGGTGGCGAGGTCGTCCTCGATCCAGCTGAGCTCCGGCGCCTTGCGCCGCGCCGTGGAGAGCATCTCGGGGTCGATGTCCACCCCCACGGTGTGGATCCCCCTCCGGGCGAGCTCGATGGCGACGCGGCCGGTCCCGCAGCCGGCGTCGAGGACGGTGGCGGGCCCCAGGGAGGCGACCAGGCTGGCCTCGCCGTGCTTGTCGGGGCCGGTGGTCGAGGCCTCGGCGAGGCGGCGGTCGTAGTCGTCCCCGCCCGAGGAGCGCGAGCTGAGCCAACGGTTGGCGCTCAGCAGCGGCCTACTGCGCGCCCGGGGCGGTGATCAGCGCGCCCCGCCACACCAGCCGCTGGGAGTCCACCCAGAAGGGGGTGCAGGTGATCAGGGTGAGGTCGGAGCCGGTGGTGGTGGTCAGCTGGGTGACGTTCGAGGGGTAGAGCTGCCAGCGCCCGGTGATCCGGTAGGCGTAGGTCTTGCAGCTGCGGTCCTGGACGTCGACGACGTCGCCGACCTTGAGCTGGTCGATGTGCTCGTACTCGGGCTCGCGGTGGAAGGCGATGATGTCGTTCCCCGTCTGGCCGGGCGCCGCGGTGCCCTTGTAGTGGACCATCGAGCGCTGCTTGAGGAGGTCCCAGCTGCCGTCGCCGGCCACCCCCGCGTAGCCGTACTGGGGGAGGCTCGGGAACGACACCCGGGCGTAGTTCTCCGAGGGGTCGCCGCTGCCGCACTGGCCGGTGTAGTTCGTGGCCCCGCCTCCCACCAGGGCCTGGGAGCCACCCTTGTTCCACTGGCTCAGCGCGTTGTCGTCGACCTTGTTGCGCTGGTAGAGGGCCCAGAGGGGCGGGACGATGAGGACCAGGCCTCCCGCGACCAGGCCGAGGCCGACGAGGACGCCGAGGAGGCGGAAGGGGCCGAGGCGGCGGCCGCGGCGGGGGAGCGGAGGGGCCGCGGCCGGGGCGCGGGTGGAGGACATCGGGGCCCATCATTCCACCACCGGGCCCCCAGCGGCGCCACGGAGCTGTGACCCCGGGCCCGCGCTCTAGGCGAAGCGCACGTACTCGTAGGCGAACGGCTGATCGTTGATGCCGACCTTGGGCGGCGCCACCCAGCCCGCGATCCTCCCCGGCTCGTGCACCGGCTGCATCAGCGAGGCGACGAAGTCGAGGTCGGCGCGGCCGGGGAGCCACTCGTCGCGGCGCCGCTCCCAGGTCTCGTCGTCGACCACCTCGCCGGCGGGGGTGGCGTGGATCCCCGCGAAGGCACCGACGTGCCGGTTGAAGGCCTGGTGGGGCAGGCTGAGCCGCCGCTCGACGCCCGCCTCCTCGAGGATCCGGTTCCAGCGGGCCAGCCCGCTGTTGCAGTCGCGCAGGTACTCGCGGCGCAGGTCCTGGTTGAGGCCGGTCAGGGCCGGAACCTCGACCATGCTCGGCCTCCCGTCGACGACACTGTCGACGGCGATGAGCGAGTCGACGAGACGGTGGTCGTCCTTGCGCCGCGGCTCCTGCCAGCGGCCCTTGAGCCCGGCGGTGTAGTAGGCGGCGACGTTGCTCGAGGTCTCGCCGCCGAAGAGGTCGAGCGAGACACTGAAGTGGAAGTTGAGATAGCGCTGGATGATGTCGAGCGGGATGCCGCCGTGCGCCCGAATGTCGTCGGTGTCGTGCTCGCGCATCAGCTGGGCGGTCCGCTCCACCACCCGGTCCACGCCGGTGGTGCCCACGAACATGTGGTGGGCCTCCTCGCGGAGCATGAACTCGCAGGTGCGCGAGAGCGGGTCGAAGGCGCTCTCCTTGAGGGTGCCGAGCTGGAACTTGCCGTCACGATCGGTGAAGTACGTGAACATGTAGAAGGCGAGCCAGTCGGGCGTCGGCTCGTTGAAGGCGCCGAGGATCCGTGGGGCGTCGCTGCTCCCCGAGTTGCGCATCAGCAGCGCCTCGGCCTCGTCGCGGCCGTCGCGGCCGAAGTAGGCGTGGAGGAGGTAGACCATCGCCCAGAGGTGACGGCCCTCCTCGACGTTGATCTGGAAGAGGTTGCGAAGGTCGTAGAGGCTGGGCGCGGTCATCCCGAGGTGGCGCTGCTGCTCCACCGAGGCGGGCTCGGTGTCCCCCTGGATGACGATCAGCCGGCGGAGCTCCGACCGGTACTCGCCGGGGACCTGCTCCCAGACCGGCTCGCCCTGGTGGGCGCCGA
The DNA here is from genome assembly GCA_005889515.1 of Chloroflexota bacterium. Classification (GTDB taxonomy): domain Bacteria; phylum Chloroflexota; class Dormibacteria; order Aeolococcales; family Aeolococcaceae; genus CF-96. Next base: position 5,622 of record VBHE01000137.1, on the reverse strand, counting down.
AGCCGACGGTGCGCCCCGGCTCGCGCTCCGACAGGAAGATCCCCCAGCGGTACTCGGGGAGGACGACGTGGTCGAAGTGCGCCCACCCGTCCCTGCCCACCGACACCGCGGTGCGCAGGTAGACGTCGCGATGCGGCGTTGCCGGACCCATCTCCTGCCACCAGTGGAGGAACTTGGGTTGCCACGACTCGAGGGCACGCTGCAGCCGCCGGTCGTGCGCCAGGTCGACGTTGTTGGGGATGCGCTCCCCGTAGTCGATGCTGCCGGCCATCGTGGTCACACTCGCCTCCTGTCGAAGCTGGCGCGCTGCCCTGTCCCATACTTTCGCAGGGCGCCCTCGGGGCCCGCAGCATTGGGGCGGGAGAAGATCCAGTTCTGCCAGGCGGTGAGCCGGGCGAAGATCTTCGTCTCCAGGGTCTCGGGGCCGGCGAAGCGGAGGTTCGCCTCCATCCCGGTGAGCGCGTCGGGGCTGAAGCTCGCCCGCTCCTCGATGGCGAGCCGCACCTCGTCCTCCCAGTCGATGTCGTCCGGCGCAGAGGTGACGAGCCCGAGCTCGAGCGCCCGGGCGGCGTCGAGCGGCTCGCCGGCGAGCTCGCGAAGGGTCTCGACGTGGTCGGGGTCGGCGAGGAATCGCACCCCCAGCCGGCTGAGCCCGTTGGACATCGGGAGCGCGCCGAAGTTGGCGTCGCCGAGGGTGATCGCGGCCGGCTCGGCGTCCTCCGCGCCCTCGGGCAGGCCGTCGAGCATGTAGCAGCGGTCGGCGGCCAGCGCGAGCTCGAGCAGCGGCCCGGCGAAGCAGCTCCCCGGCTCGACCAGGGCGATGAGGCTCCGGCTGCTGACGTCGAGCCGCTTCAGGGTGCGCTTGAGGTAGTGGCGCACCTCGTTCACGAGCCAGTCCCCGGCGTGCTCGGCGAGGAGCCGGTCGTGGGCGATCACCGAGGCGCTGTCCCCGCGGGTGCGGAGCACCCAGGTGCCGAGCTCGAGCTCGTTGGTGCGCAGCTCGAGGATGAGGTCGTCGAGCTCGCGGGCCACCGCGAGTGGCCAGAACTCCACGCCCTCGGCGTGGATCCCCTCGACTCCCTCCGGCGCGTCCCGCCCGGGTCCGAGCACGGTGATCTCCACCGTGGCGGCGTCGCGGTCGAGGGCGGCGAGCAGGTGCGGATAGGTGATGGCGTCGCCGGCGACGGTCTTCGTCAGCGGGGGCAGGGCGATCCCGCGCGCATCACGTGGTCGCGCGGAGACCTCCGCCGCGGCGGCCGCGCGCTCGGCGACCACCTCGTCGAAGCGGCGCCGCGGGACGCTCTCGTCGACCAGGCGCCACTGCACCGCGGTCTGGCCGCGCACCCCCTCGGCGCGGGTGGCGAAGGCGTCGGCGAGGTCGCGGCGCACCCGCCGCTTGTCGACCAGCCGGGTGAGCCCGCCGGTGCCGGGGAGGACGCCGAGCAGGGGCAGCTCGGGGAGCGACACCGCCGAGGAGCCGTCGTCGACGAGCAGGATCCGCTCGCAGGCGAGCGCGAGCTCGTAGCCACCCCCGGAGGCGGTGCCGTTGAGCGCGGCGATCCAGGTCT
>VBHE01000137.1:0-4044 GCA_005889515.1 Chloroflexota bacterium | reverse complement strand
CCGGGTCTCGTTGGTGAACTTGCAGAAGTTCACCTTCCACTCGTGGCTGGACTGCGCGAGCATCCGGATGTTGGCGCCCGCGCAGAACATCCGGTCCCGGGCGCTGCTGAGCACCACCGCGCGCACCTGCGGGTGCTCGAAGCGCAGCCGCTGCACCGCGTCGTAGAGCTCGATGTCGACGCCGAGGTCGTAGGAGTTGAGCTTGAGCGGATAGCCGGGGACCAGGCCCGCGGCCTCGTCGACGTCGAGCACCAGGCGGGCGACCGCACCCTCGATCTCCAGCCGCCAGTGCCGGTAGCGGTCGGGATGGGTGTCGAAGGAGACACGCGGCGGCGCCTCCACGGGGTGGGACGTGACAGACATGCCCCTATCCTCTACTATTTTATCGGTATTCGTCAAGTACTTGTAGTACATGCGGCCGCAGCCACTCGGCGGTTGTACGTGGGATAGTCCCGCCACAGCACATCATCCGAGCACAGCGGTCCCCATCTGATGCCCCAGCCGCGTTCCGCACCCTCGACCGCCTCCTCGCGACCCGGGGCCCCCCGGCAGGAGCAGTCACGGTCGGGGCGCCCGACGCTGAGCCGGCGCCGCCAGGTCGGCGCCGCGAGCGCCCGGTCGCTCCTCCTCACCCTCCTCGGGGAGTTCGTGCGCCCCCGTGGCGAGCCGGTGTGGACCTCGACGCTGGTGACCGTCCTCGGCCGGCTCGGCGTCGAGGAGAAGTCGGCGCGCCAGGCGCTGGCGCGCACCGCCGCCGAGGGCTGGCTGCTCTCGGAGCGGTCGGGGCGGCGGGTGCGCTGGTCGCTGAGCGCCCCGGGGCGCCGGCTGCTCACCGAGGGGGCGGACCGCATCTATTCGTTCAACGCCGCGCTGCCGGAGTGGGACGGTGAGTGGCTGCTCCTGCTCGTCTCCGTGCCCGAGTCGCAGCGGGCGCTGCGCCACCGGCTTCGCACCCGGCTGACCTGGGCGGGATTCGGCTCACCGGCGCCGGGCATGTGGCTCAGCCCCCATCCCGACCGCGAGGTCGAGTGCGACGCGGTGCTCGGCGAGCTCGGGCTGCGCGCCGCGGCGATGTCCTTCCGGGCCCGCTTCGGAGCCATCGGCGAGCAGCGCGCCCTGGTCGCCCAGGCCTGGGACGTCCAGGAGATCAGCGCCCACTACGAGGGCTTCATCCGGGAGTTCTCCGGACTCACCCCGGAGCCGGGCGACGGGGTTCTTCTCGCCCAGACGCGCCTCGTCCACGAGTGGCGCCGGTTCCCATTCCTCGACCCCCGCCTGCCCAAGACCCTGCTCCCCACGGGCTGGAGCGGAGCGCGCGCCGCCAACCTCTTCCAGGCGCGCCACGCCGACTGGGGCGAGGGCGCCCAGCGGCGCTGGATCGAGCTCGTCCGCGGCGCCGGCTGAGCGGCTCATCCGTCAGCCGCCCGACGGGAGGGTCCCGAGCAGCGCGCCGGTGAGCGAGCGCACCCCGATCACCGCGCGAGGGACCACCGGCAGCGACGGCAGCAGCGGCGGGGGCGCGGTCGGGCCCGACGTCGAGGTGGCGGACGAGGGCGCCGGCGCCGCCTGACCCACCGTCACCGGGAGGGGCAGCGGCTTGCCCGGGGGCGCGACGGCAGGCGGCGGGGGCGCCGAGCCGCAGGGGGCGAGCAGGGTGTCGCGCTGGGTCCCGCCGATGTCGACCGTGGCGGGGAGGATGCCGACATCGAAGGCGGCCTCGCCGAGCGCGTAGGTGAGCCGCGTCCCCGGCGCGGGGGTGCCGACGTGGCCGAGCGGGACGTCGATCTCCACCCTTCCCGGCGAGCCCTTGGTGAGGCTGCCGGTGTCGTCGGTGTGGGCGTCGCCCGAGCCCTTGGCGTTCGACACGCCGTAAGTACGTGGTGCCATTCTCGGTCCAGTACATCGTCCAGCTCATCCCCGTGCCCTCCTGCGGCGTATTGCCGTCCAGGGTGCTCACGGTGAGGATCACCCGCAGCCGGGTGCGGTCGGGGCTGAGGACGAGGTCGCCGCGGGTCAGGTCGAGCTGCGGGATCTGGTCGCCGGTGAGCGGGTCGGCGGCGTTGCCCGAGGGGCTCGTCCACACCGGGTCACAGGCGGTCGCGAGCGGCGGCGCGGGCACCGCCGGCGGCGGCACGTCGTGCACCGGCGCGGTCCGTCCGTCGATGTCGCGCATGAGGTTGGTGAGGTTCGGGCTGCCGAAGCCGCTGACGTAGTCCCACCCGGGGGTGGCCGCATAGAGGCCGTTGCTGCCCACGGTGATGTCGTGGAAGTCCTGCGCGTAGCCGGGGCCGGTGCCGACCCGGTAGAGGGTCGGGTTGGCGAAGCCGAGGCCGTGCACCTGGTCGGGGGCGGCGGCCTGGATGCGGCTCCACATCCCCACCCAGAGAGGCGAGCTGAGGCTGGTGCCGCCGCCCGGGGTCACCTTCATGTCGTTGACGATCGTGTAGCCGTTGCCGGCGACGTCGCCGGAGATCGCGGCCACATCGGGGATGCCGCGGCAGATCGTGCCCGGCGCGTACGGCTTGCCGGTCGAGTCGATCGGGCAGGGATGCGCGACCGCGGTGACCGCCTTCTGGTACTCGGGACGGTCGACGAACCCCGACGACCCGCCGCCGGTGAAGGGCCAGGCGTACTCGACGGTCCGCCGCGTCGGCGAGTTCCCCGCCGACGCGTAGAGGACGGTGCCACCGACGGCGACCGCGTACTTGCTCACCGCCGGGTATCCCTGGAGCGGGAAGGCCTGGTTCAGCACCCCGTTGCCGGCGCCGATGATCGGTAGCGCCAGGATCGGGCAGGAGGAGCCGGTGTCGCCGGTCGAGGCGAAGAGGCTGCGTCCCTCGAGGGTGGCCTGGAGCAGGGTCTGGTCGGCGACCGGCTGGAGGTTGTTCCCCAGGCCCTGCCCGACGTTCCCCGGGGGGTTGAGCGCCGGGTTGCCGCTCACCGGGTTGGTCGGGTTGGTCTCGCACTCGCCGAAGGAGGCGTCGGCCTGCGCCGGCGCGTCGGCGTCGCCGGCCCAGCGCGAGAAGGCGGCCACGATGTCGGCGTCGGCGAGGGTGGAGCCGAAGTAGAGGTCCTCGCGACGGACCAGCGGCGCCATCCCGGTGCTCGACTGGGTGTCGAGGTCCCACTCGACCGCGCCGGTGTTGTCCTTGAAGGCCCCGCCCCCGGCATGCCGCACCGTCACCGGCACGTGGGGCAGGTGGTTGAGGTCCTCGAAGCGGCGCAGGTCGCCGACCACGGAGTCGGTGCTGCCGGCGCCGATCACGGCCATCGTCTGCCCCTGGCCGAGGTTGTCGGCGGGCTGGTCGTAGAGCGACCACAGCGCCTGTGGGGTGTAGCTGTCGGTGTACAGGCCGCCGATCCCCGGGGCCGGCCTCGGCCGCTCCGGGACGGAGAAGCGCTGCAGGGTGTTGAGGCCGATCACCGAGACGATGCCGAGGCCCGGCGGCACCGCCGGGCGCCGGTCGTTGGCCACGAAGTCGACGCCCTTCGATCGATAGGTGCGCAGGGTCGTGGCGAAGAGGCGGTCGAGCTGGGCGACGCTGCCCGAGGCCTGCACGTAGGTGCGGGCCGAGTCGACGTGGGTGACGGTCAGGCCTCCTCGCTGCAGCCAGCTCTCAACGGCCCGGTAGCGCGTGGCGGGGACCCCGAACCGGTCCGCCACCTCGGCGGGGGTGAGGAACCGGTGGTAGAGGGGGCTCGTAGGCTCGTAGAGGGCGTCGAAGAGGGCGAGCTCGCCGGCCGGGTCGGTGGGCGCGAGCCCGATGCCGACGCGCATCTCGGCGAGCGGCGAGGGAAGCCCGAGCGGAGCGAGCCGGTCGAGTCCGGGGAGGACGTTCGCGGTGAGCGACGGACCCGGGGGCAGGCTCGCGGCCGGCATCGCGGCGCGGAGGCCGGTGGCCCCCGAGAGCAGGAGGCCGGCGGCGACGGCGACCGACCAGGCGCCATGGGTGATGCGGTTGGACATCCTGAGCTGCTCCCCTGGGGCGGACGCCGCCCCGCCCCCCTTCCCTGCAGGCGGCGGTCGTCCGATACCGCGATTCT
>VBHE01000136.1:9184-9797 GCA_005889515.1 Chloroflexota bacterium | reverse complement strand
GGGTCGACGAGCTTGATGGAGACCGCTCCCTCGTCGTTCGGCATCCATGCACCGGTGGTCTCGGACTGGGCGATCGGCGCGGTCACGCTGTTCACCGGATCGGGCGTGCGGGCCAGGGTGTAGATCTTGGAGTTGCCGGTCACGGTGAAGAGGCCGTACTGCACCACCACGCCCTCGTCACTGATCACCGGCAGGAGGATGTATTTGGCGCCGCTGAGCAGCGGGCTTGGACCGCCCCCGGCGCCGCTCTTGGCGGTCACCGTCTGTCCCAGGGCATGGCTGCTCGATGGGTCGAGCTGTCCCTGCCAGCAGCTGGTGCCGCTGCCACAGCTGAGCTGGGTGTCCATCGCGGTGTTGTAGTCGATGCCGGAACCCCAGACGATGTAGTTGCACCCCGGCACCAGCGAGCCGAAGCTTCCGTTGCAGTACGCGGCACCTCCCGACTGCTCGGTGGCGTCGTAGGGCACCGCGTAAGGCGCATCCGCGAAGGCCGCGGAGGACACGTCGGTCACCTGCCGCGGGGTCGCCGCTGAGGTCGCCGTCGGGTGGGCGGTGTGGGCCCCGACCACCCCGAGGAAGAAGGTCGGCGAGGGCACCTGGGAGGTGACCACCA
>VBHE01000136.1:1115-9176 GCA_005889515.1 Chloroflexota bacterium | reverse complement strand
GGAAGTCCGCGCTCGCCTGCGCCTTGCCGATACACACGTCGATGCTGCTGATCCCGGAGGGCAGCGACAGGACGTTGATGTCGAAGGCACAGACGGTGGCGGTGCAGAGCTGGCCGTTCGCGGTGGGCGTGCAGCCGACGTGCCTCGTGGGCCCGATGGTGAGGACGCCGGGGATGGTGATCGGGGTGTAGCCGCAGTCCGCGCCGACCGGGATCGTCGTGGTGCTCACCTTCGTCTGGGACGTGCCCTCTCCTGTGAGGTACGAGCAGGAGGTGGTGGCCTGGAAGCCGTTCACCGGGTCGTAGCTCACCTGGGCACTGGTATCCATGGCGCTCAGAGAGATCGACGTCCCCCCCCCCGATCGTGGCGCTGACGTTGCCGACGTTCGTGCTGGTCCTGGCCCCGGTGGCGTCGCCGCCGAGGTTCCCCGTCGTGGTCGTCGTCGTGCCGGCGTTGGCGTTGATGCTCACGAGGCCCAGCAGCCCGAGGGTGGCGCCGACCGCCTGGGTGGAGTCGCGCTGCTGGGCGTTACCGCTGGTCGGCACCACCGAGGAGAGCGCCTGCTTGACGAGGGTGATCGACGCCGGACTGGTGGGGATGTTGCCGGTGAGCCCGAGGGTGCTGTCGACGTCTACGTTGAGGTGGAGGAGGGCGATCGTCAGGGCGAGGGTGAGGGCGAGGCTGCTACCCGGGCAGCTGCCACCGGCGCTGGGGACGATCTGGCTGGTGCCCGCGCCGGTGGCGCTGCTCGAGCACTGGAAGACGTCGGCGCTGCCGCTCGCCGAGAGCAGCGAGTTGGAGATGGCGGTGAGGCTCGCCGAGAGGCTGGCGAGGTCCACCGAGCCGCTCGCCTTCGGGTTGGGGTTGGCGGTGACGTCGCCGGTCGCCTCGTTGACGCCGATGTGGGCCGCCAGCGTGGCGACGTTGACGCCAAGAGCGCTCACCGACTGCGAGCTGTCGACGGTGGCGAGGGCGCCGTAGGAGTGGAAGCCGTTGGTGCTGGTGTTGTTGAGATGGACCTGCTGGGGCGCCATCCCGTACGGCGAGGTCAGCCCGCAGAGGCCCTGGTTCGAGTTGAGGCCGTTGAGATAGCTGGAGTTGGCCTGGTTCTCGTAGATCGCCCGCCCTGCCGCCAGTGCGCCGGCGTCGGCGCCGTTCTGCGCATAGCGGTACTGGCCCAGCTCGTAGCCGCCGTCGAGCGCGAGACCCGTCATGCCGACGAGCGCCGTCCCGGCGAGGGCGACGAACACCAGTGACTGGCCCCGGGCGCCGTGTCGACCTGGGCGGCGGACCCGCATGGCGCGCACCGGCCTCACTCGAGCACCATCGTCGTGGCCTGGTCGATCGTGACCGTCGACATCAGCTGATGGATGATCGGCGTCGCCGTCGTGTACTGGTAGATCACCCGGAACTCGACCCAGTCGCCCGTCTGCGGGGCGTAGGTGGAGTCGCCGGTGTTGGAGCCGGTCGTCGGGCTCACGGCCCCGGTGAAGGCGCTGCCGCTCCTCGTGCAGTCCTCCTTGAGGTCCCAGCCGGTGAAGGCCGAGGAGCTCGAGGGGTTGTTGCTGCTCTTGTAGAAGTAGACCGTGATCTGACTGACGCCGCTCATCGAGAGGTTGGCGTTCAGCATCTGGTTCCAGGCCTGCAGCTGCCCCGAGGTGCTGGTCAGGGAGGTCCCGGAGGGACAGGCCGAGCCGTACGGGGAGCTGAGGTTCGACGCCTGGGTCGACAGCCAGCGGGCGCCCTCACGCGTGGCGTTGGTCACGGTGACGTTCGCCGACATGCCGCGGCCGAAGTCGAAGATCCCGAAGGCGAGGGCGATGAGAAGGGGGGCGACCAGGGCGAACTCGACCAGGCCCTGTCCCCGGGCACCACGACGATGCGGCCGGCCGCTGCGCGACGACGCCACCACTGCCTCCCACTCCACTCTGCCGCCGGGTTCGATCACGGTCCGCTGCTGGGGCACGGCCTTGAGAGGCATACTCGTCACTGGCATCAATCAAATCGATCAAGCCGCGGTGACGGCCGCGTTGCGCGCGGTCACATCCTGCTGGCGGACCCTCCTCCTCCCCGCTGGTCGAACCCGCCCTCGCGACGTTCTTGACGCTTTTGCTACTTGTGTAGCGATCCGTCAGGTCGGAGAATGTGCTGCGAGTCGCGCAACCGCGTGGCACCGACCACCTGCACCTGGGGGACCCGAACCATGAGCGGACCCGAGCGCGTGGATCTGAAGAAGCTGGCGGAGCGGTTCTCGATCGAGGAGCTGGTGATCGCCGCCGGCTCCCTGGTCCTGCTGGTCGCCCTCTTCCTCGACTGGACCTCGGCCTCCTGCAGCGGCGCCTTCTGCAACGGGTCGCTGTCAGGGCTGAGCGGCTTCCACGGGTGGGGGTGGCTGAGCTTCCTCGCCCTGGTCGCGGTCGCCGGCCTGCTCGTGAGCCGCCGGCTGCTCTCCGGGATGGTCGAGCTCCCCGAGCTCCCCGCCTCGGACTCGGTCATCTACATGGCCGGAGGCGCCCTCGAGATCGCCGGGGTCCTCCTGTTCTGGGTCGAGTACCACGACGGGTTCTCGAGCACCGCCGTGGGCGGCCAGACCTTCTCCTACGGGCTCGGCTTCGCCTGGTTCCTGGCCCTGCTCGCCGGGATCGCCACCCTGGTCGGCGGCTACCTGACCAGCCGCGGCTCCGCTTCGGCCCCGGCCCGCTACTCCCCGCCGCACGCTCCGGCGCCGCCCCCGGTCGCCTGAGGCCCGGCCTGGAGGCGGCGGCTCACTGGGCCGCCGCCTCCTCGGCGACCGGCACCTGGGCGGGCTCGGTGAGGGCGAAGCCGAGGCCGAGGCAGGCGAGCGCGGTCCGCGGCCTCGGGACGACCGCCGCGCCGCTCAGCGGCGCCGCCAGCAGCGCGATCACGGCCACCACCGTGTAGACCGGCACCGAGTAGCCGGCGGCGCCGTAGCGCGAGCGCACCCGGCGGCCGACCAGCAGGTATCCGGCGAAGGTGATCGACCCGGCGATGGCGAGGAGGTCGCCGCCGAGCGCCTCGGTGCTCACCCGCAGGTCACCGGCGGCGGTGATCGCGGTCCCGACGAGCGCGAGCCCAAGGCCGGCGATCAGCCGCAGCGAGACCCCTTCGCCGAGCAGGCGCCGGCCGAGCACGGCGACGAGCACCGGGTGGAGCGAGACCAGGAGCACGCTCGACGCCACCGAGGTGTGCCGCAGCGACGCCGTCCAGGTGAGGAAGTGCGCCGCCAGCAGCACCCCACTGAGCGCCACCACGCTCCAGTCGGAGGCGGAGCGGGGGAGGGCGCCGGCGCGGGCGTCGCGGAGCGCGAGGGGGGCGAGCAGCACCGCGGTGATCGCCATTCGCACCCAGACGATGGTCGCCGGGCCGTCCGGGGCGAGGCGGTTGAAGATCGCCGAGAAGGAGACCGCGACCGTCGCCATCGCCAGGGCGGGATAGGCGAGGGCCTCAACCCGGGTCGAGGGCATGGACGCCGGGGAGGTTGCGGAAGCGCTCGTCGAGGTCCAGCCCGTAGCCGACGACGAAGTCGCCGCCGAGGACGAAGCCGCGGAAGTCGATGCGCACCTCCCGCCGCCGCCGCCCGGGCTTGTCGAGCAGCGCGACCAGGCGCAGCGAGGCGGGGCGGTGCCGGGCCACGTGCTCGTGGAGGAAGGAGGTGGTGAGGCCGGTGTCGATGACGTCCTCCACCATGAGCACGTGCCGGCCGCCGAGCGGGGTGGTCACGTCCTTGAGCAGCTGGACGGTGCCCGAGGGCTCGGTTCCGGCGCCGTAGGACCGCACCGCGATGGCGTCGATCTCGAGGGGGATGGTGAGCGCCCGCGCGAGGTCGGCGGTGAAGAATAGCGAGCCCTTGAGCACGCAGAGGAGGACGACCGGGGCGTCGATCCCGGCGTAGGCGGCGTCGATCTCCGCGGCCAGCTCGCCGATCCGCACCGCGATCTGACCGGCCGAGACCAACAGCCGTCCGGGGGAGGGATCGCGGGCCTCTGTGGGATCCACCGGGCCACTGTAATCGTCGCCCCGACGCGCCCACCGCCGGCGTCCGGCGGCCGTAGGATGGGTGCCCGGATGAGACCCTCCCGGCACCGGCTCGCCCTCGTGACGCTGACGGGCCTCGCGACGCTCCTCGCCCTCCTCCCGGTGCGCGTGCTCGGCTACGACAAGATCGACCGCCAGCAGCCGCAGACCGCGGGGACCGCGCTCGCCTACTACATCCGCGAGGCGAACTCCCAGGACGCGCCCCAGGCGGGCCGCCCCGTGACGATGCGGGTGCAGTCGGCCCCGGGGCCCGGCGCCTCGGTCGCCCCGGCGGACGCCAGCCGCCGCGCGACCAGGCCCCAGGGCAACCAGGCGTCGACCAAGTCGGGCCCGGACGGCCTCGCCTACTTCGCCCTCGAGCTCAGCCCCACCCCCGGCGAGAACGACTTCGTCTGGGACGACGGCGTCTTCACCGGGCTGGTGGTCGTGGTGGGCACGCCCGCGCCGGCCGGGAGCCGTCCGCCGCCGGTGGCGGTGCGCCCCGCGCCCGCCTCCGGACCGTCGGGGGTGTTCGGGGTCCTCCTCGCCGCCCTCATCGCCACCGTCGTCGCCGCCGCGGTCACCGTCTTCGTCGGCGGACTGGTCTTTCTCAGCGGGGTGCGCCCCTTCCGCCTCAGCTGATGGCGGCCGGCGACCTCGCGCGTCTGCTCGCCCTGGCCGCGCTCTGGGGGGCCAGCTTCCTCTTCATCCGGGTGGCGGTGCTCGAGGTGCCGCCGCTCGGCGTGGTCGAGGCGCGGCTCGCCCTCGGCGCCCTGGCGATCGCCCTCTACGCCCTGCTCATCGGGCAGCCGCGGGTGCTCGCCGGGCTGCGCCGCCCCGACGCCGCGCTCGTCGGCATGGTCAGCGCCGGCCTTCCCTACCTCTGCTTCGCCTGGGGGGAGACCCGGGTGGCGAGCGGCATCGCGGCCATCGTCAACGCCGCGGCCCCGCTCTTCTCCGCCGGGCTCGCGCAGGTCCTGCCGCACCGGCCGGAATCGGAGCGGCTGACCCCGGTGCGCACCGCCGGCCTGGCAGTCGGGCTCGGTGGGGTCGTCGCCCTGGTGCTCGTCGAGGGGATCGGCGGCCACGTGGACCTGCTCGGCCTCGGCGTGCTCCTCTGCGCCCCGGTCCTCTACGCGGTGGGGGCGTTCCTCGCCCGGCGGGTCTTCGCGGGCGACACCGCTCTCGTGCCGGCGGTGAGCGCCAACGGCCTGGCGGCGCTCATCGTCCTCCCCTTCGCGCTCGTCGCCGGCCGGCCCGCCCACGCCCTGAGCATCCAGGCGGTGCTCTCGATCGCCGCCCTGGGGGTGGGGGGCACCGGGATCGCCTACGTCCTCTACTACCGGCTGCTCGCCAGCCTCGGGGCGACCGGCGCGCTCACCGTGACCTACCTCCTCCCCGGCTTCGCGCTCGTCTACGGCGCCCTGCTCCTCGGCGAGCCGATCCGGCCGGCGGCGGTGGTGGCCCTGGTGCTCATCCTCGCCGGGACGGCGCTCACCAACCGGGTCGGGACCCGCCGCCCCGCGGCGCCCCTCCCCGGTCAGGCGGAGTCGGCCATCTCCGACCAGCGCTCGTAGAGCTCGTCGAGGGCGCCGACGAGGCGGTCGTGCTCGCGGCCGGCCTCGGCGCCGACCGCCGGGTCGGCAAAGGTCGACGGATCGGCGAGCAGCCGGCGCACCTCGGCGAGCTCGGCCTCGACCCCGGCGATGTCCTCCTCGAGCCGGCGCACCTCGGCGGCTCGGACGCGACCCTGGGCTCGCTCCCGCCGCTGCCCGACCGCGTCGACGGGAGGAGGGGCCGCCCGCCGCGCCGCCGGGGCCGGTGGCGGAGGCGGCGGGACCGCGGCGCGGCGGGCTCGGAGCAGGTCGGAGTAGCCGCCGAGCACCTCCCGCACCGCGGCCGGACCGTCGGGCTGCGGCTCCACCGACCAGACCCGGGTGGCGAGGGCGTCGATGAGCGCGCGGTCGTGGCTCACCAGGACCACCGCCCCGGGGTAGCCCAGCAGCGCCTCCTCGAGGACCTCCTGGGCGGGGATGTCGAGGTGGTTGGTCGGCTCGTCGAGGAGGAGGAGGTTGCTGGGATCGAGGGCGAGCCGGCCGAGGGCGAGACGGGCGCGCTCGCCACCGCTCAGGGTGGCGACGGGGGTGAACACCTCATCGCCGCTGAAGAGGAGGCTGCCGAGGACGGTGCGCCCCCGCTCCTCGCCGATGGGGTGGTCGGCGAGGAGCTCGTCGAGCACGGTGCGGCCGGTGTCCTCCTCGTCCGGCTGCGCCTCCTCCTGGCGGTGCAGGCGCATCCGCAGGCGGGCCCCACGGGTCACCGTCCCCGCCACCGGCTCGAGCTCGCCGGCGAGGGTGTGGAGGAGGGTGCTCTTGCCGCCGCCGTTCGGCCCGACGATGGCGACGCGGTCGCCGGGACCGAGCACCGCGCGGCCGAGGGCGGCGATGGCCCGCCGCTCCCGCCCCGCCACCAGCTCGGTGGCGCGGAGGAGCACCTGGGAGCCGGGGGAGGGGGTGAACCGCAGCCGCGGCCGCTCGTCCTCGACGGGACGGGGCACGCGCTCCAGCCGGTCGAGCTTCGTCTGCCGCCCGCGGGCCTCGCGGGAGCGCTGGCCGGCCTTGTAGCGGCGGATGAAATCCTCCTGGTGGGTGATGTGCGCCTGCTGCTCCTCCCACTCCTTGCGGCGCCGGGCGCGCCGCTCGACCCGCAGACGGACGTACGCGGAGTAGTTGCCCGGGTACTCCTCGGTCGCCCCGTGGGCGATCTCCAGCACTCGCGAGCAGACCCCGTCGAGGAAGCGGCGGTCGTGGGAGACCACCAGGATCGCGGCCGGGACGCCGCGGAGGAACTCCTCCACCCACTCGATGGCGGCGAGGTCGAGGTGGTTGGTCGGCTCGTCGAGGAGCATCAGGTCGGCGTCCTGGAGGAGCAGCTTGGCGAGCTCGAGGCGGCGCACCTGGCCGCCGCTCAGCTCCCGGGGGTGGCGGCGCTGCACCGCCTCGTCGAGGCCGAGGCCGCCGAGCGCCGCGCGGGCCCGGGCCTCGAGGTCGTAGCCGCCGAGGCCCTCGTAGGTGTGCTGCGCCTCGCCGTAGCGCGCCATCGCCTTGCCGCCCTCCTCCGACAGCCGCTGCTCGAGCGCCGCCATCTCCGCCTGCAGGGCGGTGAGGTCCTGGCGCGACGCCATCGCCTCGGCGAGCACCGTCCGCGCGGTCGGCGGTGGCGACTGCTGGGTGAGGTGGGCGAGGCGCATGCGGCGGTCGCGCTCGACCCGTCCGGCGGCGGGAGGGGCGGTGCCGGCGATCACCTCGAGGAGCGACGACTTCCCCGCTCCGTTGGCGCCGACGATCGCGAGGCGGTCGCGCGCCTCGACGCGCAGGTCGAGCCCGCTGAAGACGGTGGTGGCGCCGAAGGCGACGCCGACCCCGTCGAGGACGACGAGGGACATCAGTCCGCCGGAGGCCGGTGGGTCGACCGGGTCACCGCCGGCTCGCCCTCCCCGAGCACGCCCTCCAGCCGCAGCACCCGGCGGACGATCGCCACCGACGCCGCGTAGGTCGAGTCCATGCCGTGGTAGGAGAGCCCGCGCGCCCCCAGGGTGCGTGCCTGGGTGAAGGGCGTGTCCGACGCGTAGTGGATGACCCCGAAGTCGATGGGCAGCTTGGAGAAGTTCACCGGTTCGTTGGTGGGATAGCGTCCCGACGAGGTGAGCTCGTACATCGCCGCGCAGTACGGACCGGCCTCCATCTCGACGACGGTGAACGCCTCGCGGTAGTAGAAGTCGAGGTGGCCGCGGTTCTGCAGGAAGGTGCCCTTGACGGTCACGGCGCGCTGGTTGTCGAGGCCGCTGCCGAAGCGCAGGAAGGGGGCGATGTCGTTGACGCCGAAGGCGTTGTCGAGCCAGAAGGTGTTGCCGCTGTGCTCGTCGTGGACGACGCTGGGGAGCATCACGTCGCCGACGTCGGCGTTGAGCGTCGCCGCCTTGCCGAGGGTGTAGACGCCGCGCAGCTCGCCGACGGTCTCGGCGAT
>VBHE01000136.1:423-941 GCA_005889515.1 Chloroflexota bacterium | reverse complement strand
GCGAAGCTCGGCGCTGTCCCGGGGGAGCGCGCGGAAGTAGAGCCGGGCGGCGTAGTAGAGGAAGTTCGACCAGTCGCCCTCGGCGGTGCCGTCGCGGAAGCGGCGCAGCTCGTCGCGCATCTCCGCGGGGCCCTGCTGGTCGACGAACTCGACGAGCTCGTGCTGCCGCCGGGCCACCACCCCGCTGAGCAGGTTGACGACGGAATGGGAGTTGCTGCTCACGAAGTAGACGGGGCGCTCGGCGACATGGCGCTCGCGGAGCAGGTCGAGCACCGGCGACCACCACCGCCGGGTGACCCGCGCCGAGCCGACCCGGGAGCCGCCGAGCATCCGCACCCGCAGCGAGAGCCGCCGCGAGGCCATCCGCGAGAGGCTGTCGCGGAAGCCCGCGCCCCAGACCTCGACGAGCTGCGCCCAGTCGTCCTCGCGGCCGCCGAGGACGGCGGCGCACTCCGCCGCCGAGGGGAGGGCCGCGTCGCTCCCCGGCACCCCGGTCGCACGCAGCCGCTCGTTGAGCT
>VBHE01000136.1:0-258 GCA_005889515.1 Chloroflexota bacterium | reverse complement strand
AGGATCTCCGGGGGAAGCCGCCGGCACGCGTAGAGGAAGGCGCCGAGGTCGATGTCCGATGACGCCGCCAGCGGGTGGAGGCTCGAGCCCATGGCCTTGTGGGAGGACTCGAGCACTCGCAGGCGGGTCTCCCCGCTGCTCCGGAGCAGGGTGGTGTAGGTGCGGTGGTAGAGCTCGACCGCCTCGGCGACCGCGGTGGGTTCCGCGGTGGGCTCGGCGGCGACGTGACCGACCGGGGTGACGGCGGGGCGGAGGACT
>VBHE01000352.1:2264-3328 GCA_005889515.1 Chloroflexota bacterium | reverse complement strand
CGCCCAGCCCGAGCCCGTCGCTCAGGACCTCGACCACGACGGTGACGGTGACGAGGACCGCCACCCCGACCCCGGCGCCGTCGACGCCCACCCACACGCCGATCCCGCCCACCCCGACGCCCACCCCGATCGGCGTCCCCACCCCGTAGCCGTCCCTCCTCCGGTCACCCCGCCGGGTGGGGCGTGGCCCGCACCGGGTCGAACGCCTCCCATCCCGGCGGGGTGACCCCGTCGAGCACCACCGACGCCATCCCTTCGGCGGTCGCCGGGGCGAGCAGGACGCCGTTGCGGTGATGGCCGGTGGCGGCGAAGAGCCGCTCGCCGAGCCTGCCGAGCAGGGGCAGCCCGTCGGGGGCGCGGGGGCGGAGGCCGGCCCAGACGTGCGCGGCCGTGCCGGTGGCGAAGCCGCGCAGCAGCCGGGCCCCGACCCCGGCCAGCCACGCCTGCCCGGCCTCGGTGGGCCGCGCGTCGAAGCCGGCGCGCTCCTCGGTGGCGCCGACCAGGGTGAGGCCGCCCCGCTTGGCGACCGCGTATCCCCGGCTTCCCGCGTAGACGACGAGGCGGGGGGCCGGGTCGACGCCGCGGAGCGCGAGGATCTGGCCGCGAACCGGCTCGACCGGCAGCCCCGGCGCTCCGAGCGAGGCGCCCACGGCGCCGCTCCACGCGCCGGCGCAGAGCACCACCGCGCGGGCGGCGACCTCGCGCCCGTCGGCGAGCCGGACGCCCCCGGCGGGCAGGCAGCCGGTCACCTCGACGCCGGCGACGACCTCGGCGCCCCGGGCTGCGGCGGCGGCGGCGAGCAGCGCCTCCACGGCGCGGACGCTGTGGACATGGCCCTCGCCCCGGTGGAGCACCGCCCCGGCGCAGGGGCCGAGCGCGGGCTCGAGGTCGGCGACCTCGTCGGGGTCGAGCCACTCGCCCGTGGCGCGCTCACGGATCCGCGCCGCCTCCGCTCCATCCAGGGCGACCCTCAGCAGGCCGCCGGTGTCGAGCTCGCAGTCCACCCCGGCCACGTCGAGGAGCTCGGCGGCGAGCTCCGGCCAGAGCCCCAGGCTCCGGCGACA
>VBHE01000352.1:0-2056 GCA_005889515.1 Chloroflexota bacterium | reverse complement strand
GGGTCGACCGGCAGGGTGAGGGCGAAGGTGTTGCCCCGGGATGTCCCGTCCTGGACGAGCCAGACCCGGCCGCCCATCCGCTGCACCAGCTGGCGGGCGAGGTAGAGGCCCACCCCGCAGCCACCGCGCTGACGCTGCAGGGGCGACTCGACCTGGTAGAAGGAGGCGAAGATCCGCTCCGCCTGGTCGGCGGGGATGCTGCGTCCCTGGTCGTGGCACTCGATGCGCATCAGCGCCCTCTCGCGGCGGGCGTCGAGCCGCACCGGGCTGCCGTCCGGCGAGAACTTCAGCGCGTTGTCGACAAGGCAGGCCAGAACGAGGACGAGACGGTCGCGGTCGGCGAGCACGGCGCGCTCGCCGATGCCCGCGGAGTGGCTGAGCCTGCCCCGCTCGTGGGAGTCCCCCGAGAAGAGCGCGGCGACCTGGACGAAGACCGAGTCGAGCTCGACCGGCGCGGTCTTCAGCCGGATCTCGCCGGCCTCGAGCTGGGCGATGCAGAGCAGGTTGTCGGTGAGCCGCGCGAGGTGCTCGGTCTCGCTGCGCAGCACCTCGATGCCCTCGCGCTGAGCCTCGATCGGGAGCCGGTCGCCGGCGTCCTGCATCAGCGCCAGCCATCCCTTCACCTTGGCGAGCGGGGTGCGGAGCTCGTGGGAGGCGAGCATGATGAACTCGGTCTTGACCCGATCCACCTCGCGGAGCTCGAGCAGCGCGGCGTGCTCGAGCTGCAGGGTGTGGGTGAGCTGCCGGGCACGGGCGCTGACCACCTCGCGGGTCACCATGGTGCTGGTGATGGCGATGAGCAGGCAGAGCAGCAGGTGGGAGAGGAAGACGTCGATGGTCGCCTGGCTGAACCCCCCGGCCACCGCGACGCCGGCGCCGAGATAGAGGGTGCTCACGACGGCGGCGCAGAGCAGCGAGCCCCACAGCCCGAAGCGCAGGCTGCCGGCGATGACCACCGCGTAGAAGGTGAAGCCGAAGCTCGAGTTGATGCCACCGTCGAGGTAGACGAGGCCCGTGGCCACGGCCATGTCGACTGCGGTCATCGCGTACTGGGTGCGCCGGCCGGGAAGGTGGCGGGAGACGAGGCTGAGGGTGAGGGCGAGGTTGAAGAGCGCCCAGGCGCCGAGGATCAGGTTGACGGCGCCGACGTTCCGCGCCGCCGAGGGGAAGTTGGCGCTCGCCGCGGTGAGGATGAGCACCAGCCAGCGGCCGAGCTCGATCGTCCGCTCCACGGAGGCGCGGCGGTCGCGCTCCACCGCCGACCGGAGCTCGAGCGGCATGGCGCGGAGCGTGGTCGCAGGCGCCCCCCCCTCGACCGTCCGGAAAACAGCAAGCACGCGCGACCTCCCCAGCAGCACCGGCGACAGGCTACGGCCCAGGCCATGTGCACCCGCCGACGCTTTGGCAACGACAGGGTCGCAGAGCGTCCGCCTCCTTATACTCGCCGCGTGCCTCGCGCCCTGGTCCTCGGCAACGGACGCCTGCAGGTCAACCTCGACGAGGGCGGCCGACTGCGCGACCTCTACCACCCCTGGGTGGGCCACGAGTCCCACGCGGGGATGCCGAGCTTCATCGGCTTCTGGGTCGACGGCACCTTCGCCTGGTTCGACGCCTTCGAGCGGCGGGTCGCCTACGAGGACGAGACCCTGGTCGGGGACATCACCGGCCACCACGGCGGGCTCGCGATCGAGGTCCGCATCCGCGACGCCGTCGACCTCGAGAGCGACGTCCTCGTCCGCCACATCGAGGTCAACGACCTCGCGGGCCGCTCCCGGGAGGTCAGGGTCTTCCTCCACCACGACCTCAGCATCGGCGGGGGTGGCGAGGGCGGCGACACCGTCTACTACGACCCCGAGCTGCACTGCATCGTCCAGTACCGGGGCAACCGCTGGTTCCTCATCGACGGCAGGGTCGACGGGCGCAGCGGGGTCCACATGTTCACCTGCGGCCGGGCCGGGTTCCATGGCTTCGCCGGCACCTGGGCCGACGCCGAGGACGGCGAGCTCTCCGGCCAGCCGATCGAGCAGGGCGCGGTCGACTCCTGCGCCGGATTCCG
>VBHE01000351.1:2071-2588 GCA_005889515.1 Chloroflexota bacterium | reverse complement strand
GATGATCGAGCTCGAGGCGGTCGAGGCCGACGAGGACGTCGAGCGGCTCGCCTCGCTGCTCCAGCACCACGCCGACTACACCGGCAGCCCGGTCGCCGAGCGTCTCCTCGCCGACTTCGCGGCGGCGCAGAGCCGCTTCCTCAAGGTGATGCCGATCGACTACAAGCGTGTCCTCCAGGCGCGGAGGACCGTCCCGCTCGAGATGGTCGGGTAGGGCCTCGCCGATGGGCAAGTTGGGGGGATTCATCGAGTTCCACCGCCGCCTGCCACCGCGGCGGCCGGTCGCGGAGCGGCTCCACGACTACCGCGAGGTCTACCTCCCCTGGCCGGTCGATTCCCTCCGCGAGCAGGCGGCGCGGTGCATGGACTGCGGCATCCCCTTCTGCCACCAGGGCTGCCCGCTCGGGAACCTCATCCCCGAGTGGAACGACCTGGTCTGGCGCAACGACTGGGAGACCGCGATCCAGCGGCTCCACGCCACCAACAACTTCCCCGAGTTCACCGGCCGGCTCTGCCC
>VBHE01000351.1:0-2043 GCA_005889515.1 Chloroflexota bacterium | reverse complement strand
GACCATCAAGCAGGTCGAGGTGTCGATCGTCGATCGCGCCTTCGTAGAAGGGTGGGTTCGGGCTGCGCCTCCGGCGCACCGCACCGGCGGGCGGGTCGCGGTGGTGGGCTCCGGCCCGGCAGGACTCGCCTGTGCCCAGCAGCTGAACCGCGCCGGCCATCAGGTCACCGTCTACGAGAAGGACGACCGCATCGGCGGCCTGCTCCGCTACGGCATCCCCGACTTCAAGCTCGAGAAGTGGATCCTCGACCGCCGCATCGACCTGCTCAGCGCCGAGGGGGTGGCGTTCGAGACCGGCTACGACGTCGGCGTCGACATCACCGGCGCCGAGCTGCGCGCCCGCTTCGATGCGGTGGTGCTCACGATGGGCGCGGGCCAGCCGCGCGACCTGCCGGTGCCCGGGCGCGAGCTCGACGGCGTCCACTTCGCGATGGAGTACCTCCCCCAGCAGAACCGCCGGGTCGCCGGCGAGCTCATCGGCGAGGCGGAGACGATCTCCGCACGCGGCAAGCGGGTGATCATCCTCGGGGGCGGCGACACCGGGGCCGACTGCCTCGGCAACGTCCACCGCGAGGGCTGCGCCTCGGTCCACCAGTTCGAGCTGCTGCCGCCGCCTCCGGAGGAGCGTGCCCCCGACAATCCGTGGCCCCAGTGGTCGGTGATCATGCGCTCGTCGTCCGCCCACGAGGAGGGTGGGGTGCGCGACTACAGCATCCAGACGACGGGCCTGAGCGGCTCCGACGGGCGGGTCGAGCGGCTCCACGCGGTGCGCGTCGAGGCGATCCGCGCGGACGGCCGGATGCGCTTCGAGCCGATCGAGGGCAGCGAGTTCACCATCGAGGCGGACCTCGTGCTCCTCGCCATGGGCTTCCTCGGCCCGGTGCGGCCCGGGGTCGTCGAGGAGCTCGGCGTCGCTCTCGACGGCCGGGGGAACATCGTCACCGACGCGGACTACCAGACCACCGTGCCCAGGGTCTTCGCCGCCGGCGACGCCCGCCGCGGCCAGTCGCTCATCGTCTGGGCGATCGCCGAGGGCCGCCAGGCGGCCCGCGGCTGCGACCGGGTGCTCATGGGGTCGACCCGGCTGCCGTAACCCGCGATCAGCCGGCGAGGCCGGGCAGTTCGGAGGCGGTCGCCCGGTCGAGCGCCCGGCGGACGAGGCGCGGCACCCGCGCGCCCATGATCTCGAACCCCTCCCCCACCGTCGCGCCCATGAGGTAGCGGGCGTAGATGCCCTCGGCGATGATGGCCAGCTTGTAGTGCCCGAGGGCGACGTACCACTCCAGGGCGCCGAGGTCACGCCCGCTGGCGGCGCCGTAGGCCTCGACCACCTCGGTGGGACGGTGGAACCCCGGCTCGGCGGTGATCGCCGAGAGCGAGAGCAGCTCCCGGTCCTCGTCGGATTCCGCGGGGTCGGCCCAGTAGACGAGGAGGAGGCCGAGGTCGGCGAGGGGATCGCCGAGGGTGCACATCTCCCAGTCGAGGATGGCGGCGACCCGACCCGGGTCATCGGGGGCGAGGATGACGTTGTCGAGGCGGTAGTCGCCGTGGACGATCGCCGGCGGCCCCGAGTCCGGCAGCCCGGCCACGAGGCGGCGGCGGAGCTCCTCCATCTCCGGGAGCTCCGCGGTGCGCGAGGCCTCCCACTGCGACCACCAGCGCCGCACCTGGCGGTCGAGGAAGCCCGCGGGGCGGCCGAAGTCGCCGAGCCCGACGTCGTCCGGACGGACCGCGTGGAGGCGTGCGAGGGTCGTGATCAGCGCCGTCGACATCGCCCGGCGGGTCTCGGGGGTGTGCGGCCACTCCTCGGGAAGCGCGTCCCGGACGACGTGACCGTGGACCCGGCCCATCACGTAGAAGGGCGCTCCGATCACCCCCGGGTCGTCGCAGAGGAGGACCGCGTGCGGCACCGGGATGCCGGCACCGTCGAGGGCGCTAATGACCCGGTACTCGCGGCCCATGTCGTGCGCGGTGGGGAGGACGTGGGCGAGCGGGGGCCGGCGCAGCACCCATTCACGCTCGCCGTCGCCGATGACGTAGGTG
>VBHE01000350.1:3105-4979 GCA_005889515.1 Chloroflexota bacterium | reverse complement strand
CATCAACTTCGTGCTCAAGAACGTCGACATCGGCGCGACGGTCACCGCGTCGCTCGGCGGACCGACGGGAAGGCCGGCGGCAGACCGGGCCTTCGCCGCGCTCCTCAACCCCGCGCCCTACACCTCGTCCAGCTGCCCGCGCTATCCCGGCGCCAACGGGCCGAACTGCGCCGCCACCCAGCCCGCGGTGACCCAGTCGACCGAGAACGGGGGCAGCGCCGGCCCGGTCGGCAGCCCCGCCGAGCAGCACGCGGTGCAGGTGGCGATCGCCCAGCTCCTCGGCGTGCCGCCGGAGACGGTCCCGCCGGCGATCACCGACGTGCTCGCCGGCCCGGTAGCCGCTGAGCATGCTGATCGCCTTCGCGGTCTGCTCGGTGCTGATCACCACCCTGGTGGTGCTGACCATCACCAACCCGCGGTTCCAGCCGCAGGCGACGTACCGCGCGGAGTTCGGCGACATCAGCGGCCTTCGCGTCGGCGACATCGTCCGGGTCTCGGGCGTCGAGGTGGGCAAGGTCAGCGACGAGGTGAACGACGGCTACCACGCGCAGATCACCTTCCAGGTGGACCGCGACGTCAGCGTCACCGACACCACCCGGGCGGTGATCCGGTACCAGAACGTGATCGGGCAGCGCTTCCTCGCCCTGGTGAGGGGTGACACCGCGGGATCCCCGCTCGCCGACAACACCCTGATCCCGATGTCCCGCACCGCGCCCGCGCTCGACCTGACCGTGCTCTTCAACGGATTCAAGCCGCTCTTCGCGGCGCTGACCCCCGACCAGGTCAACCAGCTCGCCGGGTCGCTCGTGCAGGTGCTCCAGGGCGAGGGAGGCACCCTCCAGACCCTGCTCGACCAGACCGCGCAGTTCACCGCGAACCTCGCCGACCGGGACACGGTGATCGGCCACGTGCTCGAGAACCTCACCGGCGTGGCCGGCACCGTGGCGAGCCACGACGCCCAGCTCGGGCAGCTGATCGACCAGCTCGGGCAGCTGACGTCCACGCTCGCCGCCGACCGCAACAGCGTCGGCGACTCGCTGACCCAGATCGACGCTCTGGCAGCGGCGCTCAGCGGCCTGGTCGAGGGATCCCGACCGGCGATCGACCACGACATCGCCGGCCTGCGCACCCTCACCGACAGCCTGGTCGCGAACCAGGACAAGCTCGACACCGTGGTGCGCCGGCTGCCCACCGGTCTCAGCGCCTTCGACCGGGCGCTCTCCTACGGAAACTGGGCGAACATCTACCTCTGCGCGCTCACCCTCCAGACCACGGGACAGCCGAGTGCGGGCCCGCTGCCGCTGCCGGTCACGATTCCGAACGGGCCCGTCGGCAACCAGGGCGTGCACTCGAGGGCCTGCTCGTGAGGTACCGGCCCCTGCACGAGATGAACCAGGCGTGGGTCGCGATCATCGGCAGTGCCGTGATCGCCGGCGTCGTCCTGTTCGCGATCAGCTTCGGCCACCTCCCCTTCATCGCCCGGGTGCACACCTACCACGCCCGGTTCGCCGACGCCGCGGGGATCGCGACCGGCGACGAGGTGCGGCTCGCGGGCCTCAATGTCGGCGAGGTGAGCGACGTCGAGCTCGAGGGCTCGCACGTGCTGATGACGTTCACCGCCAAGGACACCATCCGGGTGGGCAGGGACAGCACCCTCAACATCAAGATCGCCTCGATCCTCGGCCAGGAGTACGTCGAGCTCGCCCCCGGGGGAGCCGGGCAGCTGGGCTCGAACGACGTCATCCCGGAGTCGCACACCACCTCGCCGTACACCCTGCTCGAGCTGCTCGGCACCCTCTCCACCGAGACCCGTCAGGTCGACCTGACCCAGCTCGACACCTCGCTGAAGGCCCTCAGCGACGACCTGCGCGGCA
>VBHE01000350.1:0-3073 GCA_005889515.1 Chloroflexota bacterium | reverse complement strand
CAGCTGAGCTCGCTGATCGGCAGCGCCCAGCAGGTGGCGGACACACTGGCGAGCCGGCAGGGACCGCTGGTCACCCTGCTCGGCAATGCCGACCTCGTGCTCCAGACGATCATCCAGCGGCGCCAGGTGATCCACCAGCTGATCGTCGACAGCGCCTCCCTCGGCCAGCAGCTGGGCTCGCTCCTCCGCGACAACGCCGCTCAGATCCAGCCGCTGCTCGCGAACCTCCAGTCGGTGACGGCGATGCTCGCCCGTGACCAGGCGTCGATCGACCAGAGCGTCCAGCTGCTCGCGCCCTTCTCGCGCTACTTCGGAAACGCCACCGGCAGCGGCAACTTCGTCGACGTCACCGTGCCGCCGCTGCTCATCCCCGACAACGCGATCGCGGCGTGCAATGGCAGGACCAACAGCTCGTCGGGGTGCACACCGTGAGCGCCGGGCGCCGCATCGTCATCGCCGCCGTCGCCACGGTCGTCGTCGCCGGCGGCGCCATCGGCGCCGTGGTCGCCACCCGGCCGGCGCCGCTGAGGATCACCGCCCACTTCCTCTCCGCGCCCGGTCTCTACGTCGGCAACCACGTCGACATCCTCGGGGTCCCGGTGGGGAGGATCACGAAGATCACCCCAGCGACCAGAAGCTGCCGGCCGGCGCGGAGGCGGTGCTCACCGCCGCCAACGTGGTGAGCGACCGCTTCGTCCAGCTGAGCCCGCCGTACACCGGGGGCCCCCTGATGACGAGCGGCGCCGACATCCCGACGTCCCGGGTGCACACCCCGGTCGAGGTCGACGAGCTGTTCTCGTCGCTCGA
This sequence comes from Chloroflexota bacterium, assembly GCA_005889515.1. Lineage (GTDB taxonomy): Bacteria > Chloroflexota > Dormibacteria > Aeolococcales > Aeolococcaceae > CF-96. The sequence goes on along the minus strand of VBHE01000350.1, from coordinate 2,266 downwards.
CGAGCTCGGCAAGGCGCTCGGCCCCAACGGGGTCGACAGGAACGGCAGCCTCGGTGACCTCTTCCACGTCACCGCTCAGAACCTCGACGGCAACGGCCAGCGGCTCCACGACACCATCGTCGGGCTCGCCAAAGCGCTGCCCGCGCTGTCGGGGAACGCGAAGCAGCTGACCTCGCTGCTCGACGATCTCGACACCCTGAGCCGGGCGCTCGCCAACCACGACGACACCGTCTCCGCCTTCTACCGCGACCTCGCCACCGCCACCGCCCAGCTCGCCGGCGAGCGCCAGGACATCGCCACCGCGCTGAGCACCCTGCAGACGGCGCTCGGTCAGCTCGGCACCTTCGTCCAGGACAACCGGGCCGCGCTCAGCGCGAACATCGGCAACCTGATCACGGTGAGCAACGCCCTGCTGGCGCACCAGCGCGAGCTGATCGAGACCTTCGACGTCCTGCCGCTCACCATCTCCAACCTCGGAGCCACCGTCGAGAGCGACGCCGACGGCCTGCGGGTCCGGATCCGCGCCTCGCTCCAGCCCGGCCAGGTGCCGCTCATCGCCGAGTACTGCGGGTCGAGCTCAGTCCCGCACACGACCCGGCTGCTCCCCGGCGGCGGCGGGACCCCCTGGGACGTGCTCTGCACTGCCCTCGACGCGCTGCTCCAGGAGCCGCCCCCACCCGGGGCGGTCCCGGTACCCGACCTCGGCGTCGCCCGCTTCCTGGCGAACGGCTGATGCTGCGCCCCACCCGGCTGCTCACCGCGACGATCGGGGGCCTCTGCGCCCTCGGTCTCGCCGGCTGCCAGTTCAACCTGCAGGGTCTCCCCTCCCCGGGAGGCGGTCCCCCCGGGGACAGCTACAAGCTGACCGCGGTCTTCGGCGACGTCCTCAACCTGCCCCAGCGCGCCCAGGTGAAGCTCGACGGCGTCGTCGTCGGCCAGGTCACCACCATCCGCCTCGCCAAGGACAAGGGCGTGGTCGACATGCTGATCGGCCGCAACATCCACCTGCCCGGCGGCACCACCGCGGAGATCCGCTTCACGACGCCGCTCGGCGAGGACTACATCTCGCTCAACCGCCCCGCCCAGGCCTCGGGCCCCGACCTCAGCGACGGCTCCACCCTCGGCGAGGCGCGGACCAGCAGCGCCCCGACCCTCGAGGACACCTTCGCCCTGCTCTCCGCGGTCCTCAACGGCGGCGGGCTCGACCAGCTGCGCACCATCATCGTCGAGCTCAACAAGGCGATCGGCGGCCACGAGCCGCAGGCCCGCGACCTGATCGACCAGCTGGGGCGGCTGGTGGGGGCGCTCAACGCCCGCACCGGAGACATCGACCACGCGCTGACCGCGCTCGACACCCTCTCCACCGAGCTCAACGGCCAGAGCTCGGTGATCGCGCAGGGCCTCGAGAACATCGCGCCGGCGCTCCAGGTGCTCGCCTCCGAGGCGGGCGACTTCGACGCCCTGCTCACCCATCTCGGCCAGCTCGGCGCCGTCGGCTCGCGGGTGATCGACCAGAGCCGCGAGGCGTTCGTCGCCGACCTGCGCGAGCTCGGACCGGTGGTCGACGCCCTGGTGGGCATCCGCGGCCAGCTGGGCAGCACCCTCGACGCCCTGGCGGCCTTCGGGCCCGCCGCCGCGGCGGTGGCGCCCGGCGACTACCTCCAGGTCACCGGCATCGTGAACGCGGTGCTCAGCAGCAGCGGTGGCTCGAGCGGCTCGCCGCTGCCGCTCCCGCGGGGGGCGGCGACGCCGCCCGGACGCTGCTCGGGAGCGCGCTGCCATGAGGAGGATCAACCTCCTGCAGCTGCAGATCGGCACCTTCCTGCTCATCGGGGTGCTCGGCGTCGTCTACGCCACCTTCAGCGTCCTCCACCGTCCCTTCCACGTGCACGTGCGGCTCTCCGACGCCGGCGGCATCTTCGCCCACGCCAACGTCGACTACCGCGGCCAGCAGATCGGCACGGTGAGCGACGTCCGCCTGCGTCCGGGCGGGGTGACCGTGGAGCTGGCGATCGACTCCGACAAGCGGGTGCCGACCAGCTCGCGCGCGGTCATCACCTCACTCTCCGCGGTCGGCGAGCAGTACGTCGACCTCCGCCCCCAGGCCGCGGGGCCCCCCTATCTCGCGGACGGCGACGTGATCCCGGAGTCCCGCGCGCAGACGCCGCTGCCGGTCGCGACCCTGCTCGTCGACCTCGAGGCGGTGGTGCACAGCGTCGATCCCCACGACCTCGACGTGGTGATCACCGAGCTCTCCACCGCGTTC
>VBHE01000135.1 GCA_005889515.1 Chloroflexota bacterium | reverse complement strand
TCGCCGCGGGTAGTCGGACGGCGGTCGGGCTCGCTGGGGAGGGCCGGCGATGGGGACTACCGACCCCCCTCTAAGGCCGAGGGCAACCACCGGCGCCAGCGCCTCGGTCTCCGGTGGCAGTAGTAGTGGCAGTAGTCGGCGTCCGGCGGGGCTCGGTCACCGGACCCCTCAGCAGCCGAAGTCCCTTCCGCATCAACGTGCCGGGCGAGGGATTCGAACCCTCACGGGGGGTTGCCCCAACGGTTTTTGAGACCGCCGCGTCTACCGTTCCGCCAGCCCGGCCGACCAGGATCGTATTCGAGGAGAGGGCGCGGAGGTGCGTCCAGGGGCGGCCGCACCCGTGGGGTCGCCCTGATCCTCGGCGTCCGCTCGTCAGCCCCCGATCCCGGGCAGCGTGAACGTGACCGGCTTGCCGTCCGAGAGGGGCACGCTGAGGACGGTGGAGCTGCCGAGCGGCGCAGACGGCTGGACGCGAACGGTGACCTGGCAGCTGCCGCCCGGTGCGAGGTGTGCACCCGCGCACCCGTCGTGGACGATGGCCGCGGTGGCGACGCTGGAGAGGCTGCTCGCGCCGGCGACGAGGTCGGTCTGGCCGGTGTTGTGCACCGTGGCGGAGAAGAGGTTGCCGCCGGAGAGGGGCGGAGTGATCGGGAGGCCGGGAGGCTGGGTGGGCGCCGCCGACGGCGTGGCCAGCGGGATGGTCGAGGCGACTTCGGGCCCCGGCGTCGCGACGGGGCTCGGGGGTGTGCTCGGTGCCGGGGACGGCGTCGGCGCGGAGGCGGTGCTGCGCGGAGCGAGAAGGTGGGTCGGGATGCGCGGCACGAGCGCGGTCGCCGAGCCCGTGTTCTGAGCGCCGCCGCCGACGCCGTGGTGCACCCCGATGGCGACACCCGTGGCTGCGGCGAGGGCGGTGCCGGTGACCGCGGTGGCCACCAGCGGCGACCACAGCCACCGGGGCCTCGGAGAAGCCGGCCGGTTGCGCAACGCGAGCGCCGCGGGGTCGTGGTAGCCGGGCTCGGCGATCGCTCTGCGGACGGCGGTGAGGAATGCCGTCGCGCTCGGGTAGCGATCGTCCTTCCGCATCGCCAGCGCGCGGGCGACGATCTCGTCGAGACCGGCGGAGAGGCGATGGGTCGGGTCGAGGCAGCGTCGGAGGACGCACCCGAGGCCGTGGACGTCGGTGCGGGCGTCCGTGCTTCCGCCGTCGACCTGCTCGGGAGCCAGGTACTCCGGCGTGCTCGTCCCGGCCGCGGTGGTGTCTCCCGAGCCCCGGTCGCCGGGCGTGCCGACGTCGGTGAGGTAGGCGCGCTCGATGCCGTCGGAGGTGTCGACGAGGATGTTCGCGGGCTTGACGCCGCCGTGGACGAGCCCGTGGGCGTGCACCGCGTCGAGGGCGCCGGCGACCTCGGTCAGCAGGGCGACGGCGCGGTGTGGATCGAGGCGTCGGCCCCCTGCGAGGAGCCCGGCGAGGTCACCTCCCGGCACATACCGGCTGGCGATGAAGAGGCGACCCTCGGCCTCGCCCGCCTCGTGGATGGGAACGATGTGCGGGTGGTGGAGGTCGCGCACCATCGCCGACACGTGGAGGAGATGCTGCCGGGCCGGCCCGTCCGGGTGGCCGTCGAGGATCTTGAGGGCGACGGTGCGCCCCGCGGGGTCGACGGCACGATGGACGGTGGCCATGGCGGTGCAGCCGATGAGCTCGATGAGCCGGTAGCCGCCGAATCTCTCCCCGTGATAGGCGACACTCATGATTCACCACCTGGTCGATGTGGGCGAGGTGGCCGGTTCCCGCGGCCCTGAACGCGAGGGACCCCATGGTGACCGGATCGCGGAAGACATCGCCCGTCGTGTCAGCTTCGTTGCAGGTGCACCTCTCGAAGCGAGAAGCGCACGTCCGCCACAGAGCGGTCGTCAGAATCGGGGCTGACGGTCGCCTCGGTCGTAGAGTGCCGGCGATGAGTGCCGACTCCGCCGGGCCGCCACCGCTTCGCGACCTCTGGGAGGAGCAGGCGTCCAACTGGGTGCGCTGGTCGAGGCGGCCCGGCCACGATGCGTACTGGCGGTTCCACCGCGACGCCTTCCTCCGTCTCGTGCCGCCGCCCGGCCGGCTCACCGTCGACGTCGGCTGTGGCGAGGGGCGCCTGCTGCGTGACCTCGCGCAGCGCGGGCACCGCGTCGTCGGCCTCGACGCGGCTCGGACGATGGCCCGCTCCGCCCGCGAGGCGGCGCCGGAGCTCGCCGTGGTCCAGGGCGACGCCGCGGCGCTGCCCTTCGCGGGCGGGGCGGCCGACCTCGTCGTCGCCTTCATGAGCCTGCAGGACGTCGACGACATGGATCGCGCGGTGAGTGAGATCGGGCGGGTCCTCGGCGCGGGCGGAGCACTCTGCCTGGCGACGGTCCACCCGCTCAACTCCGCCGGCGCCTTCAGCGGTCCCGAGCCGCAGTCCCCCTTCGTCGTCGAGGAGAGCTACCGCGAGACCCGCCGCTACTCCGACGAGATCGAGCGCGACGACCTGCCGATGACCTTCCACAGCGTGCACCGGCCGCTCGAGGCGTACAGCCGGGCCCTCGAGGGTGCCGGCATGGTCGTCGAGGCGATCCGCGAGGTCACCGTCGACGACGGCAGCGTGGCCTCCCGGCCGGGCGAGGCCCGCTGGCTGCGCATCCCGCTCTTCCTGCACCTCAGGGCGCGGGCGGCGGCTGGGAGCTCGCCCGACCGGCTACCCTGATGACGATGTCGGCGGACTGGGCGACGATCTCCTCTCTGGCGACCGCCGGTGGCACCCTCGTGCTCGCGGTCGCGACCTTCGCCTCGGTGCGCTCGGGCAATCGCGCCGCGCGGGCGGCCGAGCGGTCGCTCCTCATCGGCATCCGCCCGCTGCTCATGCCGTCGCACCCGCAGGACGTGGAGCAGAAGATCATGTTCGTCGACTCCCACTGGGTGAAGGCGCCCGGCGGCGGGGCCACCGCCGAGGCGGTCGACGGGGCGATCTACCTGACGCTGTCGCTGCGCAACGCGGGCAGCGGGATGGCGGTCCTCCACGGCTGGGTCTTCCATCCCGACCGGATTCTCGAGAACACCCATCCGGCGGCGTCGGACTTCCGCCGCCTGGCGCGGGACATCTACGTGCCCGCGAGCAACATCGGGTTCTGGCAGGGGACCTTCCGCGATCCCCAGACGGACGAGTTCGCGATCGCCGCGCAGGCGATCAACGCGCGCAACACGCTGACGATCGACCTGCTGTACGGCGACCACGAGGGCGGCCAGCGGACGATCAGCCGCTTCGCCGTGATCCCCCGCACCGACGGCGGCTGGTTCTGCACCGTCGGCCGGCACTGGAACCTCGACCGGGCGGATCCGCGATGACCGGCGCACCCATGCCCGCGGCGTTCCTCGGCCACGGCAGCCCGATGAACGCCCTCGAGCAGAACCGCTACACAGAGGCGTGGCGGCAGCTCGGCGCGGCGGTGCCGCGACCGCGGGCGATCCTCGTCGTCTCGGCGCACTGGTACGTCAACGCCACCGCGGTCACCGCGATGGCGCGGCCGCGCACCATCCACGACTTCTACGGCTTCCCCGACGAGCTCTTCGCGGTGGAGTACCCGGCGCCGGGCGCGCCCGGGGTCGCCGGCGAGGTCGCCGAGGTGGTGAAGCCGACCTGGGTGGGGCTCGACCGCGACAGCTGGGGCCTCGACCACGGCACCTGGTCGGTTCTCCGCCACGTGTTCCCCGCCGCCGACGTCCCCGTCGTCCAGCTCTCCATCAACGCCATGAAGCCGCTCGATTACCACGTCGAGCTCGGCGCGCAGCTGGCGCCGCTCCGCGAGCGGGGGGTGCTCATCGTCGCCAGCGGCAACGTCGTCCACAACCTGCGCCGCGTCGATCCGCGCGCCGGCGACGACGGCTTCGACTGGGCGCGCCGCTTCGACGAGGAGGCGCGGTCGCTCATGACCGGCGCTCCGGGCGAGGTGCTCGGGCTGCACTCGCACCGTGACTACGCCGCCGCGGTGCCGACGCCGGACCACTTCATCCCGCTCCTGTACCTCGCCGGCCTCGCATCCGCCGCCGGGCGGCCGGCGCGGACGCTGGTCGAGGGATACGCGTACGGCTCGCTGTCGATGACCGCGTACACCCTCGACGCGACCTGCCCCGAGGCGCCCGCCGGGGCGCAGGACGCGGCGGCGATCCCCGACCCCGATGTGGTTGCCACCGATGACACGAACATCTAGGCGGCTCCTGCGCCGGCTCGCGACCCTGGGCAGCGACCCGCAGCCGATCAGCCCCCGCACCGCGGCGATGCGCCCGCGGACCGAGGGCGCCGAGCTCACCCTGAGCGTCTGTCCCTACTGCGCGGTCGGATGCTCCCAGCGCGTCTACCACCGCGGCGGGGAGATCCTCTCCATCGAGGGGAATCCCGAGAGCCCGATCAGCGCCGGCCACCTCTGCCCCAAGGGCGCGGCGACGTACCAGCTCCACGTCAACCCCCACCGCATCACCTCGGTCCTGTACCGGGCTCCGTACTCCGACCGGTGGGAGCAGCGGCCGCTCGGGTGGGCGATGGAGCGGGTTGCGCAGCTGATCCGCACCACTCGCGACCGCGGCTTCGTCGAGCGCACCGAGAGCGGCGAGCGGGTGAACCACTGCCTGACCATCGCCTCGCTCGGCGGCGCCACCCTCGACAACGAGGAGAACTACCTCATCAAGAAGCTGCTCACCGGGGGGCTGGGCATCATCCCCATCGAGAACCAGGCACGGATATGACACAGCTCCACGGTCCCCGGTCTGGGGGCGAGCTTCGGGCGGGGCGGCGCCACCACCAACCTCATGGATCTGGTCAATGCCGACTGCATCCTCATCATGGGGAGCAACATGGCGGAGAACCACCCGGTGGGGTTCCGCTTCGTCGTCGAGGCCCGCGAGCGCGGCGCGCAGGTGATCCACGTCGACCCCCGCTTCACCCGGACCTCGGCGAGCGCCTCGCGGTACGTCGCCATCCGCTCGGGGAGCGACATCGTCTTCCTCGGCGCGCTCATCAACCACGTCCTGACCGGTGACCACATCTTCCGCGACTACGTGCGCGACTTCACCAACGGGCCGGCGATCCTCCCCGAGGGATACGTGGACGCCGAGGACAACGACGGCCTCTTCTCCGGCTTCGTCGCCACCGAGCACGGCGGCCGCTACGACCCCGACGAGGCGCACTGGAGCTACGGCGAGCGCGCCCCCGCAGGCCCGGACTTCGGCATCGAGCGCGACCCCACCATGGAGCACCCGCGGTGCGTGCTCCAGGTGCTGCGCCGTCACTTCGCCCGCTACACCCCGGAGATGGTCGAGCGGGTCTGTGGAACACCGCGCGCCGACTTCGAGGCGGTGGCGCGCGCCCTGGTGGAGAGCTCCGGCCCCGAGCGCACCAGCGCGATCTGCTATGCGGTGGGGTGGACGCAGCAGGCGGTGGGCCCGCAGATCATCCGCGCCGCCGCGATCCTCCAGCTGCTGCTCGGGAACATGGGGCGTCCCGGTGGCGGCATCCTGGCGCTGCGCGGCCACGCCAGCATCCAGGGCTCGACCGACATCCCCACCCTCTCCGACCTCCTGCCCGGCTATCTCCCCCAGCCTCTCGCCGGCGCGGTCCACGAGGACCTCGCCACCTACTGCGCGGCGGTGCAGCAGCCGCGGGGGGTGTGGTGGAACGCGCCCGCGTACATCACGAGCCTGCTCACCGCCTGGTACGGCGGCGCCGGAGGCGACGACCGCGGCTATCGCTGGCTGCCGCGACGTACCGGCGACCACACCGCGCAGGCCGCCTTCGCCGACATGCTCGCCGGGCGGCTGAAGGGCTACCTCGTGCTCGGCCAGAACCCGGCGGCGGGGAACACCAACTCGGCGCTGGTGCGCAAGGCTTTGGCGCGTCTCGACTGGATGGTGGTGCGCGACCTCTTCGAGACCGAGACGGCGAGCTTCTGGTCGAAGGCGCCGGGCGCCGATCCCTCCTCGATCGGCACCGAGGTGATCCTCATGCCCGCGGCGGCGTCGGCGGAGAAGGACGGCACCTTCACCAACACGATGCGACTGCTGCAGTGGCATGACAAGGCGGTCGACCCGCCCGGCGACGCGCGCAGCGAGAGCTGGTTCTTCCACCACCTCGGGCTCCGCCTCAAGGAGCTCTACGCGGACTCCACGCTGGAGCGCGACCGGCCGATCCAGGCGCTGACCTGGGACTACGCCGGCTCGGTGCCGGAGCGCTTCCGGATCGCCGACGAGCCCGACGCCGAGCGGGTCCTCGCCGAGATCAACGGCTGGCAGGTCGGCGAGGACGGAATGCGCGGGGCGCAGCTCCGCGACTTCGGCGAGCTCCGCGACGACGGATCGACCGCCTGCGGCGCCTGGATCTACTGCGGGGTGATGCCCGAGGAGGGACGCAACCTCGCCGCCGCCCGCGACCCGTCCGGCCCGACGTATCGTGGCTGGGGATTCGCCTGGCCGCGCAACACCCGGCTCCTCTACAACCGCGCCTCCGCCGACGCCGAGGGCCAGCCGTGGAGCGAGCGCAAGCGCTACGTCTGGTGGGACGACGCGGTGGGGCGATGGACCGGCGTCGACCAGCCCGACTTCCCGCCGGCGACCCGGCCCGACCACCGTCCCCCGCCCGAGGCGACCGGGCTGGCGGCGATCGCCGGGGACTCGCCGTTCACCCTCAAGTCCGACGGCAAGGGCTGGCTCTTCGCGCCGTCGGGCTTGCTCGACGGGCCGCTCCCCACCTTCTACGAACCGACCGAGGCGCCGGAGCGCAACCTCGTCTACGCCCAGCAGCACAACCCGCTGCTGGTGCGTCGCGACGAGCTGCCGGGGAACGCCAAGGTGGCGCTGGGCGACCCCCGGTACCCGTATGTGCTCACGACCTTCCGGGTCACCGAGCACCACGTCTCGGGGCAGATGAGCCGCTGGAGCAGCTGGCTCTCCGAGCTGCAGCCCGAGTCCTGGCTCGAGCTCAGCCCGGAGCTCGCCACCGAGCTCGGGATCACCGATGGCGGGTGGGTGACGGTGGAGACGCCGCGCGCCGCTGTCGAGGCGCGCGCGCTGGTGACCCGCCGGCTGGCGGACGCTCCACCAGGTGGGGATGCCCTTCCACTTCGGCTACAGCGGGCTGGTCACCGGGGACGTCGTCAACGACCTGCTCTCGCTCACCGAGGAGCCGAACGTCTCGATCAACGAGACCAAGGCGCTGATGTGCGCGGTGCGCGCCGGGAGGCGGACGCGATGAACCCCTGGGCCCGCGCCGAGCCGCGTCCCCCGCGCTCCACCGTGGGCTTCCTCACCGACTCGACGCTCTGCATCGGCTGCAAGGCGTGCGAGGTGGCCTGCAAGCAGTGGAACCGCCTGCCCGCCGACGGCACCGGCTGGCTGGGGATCAGCTACGACAACACCGGCCACCTCGGTGGGGACACCTGGCGGCACGTCAAGTTCCTCGAGCAGTTCGATCGCGCGCACGGCGAGGACCGATGGCTCTTCGTCTCCGACGTCTGCAAGCACTGCGAGGACGCCGGCTGCATGAACGTCTGCCCGACCGGCGCCATCGTGCGCACCGAGTTCGGCACCGTGCTCGTGCAGGACGACA
>VBHE01000134.1:9437-16560 GCA_005889515.1 Chloroflexota bacterium | reverse complement strand
TGACCGAATAGACCCCGAGCTCATCACCCTGATCGCGGAGCACGCCGCCGCGGGCACACCCTGTGCGGTGGCCACGGTGGTGCGCTGCGAGCCGCCCACCTCGGCGCATCCCGGCGACACCGCGGTGATCACCGCGGACGGCCGGATGCGCGGGTGGGTCGGCGGCAGCTGCTCCGAGTCGACGGTCCAGCGTGAGGCCCTCCACGCCCTCCAGGACGGCGCGCCCCGGCTGGTCCGCATCCAGCCGGGCTCACCGCCGCCCGAGCCGCGGGCCGGCGGCACGGTCACGCTGCAGACCACCTGTCCGAGCGGCGGCGCCCTGGAGATCTTCGTGCAGCCCCACCTGCCCCGTCCGTTGCTCGCCGTCGTCGGCGCCAGCCCGGTGGCGGCGGCCCTGGTCCGCCTCGGGGCGATCGCAGGCTTCCGCACCTGCGCGGCGCATCCGGGCGCCCGCGCGGAGGACTTCCCCGGGGCCGGCCTGGTGCTCTCCTCGCTCGACCTCGCCCCGGCGGCGCCGGGGCGGGACAGCTGGGTGGTCGTGGCCACCTTGGGTCACTACGACGAGGAGGCCCTGGAGGCGGCCCTGGTCCACCCCGACGCCGACGTCGCCCTGGTGGCGAGCGCCCGGCGCGCCGCGGCGGTGCTCGAGGGCCTCCGCCGCCGGGGTGCGGACGAGGCCACCCTGGCCCGGGTGCGCGCCCCCGCCGGTGGCCGGCGGGCCGGCGCCCAGGCCCAGATCGCCGTGCTCGTCCTCGCCGAGGTCATCGCCCTGCGCGAGGACCGCCGCCGGACGGCGCCCGACCGTCCGCCCGAGCCCGCCGCGGGGGCGGCCGCCGAGCACGGCTGCCCCTGTCATTAGCGGCCACGCCCGCGAGGGCGAGAACAAAGCGGGGGGATCAGATCCCCCCGCTCATCGCGGCCGCGCGGGGACGTCGCACGACACCGTCGATCGAGTTCGCTGCGACAACCAGTATGCGCCGCGGATCACGAAATCCCAGTCCCGCGACTCTGCGCCCGCTCTCGAAAAAGGGGGGGTGGCAAGGAGGCATCCCCCGTTCGCACAATCCCTGGGGAGAGTGGGGATGACCCGGGACCCGCCGGGGCCATACCGTACGCAGTCTGGACCGAGAGTCGGTCCCGCGAGGAGATAGCCCATGGCGATCGACACCAGGCCACGCCGCCCCGAGGCGGCGCTGATCGACCGTCTGCCCCGGCAGCTGTTCATCGGCGGCCACTGGGTCGACGCCGAGACCGACGCCACCATCGAGACGTTCGACCCGGCCACCGGCCAGGTGCTCACCACCATCCCCGCGGGGACGGCGGCCGACGTCGACCGGGCCGTCCGCGCCGCCCGCGCCGCCTTCGAGGACATCTGGCGCGACCTCAACCCGAGCGCCCGCGGCCGCTGCCTGCTCCGGCTCGCCGACCTCATCGACGAGAACGCCGAGGAGCTCGCCGCCATCGAGACCCTCGACGTCGGCAAGCCGCTCACCGAGTCGCAGTACATCGACATGGCGATGACCAGCGAGGTCTATCGCTACTACGGCGGCTGGGCGACGAAGATCCACGGCCAGACCCTGCCGGTGTCGCCGGTGGTGGGCTCGGCCTTCGCCTACACCCGGCGCGAGCCGTACGGCGTCGTCGGCTGCATCGTCCCCTGGAACTTTCCCTTCTTTCTCACCAGCCTGAAGCTCGGGCCCGCGCTGGCGGCGGGGAACACCATCGTGCTCAAGCCCGCGGAGAACACCTCGCTCAGCTCGCTGCGTCTCGGCGAGCTCATCGCCGAGGCGGGCTTCCCCGACGGCGTGGTCAACATCGTCACCGGCCTGGGCCGCGAGGCCGGGCAGGCGGTCGCCGAGCACCCCGGCATCGACACGGTGAGCTTCACCGGCAGCACCGCCACCGGCCGCGGCATCCTCCAGGCGTCGGTGAAGACCCTGCATCCGGTGCACCTCGAGCTGGGCGGCAAGAGCCCGAACATCGTGCTCGCCGACGCCAACCTCGACGACGCGGTGCAGGGGGCGTTCACCGCGATCTTCGTGAATCAGGGCCAGGTCTGCTGCGCGGGGTCGCGGCTCTACGTCGAGAGCAGCGTCCACGAGGAGATGGTCGAGCGGCTCGCCGCCGAGGCGGAGGAGATCGTGCTCGGCCACGGGCTCGACTCCGACACCACCATGGGCCCGCTCGTCTCCAGGGTCCAGCAGGACCGCGTCGCCGGCTACGTCGAGGCCGGCATCGCCGCCGGAGCCACCTGCCGCACCGGCGGCGGCCGCGGCGAGGGCGACCTCGCCCCCGGCTACTTCTACAAGCCGACGCTGCTCACCGGCGTCCGCGACGACATGAAGGTGGCGCGCGAGGAGATCTTCGGCCCGGTGCTCTCGGTGATGTCCTTCGACGACGTCGACGAGGTGGTGCGCCGCGCCAACGACACCAGCTACGGGCTGGCCGCGGGGATCTGGACCCAGAACATCTCCAAGGCGCACCGGATCGCCCACCGCCTGCAGGCGGGCACGGTCTGGATCAACGCCTATAACATGCTCGATCCGGCGGCCCCCTTCGGCGGGTTCAAGGAGTCCGGCTTCGGCCGCGATCTCGGCGAGGAGGGGCTCAACGCCTACACCCAGACCAAGACGGTCTACATCGGCCTCGACTGACGGAGGAGACCATCCATGCCGGTATTCAAGGACGCGGACGACGTCAACGCGCACATCGGGCAGATCTTCCGCGAGGCGCTCGGCGACGCCGAGCTGGCACCGAAGTTCGCCGAGTCGGGGGTCGTGCTCAAGATCCACTACACCGAGCCGGCCTGCTCGATGACCGCGGACTTCCCCAACTCCAAGGTCTACTTCGACGACGACTCCGCGCCGGCGCCGAACGTCGAGATGTTCATGAAGGCGGACGTGGCGCACCGCTTCTGGCTGGGCAAGGTGAACATCGCCGCCGCGCTCGCCAAGGGTGAGATGCGGGCCAAGGGACCGATCCCCAAGATCCTCAAGATGGTCCCGCTGGCGAAGCAGGTGTTCCCGCGCTACACGGAGCTCTGCGAGCGGATCCCCGTCGGCGCGGGCTGAAGCAGAGGGGACACGGGCGGTCCGGACCGGGCCACGCGCCGGGTCCGGGCCGCTCCCGGTCGCTCGTCAGACGAGCAGGCCCCGGCGCAGCGCGGCGCTCACCGCCGCGGCGCGGCTGGTGACCCCCATGCGCTTGAGCAGCAGGGAGATGTCGCGGCTGACGGTCGCCTGGGGCTTGCTGAGGATGCGCGCGATGTCGCGGTCGGTGAGCCCGTCGGCGAGGAGGGTGAGCAGCCGCTCCTCCGACGCCTGACGGTCGACGTTGTCGGGGAAGACCAGGGCGTCGACGATCGCCTCGCCGAGGCGCGGGTCGAGGTAGATGTGCCCTTTCTGCGCCCACTCCAGCGCCTCGAGGAGGGCGCCGCCGCCCGCCTCCTTGAGCACGAAGCCGCGCGCCCCGATGGCGAGCGCCCGCCGGAGGATGCGCGCGCTCGGGAAGGAGGTGAGCACGATCACCTCGAGCGGCGGCTCGCGCAGCCGCGCCTCGCGGATGATGTCGATCCCCGAGCCGCCCTTGAGCTGCATGTCGGCGATGAGGAAGGTGGTGCTCTCGGGGAGCGTGCTCATCCGCATCCGCGCCTCGGTGAGACTGCTCGCCTCGGCGACGACGCGGAAGCGTCCGGTGCCCTCGAGGAAGCTGCGGACCCCCACCCGCACGACCGCGTGGTCGTCGACGACGAAGACGTCCTGCCGTTCCTCAGTGGTCATGGCGCGAGAACCTCGGCTCGATGCGGCGGGGCCGATGATAGCCGCGCCGGCGCGCGGCTCACGGATCGGAGGCATGGGGAACCGGGGCGGGGGTGGGCAGCGGCACCAGCGGCGGCGGCTTCGGGGCCGGGACCGGGGCCGGCCTCGGCGGCGAGGTCGGCGGCGGCGGGGCCGGGCCCGGCCGGGGCGGCGGCGCGGCCGCCTGGGCGACCGGCGGCGCCGCGGCCGGGGTGGGCGCCGGGCCCAGGGCGAGCTTCACCGGAGCGGCGCGGCCGAGCAGCGCCCGCGCCATCGCCGCGTCGTTGCCGTCCATGCCGAGCGCCCAGACGCCCACCCCGCGGAGGTGGGCGGCGTCGGCGAGCTCGGCCTTCATCGCGATCGACTGCGGATCCTCGTAGTAGGCGAGGTGCCACTGGCCCGAGGGCTCCTGGTAGGAGGTCCAGGGTGAGGCGGTGGCGGGGTCCCAGTAGCGTGGATGGCCCGCCGAGGCGAGCTCCGCATACGTCACCGGCTTGGACGGCCCCGAGGCGGGCGCGGCGTGGTCGCCGCTCGCCGTCGGCCAGTCCACCCCGTAGAAGGGCATGCCGAGGATCACCTTTGACGCGCCGACGGTTCGTGCGTAGGCCGCGACCGCGGCGGTGTCGTTGCTCCCGGTGCCGTGCAGCGGCGCCACCGCCGAGGGGTTGTCACCCTGCATGTCGTAGGCCATCACGAAGAGGGCGTCGAAGGCCGGCGCGAGGCGGGCGACGTCGAAGTAGCCCTCGGGATCGCTCGCCGAGTTGGTGTAGGTGTCGAGGGTCAGCTGGAGGCGCGGGTCGGCGGCGCGGAGCGCGTTCGCCACCGCCACCGCGAAGCCGGCGAAGGCGGCGCGGTCCGCGCCGCCGATGCCCTCGAGGTCGAGGTTGACCCCGTCCATGCCGCGGGCGCGCACCGCGTCGACGAGCGCGTGGCTCAGCCGCGCCGGGGCGCCGGCGTCGCCGACCAGGGTGTGGAGGGTTGCGGCGTCGAACTGCTTGGCGGTGAGCACGACCCCGTCGCCGGCGGCGTGGGCACGGCCGACGAGGTCGGTGAGCGCCGGGCTCTGGTACCCGTCCCAGCCGTCCCCGCTGTGGAGCAGCGACCCGTCGGCGGCGACGTCGACACCGAAGTAGGCGACGGTGGTGAGCTCGCGAAGCGGGTAGCCCCAGGCGGCGCCGAGGTTCCAGTAGGGGGCGAAGCCGAAGATCTCGTGCGGCCGCAGGGTGCGCTCGGAGTAGGCGGACGCGGGCAGCGCCACCGCCTCGAGCACCGGCGGGGACGCGGGCGCCGGCGGCGACTCCGCCGGGCTCTCGGGAACGGGGACGTGCCGCGCGGTGGCGGGGTGGACGGCTGCGGGCGCCGGCGCCGGATGGCGCGGCGCCATCGAGGTGAGGACGGCGCCGCCGACGAGCAGCGCCGCCGCGGCCGCGGCCCGGCGCCGGTTTCCTGGGAGCGCGCCGGCACGGCGTGCCAGGGCACGGAGCATCCCCCCTCCCCTCCTCTCTCTACGCGGGCAGACGCAGCTGGCGGGCGACGTAGACGGCGAGGTCGCTGCGCAGCGCCATGACCCGCACCGGCAGCCCGCCGACCTTGGTCTCGACCTCGACATAGCCCGCCCGGTAGAGGATCTCCGAGGGCTGGCCGTTGCCGATGTCGATCTTGCTGCCACCCCTCCCCGTCCAGGGCGAGCCCATCGAGGAGTCGAGCGGCTGCTCGACGATGATCTGCTCGCCGTTGCCGGTGTAGCTCTGCACGTAGTAGAGCACCGGCGGCGCGTCGGGTCCGAGGGTGTGGCCGACGTTGGCGGCGAGGTCGCGGTGGAAGCCGCTCGGGGTCTGGACCGTCAGCGCCTTCGCGGAGCCCCGCGGCGGCCCCTCGATGAGCTCGTCGGCGACCTGCTCGGGGTTGTCGGGCAGGGTCACCTTCGCGGGCTTCCAGGCGGTGTCCGAGAAGGTGGGCGAGCGGTCGACCTTCACCGCCTCGGCGGTGCGCACCGTCTTGCCGGCGAAGACGATCACCTCGCGGAGCATGATGTCGTCGGCGGTGACGCAGGAGGTGACCCTGGCCTGGTTGTCGGAGGCGCCGATCGGCTCGCTGCCGAACTGGTCGTAGAGGTACTCGGTGCAGGACTGGCCGAGGACCCTGGAGGTGCCCTTGCGGGTCGCCTTGCCGGCGTCGACCGCGGCCTGGAGGGCCGGCTGGGAGACCAGCCCGGGCAGCACCGAGGGCGCCCGCGGGGTGGTGAACCCGTCACCGGTGCCGCCGAGGGTGACGCTGTCGCTGCGGGTGACGATGCTGCCGGTGAGCACCGCACCGCCCGGTGGCGGCCCGTCGCGGTGCTCGAGGCGGACGTCGAAGGGACGCTTCACCGCGAGGTAGTCGGTCTGCTCCTTGACGTCGGGACCGGCGCTGTCCTCGACCTTGTAGAGGACGGTGAACGCCTGGGCGGGGGCGACCGAGGGCTGCGGCGGCACCACCACCGACTCCCCGCTGTCGCGGCCGTGGAGGGCGAGCACCCCGAGCGAGGCGACGAGGACGAGCAGGGTGGCGCCGACGATCAGCGCGATGCCGATCACCCGGCGGGAGCTCGGCGGCGGCTGCTCGGGGGTGCGCGGCCGCTCGTGGGCCACCGGCTTGTGACCGTTCGTCGACCCCACAACGGGAACGGCGCGCTCCGTCCGGGACGCGCCCCTGACACTCCACGAGCTTCGCTTCCTGGGCACCCTGACCCCTTCCCTTCCCCTACTGGCAGCCGGAGCCGAAGAGCCCGGGCTCCACCACATTCTGCACATCTCCGGGAAGGGCGCGACCATTGAACAGCGGGGGCAGCTGGGTCTCCCCCAGGACCGCCGCGAGCACGAGCACGGTGAGGAGCAGGACCGCCTCGATGATGATCATCCGGCGAAGCGCCGCGACGGTCGGCCCGGAGCGCCGCCCGACCCGGGAGAAGGCGGGCAGCTCCTCCTCACGGCGGTGGCTCGCGACCATGCGATTGTTCGCAAGGCCGAAGCACAGCGCCAACGCCACCGTCGACACCTTGAAGCCGGCGACGACGCCGTAGCTCGTGCACCAGAGCGCGTTGAAGTTGGCGAGCAGCTTGACGAGGATGAGCAGGCCGCTGGCGACGACGAGCCCCGCGGTCACGGTCATGACCCGCGAGAAGCGGCTCACCGCGGTCCAGATCTCCCCCGGGTCACCGCCGGGGAAGACCACGAGGAGCAGCGCCATCAGCCCGCCCGCCCAGGAGGCGGTGAGCAGGATGTGGAGCATCATCAGCGGGATGTAGGCCCACGCCGGGGTGGCGCTGCCGGTGCCGACGTGGGTGC
>VBHE01000134.1:0-9270 GCA_005889515.1 Chloroflexota bacterium | reverse complement strand
GCTCGCTGAGCCGCTCGGCGTTGAGCCAGAAGAGCAGCGGCATCAGCGCCACGGACGCGGTGCCGGCGATCAGGAGGACGCGGTAGGCGTGGCCCACCGGCACCGTCGGCACCATCAGGGCGGGGCCGGCGTAGACCGCCGCGCCCGGGCCGGCGGCCGGTTGGGTGCGCCGGCGCTGCCAGAGCAGCGCGCCGATGAAGACGATGCCGAGCACCGCGTAGAGGAGGACGATCTCCACCGCGCGCGCCGCCTCGATGAGCGCGGTGAGCCCGCCTGCGCCGCCGCCGCTCTCGAACGAGGACACCACCGGGGCGACGCCCAGGGACACCTTGCTGTTCGGCGACCGGATGGCGAAGTAGTACTGGCCCACGACCGGGTGGGCGTCGAGGCCGACCGCCACCCAGGTGACCACGAGGTAGCCGGCGGCGTCCGGGCGAAGCGAGGCGACGATGGTCTCGTCGTCCTTGAACACCGGCTTGCCGGCCAGCTCCGAACCCCGGTCGCCCTCAGCAGCATCTGCGCCACCGGCCCGGGGACCGTCGAGGCGGGCGCGGGGAGGACCGAGAGGATGCGCGCGTGGGCATCGACGCGGTGGGGCAGAGCGAGCAGCAGCCCGGCCGCCACCAGCGTGGCGGCCAGGCCGCGGCCCAGCCAGGCGGAGCGCACCCGCGCGATCTTCGTCCTTCCGCCCTCAGCTCACCCCCGCGACGGCACGGAGGAGGGTTGCGGCACCGCTGCCGGTGGCACCGCCACCGGCAGCATGCGCAGAACATTGTCGACGGTGCGCTGCACCGTGGTCGAGGGCGTCGCGGCGCTCGGCACCGGGGCGTTCACCCCCAGGGACGACGGCACCGGCTGCTTGCCCCCGGGAGGCCCGATGGTGGGCGGGAAGGGCTGGGCCTGGCAGCCGTTCTGGGTGCAGTGGTCGGGCGGGAACTTCGGCGGGTTGGGACCGTTGGGCGGCGCCGACTGGGTGAACGACGGCGGCGACTGGATCCCGTCGCAGGGGCCGAGGCCGGCGCGGACGTGCTCCTCGACCCGGCCGAGCTCGATCGCGCCGGCCGAGGTGGTCTTGCCCCGGGTCGCCTTGGGGGCGAGCCGGCCCACGATCCCGGCGCCGTGGAGGTCGAGGTGGTCACCGCTGCTCGACACCGACCCGGGCTGGATCTGGAAGTCGGCCTGGCCGATCCCCGCCTGCTCGAGCGACTGGGAGAACTTCTGCTGCTGGTCGTTGAACGACTTGCGCTGGGCCGCGCCGGGGTTGGCGTTGCCGCCCTGGACGCTGAAGCCGTCGCCGCTGAAGGCGTAGACGCCGGTGTTGGCGTTGCGCACGCCGTGGAACTCCAGCTTCCAGTTGGCGATGGTCCCGGCGGGGGTGCCGTCCATGCTCCAGTGGAGCTCGGAGCGGAGGAAGTCGATGTGCAGCGCCCCGAGGGTGATGTTGTAGCCGGTGGCGACCTGGCTGCCGCTCACCGTCTTGGTGTCGTAGGCGGCGTCCGAGTGGGCGAGGCTCTCGCCGCCGTTCGCCTCGGGCATGCCCATCACCATCGCCCGGGCGTCGGCCACCGCCTTGCGCGGCTCGGCGTACGCGGTGGTGTGGGCGAAGGGCCCGTCGTCGTGCTGGTCGGCGCTGCGGCCGCCGAGCGGCACCGGGTAGTAGGCGTTCGCGCCGGTCGGGTTCGCCGGGTAGAAGCCCGAGGTGCCGAGGACGACCTCGCCCGCATACCCCTCGTAGTACTCCGTCGCCAGCGCCCGGGCGTCCGGCTGGGCGGTCAGCGCCGCCGAGCTGAAGGGTCCGCCGGCGACGTTCTGGTACGGGATCTCGAGGATGCCGGCGATCACGATCGCGTTGCCGTCCGCGTAGTAGTCGGTCAGGCACTGCGGACCCTCGTCCACCGGCCCGACGTCGACCGACTCCGACGCCCTCGCATACCGTGCCCCGGCGGTCGCCAGCATGCTCGCCGCCACCGTCAGGATCAGCGCCGAGCGGGCGACCCGTGCCCTGCCCCTCCGCGTGCCCATGGATTCCCCTCCTACCTTCATCACCGTCCCTCACCCGTTGCCGCTGCTGCCGGGCTCTGCGCCCCTGCCCGCTGCCCCGCCGTCTTGGCGTGGGCCATGTAGCCGTTCTCCTCCAGCCACGCCGCCGCGTCGTTCGTCGGCCCGGTGAACTTGACCCGGCCACGCTCGAGGACGTCGATCGTGTCCGCGGTCTTGAGGAGCACCCCGATGTACTGCTCGACGAGCACGATGATCCGGCCCTCGTCCGCGAGCGACCGCACCGTGCCGACGAGCTCGGCGACGATGCGCGGGGCCAGGCCCAGGGAGAGCTCGTCGAAGAGGATCACCCGCGCCCCGGTCACCAGCGCGCGCCCGATCGACACCATCCTCTGCTCGCCACCGGAGAGGCGGAAGGACGGAACCTTCTCGCGCTCCTTGAGCCTCGGGAACATCGTGAAGATCTTCTCGACGCGGATGTTGACCTCGCCCTTGTCGAGGCCCCAGCCGCCGACGGTGAGGTTCTCCCGCACCGACAGCGAGGGGAAGACGCGGCGCCGCTCGGCGACGTAGACGATCCCCGCCTGGCCGCGCCGGTGCGCGGGCCAGCCGGTGATGTCCCGTCCGTCGAGCTCGACCTTGCCGCCCTGGGTCTTCACCAGGCCGGCGATGCCGCTGAGCAGGCTGGTCTTGCCCGCGCCGTTGGCGCCGATGACGCCCACGACCCGCCCCGGCGGGCAGTCGAGGCTCACCCCACCTTCAGATCGCGCACCTGCAGGCCGGTGCCCTCGACCGCCGCCTTCGCGTTGGTCGCGACCGGCGCCGGGACGGGGGCTCCGACCTGCACCGCCGTCTGCGGCGGCGCAGGCTGCGCGGGAGGCGCGGCCACCGCCGGTGGCGTGGGCTCGACCGGCGGCGTCTCCTCCGCCTGCGCCTGCGGCGGCGCCCACTCGAGATGCTCGGGCGGGACCTGCGGAGGCTGCTGCGGCGGCTGATCGCCACGCAGCGAGAAGCTCGGGTCGCCGATGGAGTTCTCGTTCATCACACAGTCACCGTCTCACCTAGATAGACACGCCGGACCTCGTCCTCTTGCAGCACGGTGTCGATCGGTCCCTGGGCCACCAGGTGACCGTCCTCCATGACCATGAGGTGCTGGGAGATGGAGGTGATGAACTTGAGGTCGTGCTCGATGACGAGCAGCCCCCAGCCCTCCTTCGCCTGCAGGCCGAGGAGCACCTCGACCAGGCGCTCCGCCTCCTCGTCCTCGAGCCCGCTCACCGGCTCGTCGAGCATCAGCACCTGCGGGCGCACCGACAGCGCGCGGATCAACTCGACCTCGCGCCGCACCCCGAAGGGCAGCGCGACCACGGGCACGTCGCGCATCGCCGCCAGCCCGAAGTGGTCGAGCAGCCAGGCGATCCGCTCGCTGCGCTCCGCCGAGTCGCGGCCGTGGCCGCAGACGACGTTCTGCCCCACGGTCAGGATGTCGGCGAGGCGTGGCACCTGGAAGGTGCGCCGCACCCCCGCCCGCGCCCGGATGAACGGCGGCCAGGAGCTGATGTCCTCGCCGCCGAGCAGCGACGTCCCCTCGCTGGGGACGAACCCGGTCAGCGCGTTGAAGAGCGTGGTCTTGCCGGCGCCGTTGGCGCCGACGATCCCCACCCGCTCGCCGGGAGCGACCCGCACGCTCACGCTGTCGACCGCGACCACGCCGCCGAAGCGCACCGTGATCTGGCGACCCTCCAGCGCGCCCACGGCGCGGGTCCGCGACCCGTCGGTCACCACCGGCGGGGCCACCATGGTCAGCTCGCTCAGGAGCACGCTGGGACTGGGCGCTCCGTTGCCCGCCGGGACCGGCATTCCGCTCAGCTCCATCTCGGGCTCCGGGATCAGCTCGGCCGCGCCGCCGCGCAGCCGGGCGACCACGCCGCGGAACATGTGCCCGATGCGGTCGCGGTGCCGCCCGAGCAGGAGCGCCACCAGCAGGATCACCCCGGAGAGCAGGTTCGGCGGGATGCTGATGCTGAAGTGCTCCAGGGTGATGGGGAGGCCGACGAACGCGATCGCCACCAGCAGGATCGAGGAGAGATCGCGCATCCCGCTGGCGATCGGGATCGCCATGAAGATGACCGAGTAGATGATCCCGAAGCTGAACGGCGGCGGGGGGGTGCCGTTGACGAACGCCGAGAGGCAGCCGGCGATGCCGATGATCACCCCCGAGACCCCGAAGACGAGCATCTTCACCACCCAGTTGCGCAGCCCCGTCGCCGACGCGCCCTCGGGCATGTGCCCGACGAGCACGGCGTGGAAGCCCTGCCGCGACTTCAGCAGCCGGTGCACCGCATACATGCTGGCGAACACGATGACCGCCGCCACCAGGTAGATGCACCGCTGGGTGCCGAACCAGCCGCTCAGGTCGGGCTGGTAGACGCTGCGGCCGGAGGCGCCACCGGTGAGCACCGGGATCGAGAAGATGACCTTCTCGATGCCCACCTGGATCACCAGCGAGGCGACCACGAAGTACAGGCCGGTCACCGCCAGCGCGGCGAGCCCGCCGATGAGCGAGAGGCCGGTCACGCAGACCAGGGCGATGGCCAGACCGAGAAGGTGGTGGCCGAGGCCCCCCTGCGAGCCGTTGTAGGCGAAGAGATACGCGGCGAGGCCGGCCATGCCCGCACCGTTGAGCGGCAGCTCACGCAGCGCGGCGATCGGCAGGAAGAGCCCGAGGCCGACCAGGCCCGCGACCACCGACGACGAGCCCGCGTAGAGCAGGTCGTTGGGGAGGAGGAAGAACCCCGCCACGGTGAGCACGATCACGACCGCGAGCGGCGACAACCGGAGCTTGGTGAGCTGCAGCGGGGCGACGAGGCGGGACACCGCCCCGCCTCGTGCCACGGCGCCCGTCACTGGTGCGTTCATCTCTCCCTCCTCACGTCTGGAGGTGCGCCAGGTGGCGCCGCTTGGTGCCGGCGTAGAACACGGCGATCGCCATGATCACCACCGTGCCCAGCGCCTCGGTCCCCGGCGGCATCTGGCCGAGCACGCCGCCCCCGAGGATGCCCTCGGTGGTGCCGAGGAGCACCCCTCCGCCGAAGGCCAGGGCGAAGGACTCGAGCCCGCCGAGCACCGCCCCGGCGAGCGCGTACACGCTCACGAAGAGCAGCAGCACGGTGTCGAGCAGGGTGCGGTTGCTGATCAGGATGCCGGCCAGCCCGGCCATGCCGCCGGCCATCGCCCACACCCCGATCACGTAGATCGAGAGCGGGATCCCCAGGGTGGCGGCGCCCGCCGGGTCGTCGTAGATCGCCCGCACGAAGAGGCCGAAGCGGGTGTAGCGGATCAGCATCGTCGCCGCCGTCACCACCAGGAGCGTGACCGCGAAGGTCCCGATCTGGTGCGCCGCGACGAAGGTCAGCGCGAAGTTGAAGCCGCCGGTGCCGAACGGCGAGACCGGCGCGATCGTGGTCGGCGGGAGGATGTGGTCGACGTAGGCGAAGAGCAGAAGGGTCACGCACAGCGTGAAGATCATCACGAACCCCTTCGGCCAGTCCGCCATCAGCAGGTTGCACCAGCCCATGAACCCGCCGACCAGGGCTCCGACCAGGATCGCGCCGATGAGCGAGACGATCACCGGAGCGCCCCACTGGGCGGTCATCCAGTAGTACACCGTCGCTCCCAGGGCGGCGATCCCCGCCTGTCCCAGGTTGACGACGCGGCTGATGCGGTACGAGGCGACCATCCCGAAGGCCATCAGTCCGTAGATCGTCCCCAGGAACACGCCGATGATCAGCGCGGAGACGAAGAGCGCCACCGTCTATATCTCCTGTGAATGTCGGCAGGCTGAAGAGCCGCCGAGCTGTTTGGTGAGCCCGGGGGAGCCTTTGAGTGGAGGTGGAGGCCCCCCCGGGCTTGGTCTGACTGTCAGTTCTGTCCGGCCGTCGGCCGGGCGGGACTGGTTACGCGTTGACGGGGTCGGGCTGGACGCGCTTCAGGCCGAAGCCCTGGTCCGCGTCGCCCTGGACCCACTGATACAGGTATTCCTTGTTGAAGGAGTACGGCTCCTGTCCGTGGTCGCCGTGCGGCCACTTCAGGGTGACGCCCATCCCGGTGTCGAAGGACTGCGTCTCCAGCGCCTGGATGAAGCGGGCGCGGGTGAGATTGGGTCCGAGCGTCCGGGCCACATCGCCGAAGATCTTGGTACAGGCGATCGTGGACTGGGTGATGTGGTGGCCCATCGCGTACTTCAGGTGGAAGCCCACGATGTCGTAGCCGGTGTACCGGTTGGTGAGCATCTTCCAGAAGGTCAGGCCGGGGAGGCCTTCGTCGGCCGCCGACTGGCCCTGGGCACCGGGCACGATCCACGAGGTGATCGTGGTGACGTGGCCCTTGATGTAGTCACCGAAGATGGGGCCGTAGCCCGGGTCGCCGGTGAGGTGGTTGGCAAAGAACCCCTTGGGCGGGCTCCAGTTCTGGCCCTGGGCGTCGTGGAAGAACTTCGCCACCGGGGCCGGCCACGAGAAGGAGACGATCGCGTCCGGGTTCGCGACGCGCATCGCGAGCACGTGCTGCGACTCGTCCGGGGAGTCCCACTCCTGTCCGATCCGCTGCACGACCTTGATGTTGTGCTGCTGGAAGACCGCCGCGGCCACGTCGGCGGCAGCGATGTCCTCGGAGACGTTCAGGTAGAGGATGCCGACGGTCTGCGGCTTGGTGTTGTTGGCGATCCACTTGGCGACGTTGCTCGCCTCACGCATGCCGTTGGCATGGCAGGGGAACATGTAGGGGTCGGTGTACTCGCTCTTGAACCAGCCCCAGGTCATCCACGGCACCTTGTCCTTGGCGAGGGTGTCGTGGATCACGTCGGTGACGAAGGTCTCCGACGGCACGAAGGCGAAGACCTGGGTCTTCAGCTTCTCGTAGCAGGCGCGGGCGCGGGTCACGTCGCCGCCGTCGTCGCAGGTCAGCAGGTTCAGCTTGCGACCGGCGACGCCGCCGGTGTCGTTGATGTAGTGGACCACGGCGTCGGTCATGCGCTGGCTGGCCAGGGCGATGGGGGGCCCGAGGCTGCGGTTCGCCGAGGCGATGTTGATGATGCCGATGTTGATCTGGGTCGCGGTCACGCCCACGTCGGAGGCGAAGTTGGCGCCGGCGGGAGGCGGAGGAGCGATCCCGGGCGCGCCCGGCTTCGGAGCGCCCGGGGCGCCGGTGCCGCCGGCGGGAGCGGCCGGGTTGACCTGGGTGCCGTTCGGGGCCGGAGCGGCCGGGTTGGCCTGGGCTCCGCTGTTCGGAGCGGCAGGGTTGGCCTGGCTGCCGGTGTTCGGCGCGGCGTTGCCCTGGCTCGAGCCGCCCTGGACCGAGGTCCCGCTGAGCGAGCCCGACCCGCCGCCGCCGCACGCCGCGACCGCGACGGCGACGCCGGCGCTCGCCACCCAGAAGCGCGCCTGCCTCAATGTGAATATGTTGGTCATCAGCTTATTCCGCCTCCTTCATCCATCGAATTGCTGCACCCAAGCCTCGTGCAGTCAGGGTCCAGGCGATCTGTGGGGGCCCAGGCATGGACCCTGTTCGGGTGAAACTCCACGCGATACTCACGTGCCCTCCGTGGCGCCAGGCGTCCCCTGGGACGGCCGAGGTCTCCAGCCGTCCCCACCGACTCCCGATCCGGCAACTTGTCGGCAATTCTGGGCCAGCGGCTTCCCGATTCGATACACCCGCAAGCCTCGCCGCACCGTGTTGACGATGACCATCGAAGTGCGCCTGCAGCTCGAAAAAGGGGGAGGCACGGCCCGCTCCGGTCCGCTATCCTGCGCGGTTCTCGTGCGCCGCGTCGCCTCCCACCGACCGGTCAGACGGCCGCAAAGAAGCGATCGAAGAAGATGCGCCCCTCGCGCACACCCTTGGCCTCGAGCAGCAGCGAGGCGCTGTCGCACATCGGCGGGTTGCCGCAGAGGTAGACGTCGTACGGGCTGGCGTCGTGGAGGTGGCGCTGGATCGCCTTGGTGACCCTCCCCGTGTCCCCCTCCCAGCCGCTGTCGCCGGGATGCTCGACCGCGGGGAGGAACTCCAGTCCGGGGAGCCGCCGGCCGATGGCGTCGATCTCGGCGGCGAGCACCACCTCCTCGGGGATGCGCGCGCCGAAGAAGAAGCGGAACTCGCGCCGATCGCCGCTCTCGGCCGCGTGCTCGAGGATCGACAGGATCGGGGCGATCCCCGATCCGCCCGCCACCAGCAGCACCGGGTCGTCGCCCGCGCGCAGGTAGCCGATGCCGTAGGGGCCGCGGACGCGCATCGGCGTGCCCGCCTCGAGGCGGTCGATCTGGCCGCTGAAGCGTCCGCCCTCGATCCGCTTGGCGACGAACTCGGCGACCGGCTGGCGCGACGGCGGGCTGCTGATCGAGTACGCCCGCCAGTCGTCCTCGGTGCCGGGGACGCCGAGCTGCACGTACTGCCCGGCATAGAACTCGAGCGGCCGGTCGAGCTCGAGGCGCAGCCGCCAGAGGTCGCCACCGAGGTGCTCGACCCCGGCCACCTCCGAGCTCCGCTCCTCGGGGACGAGGTCGGGGAGCATCCGCGGGTCCTGGACCAGCGAGCTCTGGATCTCCAGATCGCAGAGCGGGGTCGCGCAGCAGAGCAGCGCCCACCCCTCCTCCCGCTCCCCCGGGGGCAGCGAGTACGGCGAGGCGATGCCGAAGTCCACGTCCCCGTCGAGGAGCAGGTACTTGCAGCTCGAGCAGTTCCCGTGGAGACAGCCGTAGTTCAGCCGCACCCCCTGGCGCAGCGCGGCCCCGAGCACCGTCTCCCCCGGCTGCACCGCGAACGTGCGCCCGTCCGGGGAGAGCTGGACCTGGTGAACATCCGTCTCCGGCACGATGGTGCTCAGGAGCCGGTCGGGCCGGGCGCCTCCGCCTCGTCGCCCTCGAGATAGCTCATCTCCGAGGTCACGAGGAAGTAGTCGCCCCCGGCGTGGGCGCGGCCGACGAAGGTGGCCATGATCACCAGCCACTGGCTGAGCTGCATCGGCCGCCCGATGGCCTCGGCGATCTCGTCCATCTCGACCCGGAGCTCGCCCTCGCCCTCGATCTTCCAGTAGGTGCCGAAGTCGTGGACCTCGACGTCCGGGTACTTCGCCTCGAGCACCTCGATGGTGACGTCCGCCTCCTCGCTCTTCATCAGCCCGAGGGCGACCTTCCTGCGGGGACCCGAGATCATGGTGCTGCTCATCCCACTGCCGCCGGCGTCAGGCCGAGCGCCTCCACAATGGCCCGCTGCGCC
>VBHE01000133.1 GCA_005889515.1 Chloroflexota bacterium | reverse complement strand
GTGCATCTGCAGCTCCGCCTGGTCCCGCCGGGCGGTGGCGTCGGCGAGCAGCGCCTCCGCCTCGCGGCGTTCGGCGGCGGTGCGGCTCACGAGCCCGCGCTCGGCGCTCACCACCCGGCCCACCGACACCGCGCGGTCGAGCAGGTTGCCGAAGCTGTCGGCGGAGACGAGGTAGGCGACGAAGCCCTCCCCGCCGGCGACGTACCGCTCCCGCACCTGGCGGGCGAGGAGGTCGTGGTCCTGGCGCCAGCGCCCCATCACCTCCTCGTGGCGGGCGGTGTCGCGGGCCACCTCGTCGCGGAGCGTGGCGACGCTGCGCCCGAGGGCGGCGAGCTGGGCTCGGGCCGAGGCCAGGTCGGCCTTGCGGGCGGAGAGCATGTCGTCGACCTGGCCGGCGCGCTGCTGCGCGGCACGGAGGTCGGCGCAGGGATCGGAGCCGGCGGCGGGCGGGGCCAGCCCGGGCGCCCGCCCCGGCGCCGGGGTGGTGCGGGCCGGCGGACCACCGGCGCCGAGCGGGTTCTGCGGGCAGGGGTTGGCCGGGGTGGGCACGGCGGCGGCGCCGCCGGCGCTCAACGAGAGCGCGAGCCCGGCGGCGCACAGCGCGGTGGCGAGCAGGCGGCGGCGATGTGAGGTGAGACGCGGGAGCATGATCCTTCCTGTGGCCGAGCCAGGCCCCGCGCATGATACGGCCAGAGTTGGCGAGAGCCAAGCGGTTTCGCCGTTCGACGGCTGAAACCCCTCCTCGGCGCCCTGCGTCTAGAGGTGGGTGACGCCGAGGACCAGGCTGACGTTCGACGCCACCACCGCGCCCATGAGCACGGTGAACGCCCACGCGGACACGACCGCGACCCGCCGCGGCAGCAGGGTCAGCCCGCCGACGAGGGCGAGCACCACCGGCACCTTCTGGATGATCAGCCCGCCCGCCCCGAGGTGGTGGATCACCCCCGCGGTCAGCGGGTTCGCCTCGTCGAGGCCGCGGATCAGTCCCACCGTGGTGGTGAGGATGTCGAGCAGCTGGGCGACGACGAAGTAGACGAGCGGCAACCGGAGGTGACGGTCCCGGAACACCTCCGAGAGCCGCCCGGCGGGCCGAGTACGGGCGATGACGGACATGCCCCGATTCTCGGAACGAGCCCGCGAGGTTCCCGTGAAGCACCGGACACGTGCCTGTGACGGCCACCGTCAGATGGCTCTCCGCACCAGCGAGCCGCTGGTCAGAGTCGCTCGATATGGGCGCGTGGCGACCCGGGCCGGCGCAGCGCCGGAGCCTACTTGCGCCGAGCCATCCAGCCGCCGAAGCTGCCGCCGAAGAGGGCGACCAGATCGCCGCTGATGACGTTGTCCATGCGCATCGGGCCGAGGTCGACGATGTGGTGGGCGCCCGAGCTCAGCGACTGGTGGACGATCGACGCCTCCTGTCCGAACTGGACGGCCACCGAGACGACGATGAAGCCGATGCCGACCACGGTGCCCTGGTAGAGGCCCCAGCGCCCGGCGAGGCGGGCGGCGACGAAGCCGCCGGCGATGACCGCGAGGAAGCTGCCGACGCCGACGATCCCGCCGTCGAGCTTCTCGGTGGGCCCGAAGAGGGCGTTGGCGAGGTCGAGCCCGCCGTTGGTGAGCACCAGCAGCACGAGCTCGCCGAGGAGCAGGCCGGCGAGGCAGGCGCGCCAGGCGATGTGGTTGCCGGAGTCGCTCGCCCCCGGAGCCCCGGCGACCGGCCGGCGCTCGGGCGTCGCCACCGCGGTCTGCGCCGGCCTCACCTCATCGCGTCGGCGATTGGCGCGAGACATGTCCGACGAGTATAGGCAACGGGCCGGTGACGCCCGCCCGGGCCGGGTTGGGAGCCGGGTAGTGTCGGCCCCGACCGTGTCCTCGACGCCGAGCCCTCTCACCGCCCCGGCGCTCCCGGCGGCCGGATCGGTGGCCGCCCGGCGACCGCTGGGCCGCCTCGCCGCGCTGCTCGCCGACCCCCGGCGCGCCCTGCTCGCGGCGGCGATCCTGCTCGCCGCGGTGCCCTGCCTCGACGTCCTCGGCGACCCCGACCTCTGGTGGCACCTCCGCTCCGGGCGGTGGATCCTCGACCACCTCGCGATCTCCCCCACCGAGCTCTACAGCTACACCGCCCAGGGCGCCCCCTGGACCCCGCACGAGTGGCTCTCCGAGGTGGTCTTCGCGCTCCTCGCCTCCGCCGGCGGCCTCCTCCTCGTCGCCGTGGTGACCGCGGCGGTCGCCTGGAGCGGCCTGTGGGCCTGCGCACTGCGCGCCCGCGACCGCGGCGCCGGAACCCTCGCGGTCGCCGCCGCGCTGCTCCTCGGCGCCCGGGCCGCGGAGCCGGTGCTCGGCACCCGTCCCCAGGTCGCCACCTTCGCGCTCACCGCCTGGACCCTGCTCATCGCCGAGCGCCACCTCGCCCGAGGGGGCCGGATCCGCTGGCTGCTGCCGCCGCTCGTCGCCCTCTGGGCCAACCTCCACGCCGGCTTCCTCGGCGGCATCGCCGTGCTCGCGGTCGTGGTCGGCGTCGAGGCGGTGAAGCTGCGGCTGGGACTGCGCGGCGCCGCCCCGGCCGCCCGGGTCCGCGAGCTCGCCGTCACCGTCGCGGTGGCCGCGGCCGCCGCGTGTCTCAACCCGGCGGGCCCGAAGCTCTACGCTTACGCCGTCGCCACCAGCGCCACGGTGAAGGCCAAGCCGATCGTCGAGTGGATGGCGCCGAACCTCCACGACCCCGGCCTCTGGCCGTTCGCCCTCCTCGCCGTCTCGACCGCCGCGATCGTGGTGCTCGGCCGGCGGATCGACCTGCGCGACCGTGTCCTCGCCGCCGCGGCGGTGGTCGCCGCCTTCCTGGCGGTGCGGAACATCGCCCTGCTCGTCGCCGTCGCCCTCCCCGCCTGGACCGCGGCCGCCGGCGCCGCCGCCGCGCTCCTCGCCCGCCGCCGCCGTGGCGCCGACGCCGCACCCCGACTCCGGCCGGTGACCCCCGCCGCGGTCGTCGCCGGCGCCCTGGTGGTGCTCTGTGGGGCCTTCGGCCTCGGCGCCGGGGTCGCCCGCGCCAGCTCCGACGCCTCACCGGCGGGCGTCGCCGCCGTGTATCCCGGCTGCGCCGTTGCGGCGCTGCAGCGGGCGCCCGAGGGCACCCGGGTCTTCGCCGCCTACGGCGCCGGCGGCTACCTCATCGACGAGCTCTGGCCCCGGGTCCGGGTCTACGAGTACGGCGAGCTCGTCGCCGACAGCGACTCGGTCTTCGCCGCGTACCTCCGGATCGCCGCCGGTGACACCGCCGCGCCCTCCGCGCTCTCACTCCTCGACGCCAGTGGCACCGACGCGGTGCTCTTCCCCGCCGGCACGCTCAGCCGCGGCCTCGACGCGAGCGGCGCCTGGCACCGGGTGCTCGACGACCACGGAACCCTGCTCTACAGCCGCGGCACCCCCGCCTGGGCGACCTCCGCGTCCGCCTGCTCCTAGGGAGTCGGCTGCTGCGCCGAGCCCTCGGGGGCCTGGTCGACGTGGTTGTCGTAGAAGTGCTGGAGCTCGGTGGTGTCGGCGGTGTCCATGGGGTCGTAGTAGTCCCAGGAGACGGCGGCGAACTTCGTCTTCATCGACGTCCAGGGCACGATGATGATCTTGGTGTACGGCTTGAAGCCCGGGTTGGTCTTCACCAGCGCCACGAACTGGGGATCGGGCGGCTGCTTCGCCATCCACTCCCGGAGCGTGGTGAAGTCCGCGTCGCAGCCGGTGGGGCAGTTGTAGAGCACCGCGACGTAGCCGTGCTCGAGGTTGTGGACCCAGTACTCGGCCGGGATCGTCTGGGTGTACGGATAGGCGCCCGCGCCGATCGGCGCCTGGCCGTAGCCGAGGCTGTAGTGGCAGCCGCTCGTCGGCGGGTTGTGGGCGTAGGTGACCTTGGCCGGCGGCGCGACGTGCTCGTGGGGCATCTCGGGAATGACCTGCGCCTTGTCCGTCTTGCCGTTGGTCCTGGGCGGGTTGGGACTGTACGGCCCGGCGCTGTTGGGTCCGTACGGACAGGTGCTGTTGTCGACGACGCTGTCGGAGCTGCTGCTCCCGCACGACGAGAGCGCGGCCGCGGCGGCGAGCGCCGCACCGAGGAGCAGGGGAAGGGCGCGGATCCGCATGGGTCGGTGACTGTACCAAGATGGCAGAGCGCCTTCAGGGACGGGATCCGAGGGGAGCGAGGTTGCGGCTCATCGGCCTCACCGGCGGGATCGCCACCGGCAAGACCACGGTGGCGCGGCTGCTGGCCGCCCGCGGCGCGGAGATCGTCGACGCCGACGTGCTCGCCCGCGAGGTCGTGGAGCCGGGGAGCCCCGCCCTCGCCGAGATCGCCGCAGGCTTCGGCGACTCGGTCCTCACCCCCGAGGGCGCCCTCGACCGCGCCGCCCTCGGTGCGGTGGTCTTCGCCGACCCCGCGCAGCGGCGGCGCCTCGAAGCGATCACCCATCCCCGGATCGCCGCCCTGATGGGCGAGCGCATCGCCGCCGGGCTGGCGTCGGAGGCGCCGCTCGTGGTCGCGGACATCCCCCTCCTCTTCGAGGGGGACCGGGTCGGGCTCGTCGAGGGCGTGCTCCTCGTCGACGCCCCGGAGGCGGTGCAGCTGCGCCGGCTCATGCTGCGCGACGGCATCGACGAGGCCGCCGCCCGGGCCCGGGTCGCCGCCCAGATGCCGCTCGACGAGAAGCGCCGCCTGGCCACCTGGATGATCGACAACGGGGGGACGCCGGAGCACACCGCCGCCCAGGTCGCGACCTGGTGGGAGCGCTGGGTCGACCCCTAGGTCCCGCAGATCCCGTCGACGAGCATCGCGACCAGCTGGCGCTCGTCGGCGGCGTAGTCCTCGCGGGCGGTGTGGCTGAGGGTGCCGAGGACGTAGCCGGTGAGCACCATCTCGGCGGCGCCGAGCACCAGGTAGGAGGCGAGCCGGCAGTCGAGGTCGGCGCGCAGCTCGCCGAGGTCCTGGGCCCGGCGCAGCATCCGCTCGACGATGGCGAATGCCTCCATCACCGTCCCCACGTCGTGGGACTCGATGAACTCGTACGAGCGGCTGATCTCGTTGATCATCACCGTCATCAGGTGGGGGTCGTTGCGGTAGTTCTCGACCCAGAAGTGGACCAGGCGGGCGAGCCGGTCGCGCACCGGCGCCGCCGACGCCGCGACCTCCTCGAGGTACTCGAGATGGCGCCCCCACCGCTCCTGGAAGATCGCGGCGAGGATCTCCTCCTTGTTGCGGAAGTGGTGGTAGACGAGCCCGTAGGCGATGCCCGCCTCCTCGGCGATGTCGGCGACCCGTGCGCCGTGGAGCCCGCGGCGGGCGAACACCGCGGTGGCGGCGGCGACGATGCGCTCGCGGGTGCGGACGCTGCGGCTGCGGCCGCCCCGGACGGATGCCGTCTCGGGGCTCATCGCCCGTCCCCCGAGGGGCGAGAACGCACGCTCACGAGGTCAGTGTAGTTGGCGCCCAGCCGCTGTACGATCCATGGGGATGGTTGGCAACGCGGAGGTGGTGCGCACTCTCGAGCGCATCGCCGACCTGCTCGAGGTCAGGGGCGAGAACGCCTTCAAGGTGCGCGCCTACCGGCTGGCGGCACTCCAGGTCGAGAACCTCGGCGCCGAGTTGAGCGAGCTCGCCGCCTCCGACGGCCTCCAGGGGATCACCGGCTTCGGCCCGGCGATCGCCGCCAAGGTCGAGGAGCTGGTCACCACCGGGCGGCTCGGCTACCTGGAGCGGCTGGAGGCCGAGGTCCCGGTCAGCCTGCTCGAGATCTGCACCCTCGGCGGAGTGGGACCCCGGACCGCCCACATGCTCTGGAAGCACGCCGGGATCGACAGCCTCGACGCGCTCGAGGCGGCGGCGCGCTGCGGGGCTCTCGCCGGGCTGCCCCGGATGGGGGCGCGGACGGTCGAGAACATCCTGCGGGCGCTCGATCGCCGCAGCGGCGAGACCCGCCCCCGGCGCCGGCCGCGCGAGGAGGTCGCGCCGCTCGCGGACGCCCTGCTCGAGGCGCTCCGCGGCCTCGCCAGCGCCGGCCGGGTCGAGGTTGCGGGCTCCTTCCGCCGCGGGCGTCCGACCGTGGGGGACCTCGACCTGCTCGTCGCCACCGACCGGCCCGCCGAGCTGCTCGCGGGCTTCGCCGCGCTGCCCGCGGTCGAGCGCGTCCTGCTCCGCGGCGACACCAAGTGCTCGGTCCACGCCGACGGAGGGATGCAGGTCGACTGCCGCGCCGTCGCCGCGGCCCAGTTCGGCGCCGCCTGGCAGTACTTCACCGGCTCACAGGCGCACAACATCCGGCTGCGCGGCCTCGCCCTGCGGGCGGGGCTCACCCTCAACGAGTACGGCGTCTTCTCCATCGACGGCGGTGAGCGCCTCGGCGGCGCGACCGAGGACGAGGTCTACGCGCTCCTCGGGCTGCGCTGGATCCCGCCGGCGGAGCGCGAGGGTGGTGACGAGGTCGACGCCGCCCGGCTCCCGGAATCGCAAGGCGCCGCCGCGCCGGCGCGTTTCACCTTCGAAGGACCTGCGGCGCGGGTCGACCCCGCTCCGCTCCACCCCGTCGGACACTGACCACAGATGGACGAGCTGCTCATCAAGGTCCCGGCCCCCTTCAGCGGCGTGGAGGACGTGGGCTTCAGCGCCCGGTACCCCGCCCAGCGCCCGGGCGACCCGCTCCGCGACGTGACCATCTTCGTCGAGGGGCCGGCGCCGCCGATGCGCCGCCTGGTCGAGCGGCTCGCCCTCTTCGCCGAGAAGGACCAGATGATCGTCGCCGTCGCCGAGGACGACGCCTACTCCTGGACCTCGCCGATCCAGCTCACCGACGAGGTCTGCGTGCTCTCCTTCCGCGACCGCAGCCTGATGGGCGACTCGAGCCAGTACGGGCGGATGGAGCGCGGCTACGTCTGGAACCTGGTGCGGCCGCTCGCCTTCACCTTCCTGCGCGACTGCGTGCGCATCGGCGGCCTGCGCCTCGCCGAGCGCATCGCCGTGGTCCTCGACCCCGGCCGCCCGCCGCTCGTCGACCTCGAGCTCGACCGCGCCTCGATCACCCCCGAGAACGGCACCCTGCTGCTCCGCCCCGGGTTCTGAGCGCGGGCCGGCCGCGGCAGAGCGGCGGCAGCGCGGTCGGGATCGCTCCCGACGGCGCCGGCGTCGCCGAGACCGACGGGGCCGCGGTCGGCGCCG
The DNA here is from genome assembly GCA_005889515.1 of Chloroflexota bacterium. GTDB lineage: Bacteria > Chloroflexota > Dormibacteria > Aeolococcales > Aeolococcaceae > CF-96. The sequence goes on along the minus strand of VBHE01000133.1, from coordinate 8,365 downwards.
GGGTCGCGGTCCCCGGACCGAGCTGCTGGCTCGGGGTCGGGGTCGGCACCGGGGTCGGCGTCGGAGGCACCGTCGGCGGGACCGGTGGCAGCGGCGCCGTCGGGCAGTTCGCGAAGAGGGGGTTGATGCTCGGGGCCGGCGTGGCCGGCAGCGGGGTCACCGTGGGGGTCGGGGTCGGCTTGTAGCCACTCGGCAGCGGGGTGTACGTCGGGTAGGGGGTGTAGGTGGGGCAGGGGATCGGCGGCGGCGGGGTCGCGGCGCCGCCCCGGAGCAGCAGCGAGATCGCCACCGCGAGAGCGCCGACGAGGACGGTGATGACGAAGGTCGCTGCGCCCCATTCGCGGCGCATCACCCGCCCGATCACGGCAGAGCCCCCTGGTGGAGCCCGCGCTCGAGCGCCTCGCGGAGCGCCGGGCCGAAGGTGGGGTGCGAGGGTGCGGTGCGCAGCAGCGCCTGGAGCCAGCCCTCGGGGGTGCCCACGTCGAGCAGCTCGCCCTCGAACTCCAGGCCCCAGACCGGGCCGGACTCGAGCACGGCGGCGATCCCGTCGGTGAGCTGGATCTCGCCGCCGGCGCCGGGCCGGGTGTGCTCCAGGGCGTTGATCGCGAGCTCGCTCGGGGCGTCCTCGGGCGCGGGCTTCTCCACCATCGCGGTGACCCGGTGGAGCCGGCCCCGGCTCTCGGCGACGGCGACGCTGCCGTACCGGGAGATGCGCTCGCGCGGCACCCGCATCAGCGCCAGCACCGGCGTCCCCACCTCGCGGTGGGCGTCGACGAGCTGGGCGAGGATGGGGCGCTCCGCCCAGGAGAGGTCGTCGGGGAGGAGGCAGGCGAAGGCGCGATCGCCGACGACCGGCCGGGCCTGGAGCACCGCGTGGCCGAGCCCGAGCGGCTCCGGCTGGTAGACGTAGGCGAAGCGCGCCAGCCGCTGGCTGCGACGCACCGCCTCGAGCCCGACGAGCTTGCCCCGGCTCTCCAGGGTGCGCTCGAGCTCGGGGGCGCTGTCGAAGTGGGCGGCGAGCAGCTCCTTGCCGCGGCTCAGCACCACCACCATCGTGTCCAGTCCGGCGGCCACCGCCTCCTCGACGCCCCACTGGAGAACCGGGCGGTCGAGGACGGGGAGCAGCTCCTCGGGGAGCGCCTTCGTCGCCGGGAGGAAGCGCGTCCCCAGCCCCGCGGCGGGGATGGGCGCATTGTGGCCGCTGGACACGAGTTCCTGCAGCCTCGGGGAGCGGGCTTATACTTCTGCCGCTCCTCCGCGGCGGATCCGCGGCGGGCCGCCACCTCTCGCGCCCCGTTCGTCTAGAGGCCCAGGACACCGCCCTCTCAAGGCGGAGATCATCGGTTCGAATCCGATACGGGGTACCAACACCACTCGGAGACCCGAGGAACCGATGCTCGCGACCGCAGCCCCGAACATCTTCTTCGTGGTCGTCCTGCCGATCCTCGGCCTCGCCGTGACCGGCATCATCTCGGTCGGCCTCTACAAGGTGCTGGGAGCGGTCTTCCGCGGCTGAGCGACGCCCTGTTGCCGTCATCGGCGGCGGAATCATCGGTCTCGCGACCGCGCGCGAGCTGCTCCTCCGCGGTGCGGGCGCGGTCACCGTCCTCGAGCAGGAGCCGGCGGTCGCCGCCCACCAGAGCGGCCACAACAGCGGGGTGGTCCACTCCGGCGTCTACTACCGGCCCGGTTCGCTGCGCGCCCGCTGCTGCGTCGAGGGCGCTCGCGCCCTGCGTGAGCTCTGCGCCGAGCACGGCGTCCCCCTGGTGGAGCGGACCAAGCTCATCGTCGCCACCCGCCGCGAGGAGCTGGCCCGTCTCGACGAGATCCACCGCCGGGGCGTCGCCAACGGGGTCGCCGGGCTGCGCCTCATCGGCGGGGGGGAGATCGCCGAGCACGAGCCGCACGCCGGTGGCCTCCACGCCCTGATGGTGCCCCACGTCGGCGTCGTCGACTTCAGCGTGGTCACCCGCGCCCTCGCGACGGCGGTGACCGCCTCCGGGGGCGAGGTGCGAACCGGGGTGCGGGTGCTCGGCGTCGAGCCGGACGCCGGCGGGGTGCGGGTGCGCACCACCGCCGGGGAGCTGCGCGCCGGCGCCGCCGTGCTCTGCGCCGGGCTCTGGTCCGACCGCCTCGCCCGCGCCGCGGGGATCGACACCGGGCTGCGGGTGGTCCCCTTCCGCGGGGACTTCCGGGTGCTGCGGCCCGGTCGCGAGGGGCTGGTCCGGGGGCTGATCTACCCGGTTCCCGACCCGGCGCTGCCCTTCCTCGGGGTCCACGCGACCCGTCGCGTCGACGGCGCCGTCTGGGTGGGCCCGACCGCGGTGCTCGCCCTCGCCCGGCGCGGCTACCGCCGCGGCGCCGTCGACGCCGGCGACCTCCGTGCCCTCGCCGCCGACCCCGCGGTGTGGCGGCTCTGTGCCCGCCACTGGCGGGCGGGGGCGTCGGGCCTGCTCCTCGACCGGAGCCCCGGCCTCGTCGCCCGTGCGCTCCGCCGGCTGCTCCCGGGCGTCACCGCCGCCGACCTGGGCCCCGGACCCTCGGGCGTCCGGGCTCAGGCCGTGGACGCCCGCGGCCGGCTCGTCGACGACTTCGTCCTCGTCCGCCGCGGCGCGGTGGTGGTCGTCGCCAACGCGCCGTCGCCCGCGGCGACCGGCGCCCTCGCCGTCGCCCGGCTCGTCGCCGACGAGGTGGAACGGGCATGATCGGGGAAGACCGCCATGGAGGGTGGGGGGTGGGGGGTGAAGAGGGTGGAATGCACGACGTCGTCGTCGCCGGCGGTGGCCCCGCGGGGCTGAGCGCGGCGCGCACCGCCGGCGAGGCGGGCGCCCGGGTGCTCCTGCTCGAGCGGGAGAGCGCCTTCGGCATCCCCACCCGCACCAGCGGGGGCAGCTTCATCGCCGACCTCGCCGCCCTCGGCGTCGACCCCGACCTCTACAACCCGATCACCGAGGTGCGCTTCCTCGGCCCCACCACCGAGGCGGTGGTCCGCTTCGAGCGGCCGGTGGTCTGCGTGCTCGACGTCCGTGCCCTCTACCAGCGGCTCGCCGAGCGCGCCGCCGCGGCCGGGGTCGAGCTCCGGCTGCGGACCACCGTCACCGGCGCGCGCGCCGAGGCCGGCGGGGTCGTCGTCGAGGCCCGCGGCGCCGGCGGGCCGACCACGGTGCGCTGCCGCCACGCCGTCGACGCCACCGGCACCGCCGCGGTGCTCGCCGCCGCCGTGGGGATGCACCCCCCCTACGAACGCCGCGCGGTGGGTGCCGAGCTCGACCTCGCCGCCCCCCACTGCCCGCCGGGCACCTGCTGGCTGATCGTCGGCGAGCGCCTCGCCCCCCACGGCTACGCGTGGGTCTTCCCCTACCGCCCCGGCCGGGTCCGGCTCGGGGTCGGGGTGATGCGTCCCGACAGCGACACCGATCCGCGCCGGCTTCTCGACGCCGTGCTCGCCCTCCCCGCGCTCGCCGGCGCGCTCCGCGACGCCCAGCCGGTGGAGCAGCACGCCGGGCTCATCCCGGTCGCCCCGCTGCGCACCCCGATCGTCGGCGGCGGGGTGGTCTGCGCCGGCGACTCCGCCTCCCACGCCTCGTCGCTCGTCGGCGAGGGGATCCGCTACGCGCTCGGCGCCGGCGAGGCCGCCGGGCGGGCGGTCGGTGAGGCCGTCCGCAGCGGCGACCCCGCCCCGCTGCGACGCTTCGAGCGCACCTGGCACGCCCGCCACCGCCGCGACTTCGCCGTCGCCTGGCGGGTCAACCGCGCCCTGACCGGCTTCGTCGACGCCCGCTGGGACGCGGCGGTGGAGGCGATCGGGTCCACCCCCCCGTGGTTCGTCACCGCGTCACTGCGCACCGACTTCCGGCCCCGGCACATCCTGCGCCTGGGGCTGACCCATCCCCGGCTCGCGGCCCGCTACGTGCGGGCGGCGAGGGCGTAGGCCTCCACTCAGCCGATGCAGATCAGCTGGACATCGAAGGTGAGGGTGGCGTTCGGGGGGATGGGACCGGAGCCCGAGGCCCCGTAGCCGAGCGTCGGCGGGATGAGGAGGCGGCGGACACCGCCGAGCTTCATCCCGGGGATGCCCTCGTCCCACCCCTTGATGACCTCGCCGTTGCCGAGTGTGAAGGGGAAGGGCGAGCCGCCCTGCTTGCGCGAGCTGTCGAAGCTGGTGCCGTCCTGGAGCCAGCCGGTGTACTGCATGGTGATGTGCTGGCCGGTGGCGGCCTGGGCCCCGGTGCCGACCGTGATGTCCCCGTACTTCAGCCCGTCCTTGGTGGTCGTGCCGAGGGTCACCGCCTGGTGGAAGTCGTCGGTGCGCGGCTGGACGCTCGCGCAGTCGCCGGAGGCGCTCGAGCTGGTCGACGACCCCGCCGCCGGCGCGCCGGTGTCCGTGGTGGTCGCGTTCTGGGCGGTCCCGCCGCTGTCGTCCACCCCGCACCCGCTCAGCAGGAGCAGGGCCGAGGCGCCGCCGAGGGTGAGCAGGCGAAGAGCGATGGCGTTCACAAGCGCGGCATGGTAGCGCGCGTGACACCTCGGGCACGGACCTCCGCGGGGACGGCCGCCCCCTACAATGGCGCAGTGCAGGCCGCCGTCAGGCCGCGCCCGCAGCCCGCCCGCCCTCGACCGACGAATCAGGAGCCGTCATGGCCAACACCATCAAGGAGTCCAAGGGAGTCACCTCCCAGAAGGACATCGTCACCAAGCTGCGCTGCCCGATCTGCAGCAACATGATGCGCCAGAACGAGATCACCGTCGAGATCGCCTTCCGGCACAGCCGCAAGCCGGGTGAGCCCAAGCGCGAGCGGGTCCTCAAGCACGCCAAGAACTGCGGGAAGGCGGCGTAGCCCTTCGCCCCGCAACGCTCCCGTAACGCCCGCTCGACAGTCCGTCGGACGGCCCCGGGGGGCGCCTTTTTGCGGTGGTAGTGTCGCCGTGCCAGGCGGATCCTCGCCGGCGAGCGCGAGGTGGAGATGCACACGTACGTCGATCGGCTCGATCACTTTCTCGGCGACCACCACAGCGAGGTCATCATCGCCCTCGCCCTCGTGGTGCTGGCCGAGGCGGTGATCATCTGGCTCTGGGCTCGCCGGGCAGCCACGCTCCGCCGCCGGCTCGACGCCGCGCTGGAGGCCGCGGGCAGCGCCGCCACCCACGCCGCCGCCGCCCTCGCCCTCGACGGACTGCGCCCCACCGAGCGTGATCTCGACACCCCCGCGCCGGCCGTCGCGGCCCCCGCGCGAGCCGCCACCCCCGCCCCCGTGCCCGTCACGGTGCCGCAGTACCGCGTCGCCACCCCGGCGGCGGAGGTCGAGGCCGCCCCGGAGGCGCCCGCCGTCCCGGTGGCTCCCGCCGTGGCCGCTCCGGTGGCGTGGAGCACCCCCGCCCCCACGCCGGTGGTCCTGCCCGACCCGATCCCCGAGCCCGCCACCTCGCTCTCCCCGGTCGACACCGCCGCCGCGCTCCGCGCCGCCGCCGAGGTCGGCCAGCCCGCGGTCGCCGCCGACGGGATCGCCGGATGGACGGTCGAGGCCGCCGCACAGCTCGCCCCCGCACCGGTCGAGGAGCGTCCCGCCGCCGGCCTCGGCGAGGTCGCCGCCTGGACCGAGACCCGGCCGCTCGAGGACGCCTCCCCGGCGTGGTCGTGGAGCGACCGGTCCGCGGCCGCCGCCGCCGTGCCGGTCCCGCCCGCGCCCGCCCCCGAGGCCGCCGGCCACACCGCGGTGAACCTGCTCCTCGTCGAGGACGACGTCAACGTCGCCAAGCTCTACCGCATGCTCCTCGAGAGCCGCGGCTACACCGTCCGCCACGCCGCCGACGGGGTGGAGGGCCTCGACGCCGCCCGCAAGGAGCGACCCGACCTCATCCTCCTCGACGTGATGATGCCGCGGATGAACGGCATCTCCTTCCTCCAGGCGCTGCGCGAGGACGCCAACCTCGGCGCCGTCCCCGCGGTCGTGCTCTCGAACTTCCGCGAGCCCCGCCTGGTGGGCGCCCTCGAGTACATGGTGAAGGCGCAGACACGCCCGGAGACCCTGGTCGGCGCCATCCCGCACTGGCTGCGCGGGGAGCGGGTCGTCACCGCCTGACCCGGCCCGCAGCCGGGCGGCGCTGCACCCGCGGCTGACCTAGACTTCACCGGATGGGTGTCGAGATCCCGCTCTTCCCGTTGAGCGTGGTCCTCTTCCCGCACATGCCCCTGCCGCTGCACATCTTCGAGGAGCGCTACCGGCAGATGATGCGTGACTGCGAGGAGCAGGGCACGAGCTTCGGGGTCGTGGCCATCCGCGAGGGGGTCGAGGCGATGGGACCGGCGACGCCGCACCCGGTGGGCACCCTCGCCCAGCTGCGCAAGGTCGAGAAGCTCGAGGACGGGCGCTACAACCTCCTCGTCGTGGGCGCCTCGCGCTTCCGGATCGTCGGCGTCTCCACCCGCAGGCCGTACCTCGTCGGCGAGGTCGAGTACCTGCAGGACACCGACGGCGGCGAGGGTGCCACCGCAGAGCTGGCCCGGCAGGTGGGAACCGCCTTCCGCGCGTACGCCGGCACCCTGCGCCAGCTCGCCGGGCAGGACCCGGCCGGCATCGAGCTGCCCGACGACCCGGAGCTCCTCTCCTACCTGGTCGCCGCGACCCTCCAGGTCGAGATCGCGCGCAAGCAGGAGCTGCTCGAGATGGACGGGGCGGGCGACCGCCTCCGCGGCTGCCTGGCGCTGCTCCGCCGCGAGGCCGTGCTCCTCGACCAGATGCTGGCCCGGCGCGACGCGCCGACCGGGGCGTTCTCGCCGAACTAGGCTCCGCCCGGATGGCGGCGCCGGACGAGCCCCAGGGAGAGGGCCCCGAGGACGCCGAGCGCGGCCAGGGCCCCGACGAGGGCGGCGCGGCGCCCACCCGAGCCCGACTCGCCTCCCGAGGTCGCCGGCGCGGTGACCCGGGCCGCGGCGCCCGCGGCGGCGAGGTCGGTGTGCAGGGTGAGCTGAGCGCTCGCCGTCCCCGAGGTGGCGGTGACCACGGTGTCGCCGGGCCGGTCGCCGGTCCGGACCCGGGCGATCGCGACCCCGCTGTCGCCGCTGCTCACCCGGGTGGGGCTGACCGCACCCCCCGCTCCGGCGACGGAGACGAGGGCGAACGTCACCGGGACGTGGGGGACGGCGTAGATGTCCGTGCCCCGCTGCGCCTCGAGGATCGCCTGCACCTCCACGGTGTCGCCGGGGGCGATCGGCCCCGACACCGCGGGGACCATGACGATGCGCTGCACCGCCTGCTCGGGGGCCACCGGGGCGGTCCCCGGCGAGGGCGGTGGCAGCGGCGGAGGTGGTGGCGGGAAGCGGGACGCCGCAGGGGAGGGCGTGCCGCTCGAGGCCGGCGGGGCGCCGGGCCCCGAGGCGGTCGAGGTCGAGGTGGTGGTGCCCCCGGTGGTGTCGGTCGACGCCGTCGCAGTCGAGGTGGCGGTGGTCTCGGTCTGGGTGCCGGTGGTCGAGGCCGAGCCCGTGCTCGTCGACTGGGTGGTGCTCCGCGTCGACGAGGTCGTCGACGAGGTGGAGGTGCAGGAGCCACCCACCGGGACCGGGCCGACGCAGACCTCGGAGGCGGTGTCCCGGGTGGTGGCGACGGCCGAGGCGCGCACCAGGAGGAGGGCGGTGACGAGGACCAGCGCCGACGCGACCATCCGCGTCAGGGCCGGTGCCACCCCCCCGGGCGGTCGGCCCGTCCTGCGAAGAGGGCTCATGCAGCGGCGATTATCATCCGTCGGTCATCCCCCGCACCTGAACACCCGGCGCGGGGGCCGCCCACCCGCGGGAGCCGCCGTGTCCATCCTCGACCGCTTCTCGCTCGCCGGACGGGTCGCCCTGGTCACCGGGGGAAGCCGCGGCATCGGCCGCGCCATCTGCCTCGCGCTCGCCGACGCCGGCGCCCGGGTGGCGGTCTCCTCGCGCAAGGAACCGGCCTGCCTGGCGGTGGTCGCCGAGATCGAGGGGCGGGGCGGGGAGGCGATGGCGGCGGCGGGAAACGCGGGGCGCGCCGAGGACGCGGCGCGGATCGTCGCCGCGGTGATGGAGCGCTGGGGACGGCTCGACGTGCTCGTCAACAACGCCGCCACCAACCCGGAGTTCGGCCCGCTGCTCTCCCACAGCGAGAGTGCCGTCGACAAGACGCTCGAGGTGAACCTCAAGGGTCCGCTGCACTTCACCCGCGAGGCCGTGCAGGCGTGGATGGGGGAGCACGGCGGGAGCGTCATCAACCTCGCGAGCATCGCCGGGGTCACCCCCGATCCCGGGATGGGCGCCTACGCCGCCTCGAAGGCGGCGGTCATCAGCGTGACCCGCTCGCTCGCGCGCGACCTCGGTCCCCAGGGCATCCGGGTCAACGCGGTC
>VBHE01000036.1:426-10335 GCA_005889515.1 Chloroflexota bacterium | reverse complement strand
CGGAAGGACGTGGCGGGGTCCGAATAGCCAGTCAGCGGTATCCAGGTGCGCGAAGTTCTGCCGGAGGTGCGCCAGGACCTCCGGGTCGGCGGCCGATGGCGGTCCGGGTCGGTCGCCGCCACCACCGCCGCCGAGCAGTGGCACGCCGCCGCCCGAGGCGAGCATCGCCCCGCCAATCACGGCCGCGCGCCGGAGCAGCTGGCGACGGGTCAGCCCCATCTGGGCCTCCCGAGCGGCGACCAGCTCGCCGAGCGGGACCTCCAGGGCGATGGAGAGCCATCGAAGCGTCTCGGGGTGAGGGAGCTGCCCCTTCGCCTCCCAGTTGTGGACGGTCTGACGCGTTGCCTCACAGCAACTCCTGTGGTTCCTCGCCGTGTTCGAAGGAGTGTAGCCAGGCCCTCCAGAGAGAGGCTCCGGCGCTTCCGGGCCTCGTGGATGAGCTGGGCGAGCGGTCCGGGCACTCGCGCGGGAGCATCGGCGAACGCTCCAGGTGGAACGATCAGCGCGGCGTCCCTCCGGGTCATGCCAGGTGCCCTCCGGCCGTCGGTCGGCAGCCCCACTCGGACGTGGACGCCGGAACGTACACCCGTTCGGGCGAGCAGTCAACCCCGGCGAGGAATAGGCGTACCCCGGAGACAGCGACCGAATAGTGGTCCCCACAATGGTCCCCGCCGACTGAGGAGGGGAGGGCTCGTCGCCTCTCATCGGGGAGAATCTCCTTGTCCACCAAGGAGATTCGCATGGTCGGGAAGGCGAGATTCGAACTCGCGACCTCACGGTCCCGAACCGTGCACTCTAACCTGGCTGAGCTACTTCCCGAGGCGCGCCATTCTACCATCGGTTCGTCGGGGCTCAGTCACCCGCGGCGGGTCACGTCCCCCGCAGGAGCGGGACCTTCCAGGTCGGTTCGGCGCGTTCCGGAGCCACCTGTCCGGGCGCCGGAGGGCTCGTCACGTCCTCCGCGGCGTGAGCGCTGCGCCAGAGGACGGCGGCGAGCCCCACCTCCAGCCAGAGGCTCGGCGTGCCGACCCGGAGGATCGTCGGAGAGATCACCTGGTTCATCCAGTACACGGTCGTCGTCCCGAGCCAGAGCAGGGCGATCGTCCACGCCCTCCGGCGCACGCTCCCGTCGAGCGCGAAGGGCGAGCCCTCCGCCAGGAGCCAGGCGACCGCGGGCGCCACCATCACGTTGTCGTAGATGAAGCTGTGAGGCGCAGCCAGGAGGCTGAGGCAGGTCGCCGCCGCCAGCGCGGGACCGAGCCGGAGGCGCCCGCGCCGGAGGCGGTGGCCCAGCAGGAGACAGAGTCCGAGGATCGCCGCGATCCCCGCGTAGCCGATCGGGAAGGTCAGCGGCCCGTCGCCGGCCCAGTTCCCGGCGAGGGCGACGAAGCTCGACTGGCCCCGGACACTCTGGGCATGGGCGTCGGCGCCGAGGAGGTGCACCCAGGCGGAGGCGCCGCTCGTCCCCACCATGGCGAGGGAGACGACCGCCACCGAGATGACCACGGCGGCGGCACCGATGATGGCCCGCCGATTCCGCCAGCCCACGATGAAGGCGAGCAGTCCGAGGGCGAGGTGGGGCTTGGCGAGGGCGGCGGTGACGACGAGCCAGACCGCCCCGGTCGCGTACCGGTCCCGCCTCCACGAGCGGTAGGCCATGGCGACGCCGAGGGCGTTGAGGCCGTCCCACTGTCCCGCCCGGATCAGGTCGAGGGTGGCGTAGGTGCTGAGCACGAGCAGCACGATGGCGAGGCTCTCGGCAGCACGGCGTCCGGCGGGGCGGGGCCCCGAACCGTACGCGACGGCGACTGCGACGCCGAGCAGCACCAGCTGGAGCGCGCTCCACACCGTGTACCCCTGGGCCGGGTCGAGCAGGGTCAGGGGTGCGGCGATCACCGCGGCGATCGGCACGTTGACGAACGGCATGAAGAGCTCGTGTGCAGGGGCCGGTCCCACCAGCAGGTCGTGGGCCCACCGCTGCACCGCCGGGTCGTAGAGCCCGGTGCGATGTCCCCCCATGAGGAGCCACGACGCGGTGTAGGTGCCGACGAAGTCGTTGTCGATGCGGTGGAGGTGGTCGTAGCCGAGCCACACGCCCAGGTAGCAGACGAGCACGGTGACGGTCAGCGGGATGACGTACCGCGGAAGTGACATCCGATGCAGCATCTGACCTCGGGCCCAGGCTCGGTCGGGCGGGGGTGGGACGCGTCCCGACCCGGAATGGCCCGACCGGTGCCGCGGTGGCACCACTCTACGGCCGTGATCCGACCCCCTCACGTTCCGCCGGTGCCCTGAGGGTGCCTTGTCACACTCCCGACACGGGCCGGCCGGCCGGTGGACGGATCGATCAACGCCTGTCAGAATGGTACGTACTGGTCTGAAGCCGCCCAGCGGACGCCCGCCGCGGTCACCCGAGGGCTCGCAATGGCCGCCTCCGCCCCTCTGCCCGCATCGCCCGGCTCCGGTGCCCCCGCCGTGGTCCCGATCGGCCTCAGCGAGGAGTCCCTCGCGGTCCGCGACTGGGTGCACGACTTCGCCGCCCGGGTGATCCGCCCCGCCGCCGCCGAGTGGGACGAGCGGGAGGAGACCCCCTGGCCGATCCTCCAGGAGGCGGCGAAGGTGGGGCTCTACGGGATCGACATGCTCCAGACCATGCACGCCGACCAGACCGGGCTGCTCATGGCGGCGGTCAACGAGGAGCTGTTCTGGGGCGATGCCGGCATCGGGCTCGCCATCTTCGGCTCCCACCTCGCCAGCGCCGGCATCTTCGCCACCGGCACCCCCGAGCAGATCGTGCAGTGGATCCCACGCTGCTACGGGAGCCCCGGCGACATCCATCTCGGCGCCTACGCGATCACCGAGCCCGACAGCGGCAGCGACGTCGGCAGCCTGCGCACCCGGGCCCGCCGCGACGGCGACGATTGGGTCATCGACGGCAACAAGTGCTTCATCACCAACGGCGGGATCGCCGACGTCCACGTCATCGTCGCGACGGTCGACCCCAGCCTCGGGCACGCCGGCCACGCCTCCTTCGTCATCGACAAGGGCACCCCGGGGCTCTCGATGGGCGCCAAGCATCACAAGCTCGGGCTGCGTGCGTCCCACACCGCCGAGGTGGTGCTCGAGGGCGTCAGGGTCCCCTCGGAGAACCTTCTCGGCGGCGAGGAGCGGCTCGAGGGCCGGATGGCACGGGCGCGGGAGCGAGCCCGCACCGGGACCCTCGAGGAGCGCGGCAGCTCGTCGGCACTGCGCACCCTGGAGCTCTCCCGGCCGATCGTCGGCGCCCAGGCGGTCGGGATCGCGCGGGCCGCGTACGAGTACGCTCTCGACTACGCCATGACCCGGGTCCAGTTCGGCCGGCCGATCATCACCAACCAGGGCATCGCCTTCACCCTCGCCGACATGTGCACCGAGATCGACGCCGCGCGGCTGCTCTGCTGGCGCGCGGCGTACATGGGCCGGGCAGGACACCCTTTCGCTCGCGCCGAGGGGTCGATGGCGAAGCTGAAGGCGGGCGAGGTCGCCAACTGGGTCACCGACCAGGCGATCAGCATCCTCGGCGGATGGGGCTACGTCCGCGACCTCCCGGTGCAGCGCTGGCACCGCGACGCCAAGATCTACACGATCTTCGAGGGTACCCGCGAGATCCAGCGCCGGGTCATCGCGCGCGCCATCAGCGGCGGCGCCAGCGAACCGCGATGAGCAGCAGCACCGAGACCGTCGGCGCCCGGACGTCGGACCGGGTCGCGCCCCATCGGGAGCGCATCCTCGACGCCATCGTCTCGCTGGTCGCGGAGCAGGGGTACCACGAGACCGCGGTCGACGACGTCGTGGCCCGGGCACGCTGCTCGAAGAGCGCCTTCTACGCCTGCTTCGCGGGCAAGGAGCACGCCTTCGCCGCGCTCCTCGAGCGCGAGGGCGAGCGGCTGCTGAGCGCGGTCGTCGAGGCGGTCGCCGCCGAGACCGAGCCCCGGCGCCGCGTCGCCGCCGGGGTGCGGACGGCGGTGCGCGGCTGCATCGCCGACACCGCCACCGCCCGCGTCCTGCTCATCGAGTCGGTCGGGGTGAGCGCCACCATCGAGGAGCGGCGCCGGGCGCTCCACGCGCGCTTCGCGGCGATGGTGCTCGTCCAGGCGCGCACCGCCGCGGCGCGCGAGGGGTCGCCGCTGGGCGGGCTCGATCTCGAGACCCTCGCCTATGCGGTCGTCGGCGCGGTCAACGAGGCGGTGGTTCATCTGCTCGAGACCGGGGGCGATGCCGAGGCGGCGCTGCGCACTGTCGAGCACCTGGTCGCGACCGCCCTCCTACCCCGCTGAGGCGACCGGCACCAGCCGCGGCTGCGCCGGCGCAGCAACGCGCGCCAGGCAGCATGCGAGTCCCAGGACGACCAGCGACTCCGCCCAGCGCGGTCCGATGTTGAGGATCTTGTCGTCGAGGAGGAACGCGGCGTTCAGCAGCACCGCTCCTGCCATCGCCGCCCGAGGCCGCGCCGTGGCGAGCACCGCAACCGGTACCGCCATGACGAGCAGGTCGTCGGAGAAGACGTGGGGAGAGCAGAGCACCGAGGCGCAGATGCCGAGGGACACGGTGACCGCGGGTGCCGCACGGCGCAGCGTCGACCGGTACCGCCATGCGAGAAGGAGAACCGTGGCGGTGAGCACCACCGCGGCGGCGAACACCCCGCCGGTGCCGGCGCGTCCTACGAGTGCGGGAAGCCCCGCGGTATAGAGCGACTCGGCCGACTGCCGCGCTCTGACCAGGGAGACGAGCTGGGCGAGCTGGCCCGGGCCGATGAGGAGCAGGCCGCTCCCCAACCAGGCCGCGGCGCCCAGGGCGAAGCCGGCGGCGACCCGCCAGCGGGAGGCGACGAGCAGCAGGGGGAGAAGCAGCCACACCAGCTGCGGCTTGACCACGAGCACGGAGAGCAGCAGCCCCGCGGTGAGCGGCCGGCCGCTCTGCAGCGCCCAGAGCGCGGCGACGGCCGCGAGCAGGGTGAACCCGCCCCACTGGCCGAGGACGAGCGTCATCGCCGCGGGGAGCGAGGCCACGGTGGTCACCACGAGCAGGGTTCGCCAGGTCCCGGACAGTGACCGGGGGAGCAGGCTCTCGAGCAGCCGGGCGCCCGCGAGCATGGCGACCGCCGATGCCAGCAGGAAGACCGCCATCCCGGTCCAGAGGGGCAGGGCGGCGACGGGGCGGAGCAGCCACGCCGCGAGCGGCAGGTTGGCGTAGATGTGAGGGAAGCCGGTGGCCGACGGCCCCGGCCGGTATCCGAGAACCGAGGCCTGCGCGTCCGCCTGGGTGGAGAGGCAGTAGAGGCAGCGCGAGCCGGAGGCGAGGATCCGAGAGCCGGTGGCGAAGGAGACGTAGTCGGAGCCGGCGCCACGGAGCGCCTCCAGCGGGGCGTGGAGGAGGCGGACGAGAAGCCCGGCGGCGAGCAGCGCGGCGGCGACGCCCGGCAGTGACCCGGCCGGAAGGAAGCGGCGGTCGAGCCGTCCCGTTCGGGCCCGCCGTGGATGGGTGGTGAGCATTGCTGTCCGGCCATTCTCGGCGACCAGGCCGCCCCGGGATCACCGGGCGTGCCATTGGTGATCGGCTCGTCACGGGTGTGATGCCCCTGTGTGTGCCGGTGGCACGCCAGGGCGCGGTACGGTCCCCACGATGCGCAATCGCAGGCTACTGGCGATTCTGATGATCGCCCTGTCCGCCCTGATGCTGCTTCGCTTCGTCGAGGTCTGGGGCGTGCTCAGTCCCTCCCAGGTGCGGACCAGCGACTATACGTCGAGCTACGTCGCCGCCCAGAGCTGGCGGAGCGGCGACGGCGCCCACATCTACGACCGGGCGACCCAGCTCGCGGGCCACCAGGCGCTGGGCACCGCCACCACGGCGCAGGGGCTCAGCTACGTCAATCCCCCGCTGAGCGCGGTGATCGCCGCCCCCTTCAGCCTGCTCGGGTACGTCGCCTCCTACCGCGTCTTCGCGGTGTTCCAGTTCCTCCTCGTGCTCGCCGCCGTCGTCCTCGCGGTGCGGATCGCTCCCTGGCCGCGATCGACCCCACGCCTGGCCCGCCTCGCCGTCGGCATGCTCGCGCTCGCCGGCACCGGGACGGGCGAGATCCTCCTTCAGGCACAGTGGGATGGGATCGCCGCCCTGGCCCTCGCCCTCGCCTTCGGGATCACCAAGCCACACCTGGTGTTCGGGCTGGTGGCCTTCCTCATCGCACGGGGCCAGCGCCGTGCCCTCGCCGGCGCCGTCGCGGCCACCGGGGCGATGGTCGTCGCCTCGCTGCTCCTCGTCGGTGTCCACGGCACCCTCGCCTTCATCTCGGCGCCGGGGAACTCCATCGAGGTCTCTCCGCTCCCGACCATGCTCGGCTTCACCGGGCTGGTCTACTCGAACCTGCAGCAGGGGCTCGCGGCCCAGGCGCTCTCCGCTCTGGGCGGCGCCCTCGCCGTCGCCCTGGCGGCCACGTTGGGATCGGTCTCCCGGCGCCACCCGGACAGGCTCGAGTACGCGCTCGGAGGCGCTGTCCTGCTCTCGCTGCTCTGTGCCCCCCATCTCCTCGTCCACGACCTCGTCGTGCTCGCACCCGTCCTGGTGTGGTGCGTCGCCCGCGCCGGTCACTCGCTGCGCGACGGCGCGACGTCGTGGGCCGAGCTGGGGCTCGTCGGCGGGTGGATCGCGCTCTCCTACGCCGCTCTGATCGACGTGGGCAACGGCACCGTCGGCGCCCCCGGTCGCTTCGTGCCCTGGCTTCTCCTCGTCGGAGCGGGCGCCGCCGTGTACGTGTGCTGCGGGGGCCGGCGAGCGATCCACCGACGGCTCGAGCCGGCGATCTCCGCCGGATAGCTCAGGCGGCGACGGGTAGTTCGGGGACCGCGGCGGGACGCCGGCTCCCGAGCCGCTCCTTCATCCGCAGGAACGGGGTTTCGAGGTAGCGAAAGGAGGCGGTCGCGACGCCGAGTGTGAGCGCGGCCGTCAGCACCGCCGCGAGCGGTCCGCTGGAGATGTGGGGGGCGAGGAGCCCCTGCCAGATGACGATGTGGAAGAGGTAGACGCCGTAGGAGATGCGGCCCACGGACACGAGGGGACCCCAGCTCAACGCGCGCTCTAGGAGGGACCATCCGTGGGGCGCGACCACGGCCGCCACCACGGCGGCGGCGGCGAGGACGACGGCCGAGAGACCAACGATCCCCACCGCGGCGGCGAGGCGCAGCGCGAGACCCGGGACGTGTGCCAGGGTTCCGCGTGCGGCGAGACCGGCGACGGCGGCACCGATGAGGAGCGCATCTGCGCGGGTGTCGGTGCGGTAGTAGGTGAGGTAGGGGAGGGGGAGCATGGCGGTGAGCACGAGGCGGTACCCGACCACCACCGCGATGCCCGTCAGCGCTCCCCAGAGCACGGCGCGCTGGCCGAGGACTGCGAGCAGTGCCCACAGCAGCACCGGCCAGCAGAGATAGAACTGCTCCTCGATGGAGAGCGACCAGGTGTGTCGGAGCAGCCCGGCGGGTGCGTGAGGGTTCGCAACCAGCCACCAGTTGGAGACGTAGACCGCTGCGGCCGCCGCCTCGCGGGCGGTGACGGCGGTGAGGCCGGGCCCCTGGGTCTCGGCCAGGGCGAGCGCGGCCAGGATGCAGGCGGCGAGCGCCGGGAAGAGACGCAGTGCTCGTCGGAGGTAGAACCGGCCGAATGAGATCCTCCCGGTTCGCTCGTGCTCGGCGAGGAGGATCGAGGTGATCAGGTAGCCGCTGAGGACGAAGAAGACGTCCACGCCGACCCAGCCGCCGGGAAAGGCGCCCGCCCAGGTGTGGTACGCGAGGACCGAGAGCACGGCGAGCGCTCGCAGTCCGTCGAGGGCAGGCCGATATCCGCGTCCGCGCATCGCGGGTCGCTCAGTGAGCGGGTGTCGCTCGGCGGACCTGCGACTTCAGCGCGCTGGGGATCAGCCCGAAACGCAGCCGCAGCACCACGAGCAGTGACTCGACCAGGATCGACGTCGTCATCTTCGACGTGCCGGCGCGGCGATCCGGGAAGCGGATCGGGAGCTCCTCGAACCGCGCTCCGGCCAGCGTCCAGGCCCGGTTCAGCTCGAGCTGGAAGCCGTAGCCCTGCGACGTCACCCTGCTCCAGTCGATGATCTCGAGCGCCGCGCGGGTCGTGCAGCGGAAGCCGCCGGTGCAGTCGCGCACCCCCAGGGCGAGCACGGTGCGCGCGTACGCGCAGCCGAGACGGGTCAGAAGGTTGCGCGTCCGCGAGCGACCCAGGATGGCTCCTCCCGGCACCGCCCGCGAGCCCAGCACCACGTCCGCGCGGCGGGACGCCTCGAGCAGACGGGGAAGGTCCTCCGGCGGGTGCGAGAAGTCCGCGTCCATCTCGACCATGGCGTCGTAGCCGTGATCGAGCGCGTGGCGGAACCCGAGCACGTGTGCGCTCGCGACCCCCTGCTTGCCCTCGCGATGGACGACGTGGAGCCGCGGCTCGGTGCGGGCGATGGCGTCGGCGATCTCGCCGGTGCCGTCGGGGGAGCTGTCGTCGATGAGCAGGACGTCGGCGTCGACGTGCGCGAACACGCTCTCGAGGAGGGTCGGGATGTTCTCGCGCTCGTTGTAGGTGGCGATGAGGATGAGGACGCGCGACGCGGAGGTGGGGGACACGGGCACTCCCTAGTTCGGCTCGGCGAGGATGAGGTCGACGGCGCCGGCGAGGTCGGCCGCGACCGAGCAGCCGGGCGGCGCGGGCGCATCCTCGCCGACGAGGATGGGCGGCGGCGACGTCGCTGGGCTGGTCGCCGACCATCGGAGTGGTGGCGAGATCGATCCCGAGCCGGCGCGCGGCCTGGAGGAGGAGCCCGGGCTGCGGCTTGCGGCAGTCGCAGCCCGCGTCGGGTCGATGCGGGCAGACGAGGAAGGCGTCGATCTCGCCGCCTGCCGCGCCGACGACCGTGTCGAGGGCGCGGTGGATCGCGTCCAGGGTGTCCATGGTCATCAGCCCGCGGCCGACCGCCGACTGGTTGGTGACCACGGCGACGCGATACCCCGCCTCGCAGAGGCGCGCGAGCGCGTCGGCGGCTCCGGGGAGCAGCTCGACCTCGTCCCAGGACTTCACGTAGTCCTGGCGACGGCGGGTGATCACCCCGTCGCGGTCGAGGAGCACCGCTCGGCGGTCGCCGGTCACCCGACCGCCACCGCCATCCGCGTGGACCGCTCCTGGGGATCGGTCAGCCAGGACTGCATCCCGTCGAAGTCGAAGGCGACGGGCGACACCTCGGCGCCGAGCGCGGTGAGCCGCGCGACCACGTCCGGCTTGCGGTCGAACGGACAGATCAGGTACATGAAGCCGCCGCCACCGGCGCCGTTCATCTTCCCGCCGACCGCTCCGGCGGCCCGGGCCTCCCCGTAGAGCCGGTCGATGTGCGGGTTGCTGATCGCGCTCGACGTGCTCTTCTTGTGCTGCCACTGCTCGTCGAGGATCTCGCCGAGCTCGAGCACCTTGCCGCGGAGCAGCGCCGCCTTCGCGTCGACGGCGAGGGCCTTCATGTGCTCGAAGGCGTCGACGACCGCGGGGTCGCCGGCCTCGTAGCCGCGCACCTGGGTGTCGATGATCCGGCTGGAGAGCCGGGTGGCGCCGGTGAAGACGAGCAGGCTGCAGTACTCGAGCTCGTGCACGATCGGGGCGTCGACGCGAAGCGGATTGACGATGACGTCGCGCTCCCCATTGAACTCGATGAGGTTGAAGCCCCCGAACGCGGCCGCGTACTGGTCCTGCATGCCGCCGGCGATGCCGACGTCCTTGCGCTCGAGGAGGTAGGCGAGGTGGGCGATGTCGTAGCGGCTCAGGCTGAGCCGCCGCCACGCCTGGAAGGCGCCGATCATCGACACCACGAGCGCCGAGCTCGCGCCGAGACCGGAC
>VBHE01000036.1:0-372 GCA_005889515.1 Chloroflexota bacterium | reverse complement strand
GCCGTCGTAGATCAGCGGCTCGTCGAGCGTGTAGCGATGGCTGGTGTCGTAGTCGAGCGAGCGGACCCGGATCTCGGGCTCCTGCAGCAGCCGCAGCGTGGTGTACGCGTAGCGCTTCACGGTCGCGCTGAGCACGAGCCCGCCGCGCTCCGCGGCGTAGGGCATGAGGTCGGTGCCGCCGCCGCAGAAGCTGATCCGCAGCGGGGCGCGGGAGCGGATCACCACGTCGGAGTCGATCTGCCCGAAGAGCTCGGGCGTGAAGTCGTCCAGCATCAGGCGGCATCTCCGTGGTCGTCATGGGCACCGCCCAGGTCGCGGCCTCCGAAGAGGGCGTCCTCGACGAGCTCGCAGAGGATGTGCTCGATCGAGAGC
>VBHE01000354.1 GCA_005889515.1 Chloroflexota bacterium | reverse complement strand
GCCGAATCGGGACCGTGGACGAGGTCGCCGCCGCGGTCGCGTTCCTCGCCGCGCCCGAGGCCGCGTACATCAACGGTCACGTCCTCCACGTCGACGGAGGCCTGGCGGCCTAGTGCTCCAGGCCCCGCGTCCGGGGGAAGAACCTGTGCCATCGCTAGAATCGACCACGATCGTGTCCCTCACGCCGGAACTCGGCCCACCCGACACACCCTCCGGCGCCCCCCCCGAGCAGGTCTCGGCACCTGGCCCGCCCGCCCGGCGGCGCGCCTCCGGCCGGCGCCCCCGCAGCGGGGCGGTGACCCCGGTCGAGTCCGGCCTGCCCGAGGCGGCGGCAGCCATCGAGACGATCGCGGTCGACGCCACCCCCGCCGAGCCGGCGGAGGCTCCCGGCGACGGCGATGCGCCCGGGGCCCGGCGCCGGCCGGCCGCGGCGGAGCCCGGCCCCGCGGCCGCGGAGGCCGCCCCCGCGGCCCCGGAGGCGCCGCCCGAGACGGCGCCGACGGCGCGACCGCGCCCCCGCCGGCAGCGCACCACCGCCGCCCGGGCGGTCGCCGACGCGGTGGCGCCGGTCGACACTCCGCCTCCTCCCCGGCCCTCGCCGGAGCGCCGCGAAACCGCTTCGCCTCTCGTGAGTTCCATCGAGGGGCAGGGGCCGCCGCCGATCCTGGACGGGGCCTCCGGACCCTTCGCCTGGAGCGCCCCGATCCCCGTCGAGTCCGGTCACACTGACACCGCCGCCGACGCGGCGGACGCGTCCGACACACACCAAGGGAGCACCGATGCCAGACACCAGCTTCGAGAAGTTCAAGTCGATCGTGGTCGACCAGCTCGGCGTCGAGGCGGATCAGGTGACCCTCGAAGCGTCGTTCGTGGAGGATCTGAACGCGGACAGCCTGGACCTCGTCGAGCTCATCATGGCGTTCGAGGAGGAGTACGGGATGGAGATCTCGGACGAGGACGCGGAGAAGATCGGAACGGTGGGGCAGGCCTGGGACTACGTCCAGGAGAAGCTGGGGATCGCCTCCTAGCCCCGGAAGCCCTGGAGACCGACGAGCAGGCCCGCCTCACGTCTCTCCAGGAGCGGATCAACGTCCGCTTCCGCCGACCGGAGCTCCTCCGCGAGGCCATGACCCACGCCTCGTGGAACAACGAGCGGGGCCGTCCCAGCGGCCCGGGTCACGACAACGAGCGTCTCGAGTATCTCGGCGACGCCGTGCTCGAGCTGGTGGTCGGCGAGTACCTCTTCAAGCGCTTCCCGGGCTACGACGAGGGACAGCTCACCCAGCTGCGGGCGGCGCTGGTCAACACCATGTCGCTCGCGGGGTTCGCCGAGCGGCTCGGTCTGGGCGACGCGCTCCTCCTCGGCAAGGGCGCGGCCAAGACCGGCGCGAACCGCCTCCCGTCGTTGCTCGCCAACGCCTTCGAGGCCCTGATCGGGGCGATCTTCCTCGACCACGGCTACCGGGTGGCGACTCGCGTCTTCCTCCAGAACATCGGCGACCTCGCCGACTGGAGCGACGAGAACCACAAGGGCAAGCTCCAGGAGGTGGCCCAGGAGAAGCTGAGCAGCACCCCGACCTACCGGGTCACCGCGGTCGGCGGGCCGGGACACCGGCGCATGTACAGCGCCGACGCGGTGGTGGCCGGCGAGGTCTACGGGACCGGGACGGGGACCACCAAGCAGGCGGCCGAGCAGGCCGCCGCCCGGCAGGCGGTGCAGCGGCTCAGCGCGAAACGGCGCCGGACCGGCCCTGCGGCCCGCGCCGCCGGGGCCGCCCAGAAGGCCGCCGAGGGCGCCGCCGCCCAGCCGGTGCGGGTGCGCCGCCGGATCGCGGAGGCGGCCGCCGAGACGTCGACGGGCGCGGGCACGACCCGCCGCCGTCGCACGCCGGCGGCGACGGCCGAGGCGGCGGTCATCGAGCCTGTGGCCGGCGCGGTCGGGTCGCCGGCGGAGGTCTCGACGCCGGTGGCGCCGCCTGCCCATGGCCGCCGCCGCAGCCTGCTCTCGACGCTGCGCTCCGCCGCGGAGGCGCTCGTCGGCCGCCCGGGCCGGGGCGACGAGCCGCCGCTGTCGGTGCCGCTCCCGCTGCCGTCCCCGCTCGCCGAGGTCCCCGAGCCCGCGGCGGAGAGCGACGCGCCCGCGGTCGAGGGCGAGGCCCCGGGGCGGCGGCCGACACGGCGCGGGCGGCGGGGCGGTCGCGGCCGCCGCCGCAACGGCGCCGAGGCGGCGGCCGCGACCACGGATGCGGCCGCCGAGCCCGCCGTCGCCGAGGTCGCGGAGCCCCCGGCCGCAACGCCGCGGACGCCAGCCCGAGCCCGGCGGCCGCGCCGCCGCCCGGCCGGCACGACCTCCGAGCAGGCCGCCCCGGAGGCGCCGGCCCCCGCCGCCGCGCCGGAGGCCGGCACCCCCCGGCCCCGGGCCCCGCGCCGGCGCTCGCGGCCCGGCTCGGGCACCACGGGGGCGCCGGCGCCGGTCGAGCACGCCGAGCCCCCGCCGGCGCCCGCGGCCCCGGCTCGCGCCCGGCGGCCCCGCCGCCGGCCGGCCGGCGGCCCCG
>VBHE01000035.1:2169-10904 GCA_005889515.1 Chloroflexota bacterium | reverse complement strand
GGCCGGCACCGCCCCCCGCCGCCCGGACTGCACCCCGGGTGGCGGGGGGCACCGCCAGGGGTCGCGCCACCGCGACCCCCGCCATCGCCTTGCCGACGCCGCACGCCGCGGCCAAGCCCCGCCCGGTGGCGAAGCCCCGTCCGGTGGCGAAGCCCCGCCCGGTCGCGACGCCGCGGCCGGCTCGATCGCGCGCCGCCGCCGCCCCCGTCCCGGTCGTCTCCACCCGTCCGCGGCTCGGGCTCGCCGTGCTCGGCGGCGCCGCGGTCCTGGGAATCCTCGACGCCGGCGTGCTCGGCGGGGCGATCCCGTCGCTCCACACCGGCCTCGGCGCCACCGCCTCCGGGGCGCGGCTGGCGATCACCGTCCCCGTCGTCGCGATGGCCTTGACCCTCCCCGTCGCCGCGGGCATCGGGGACCGCGCCGGCGCCGCCCGCCTGCTGCGCTGGTCGCTCGCCGTCCTCGCCGCCGCGTCGGCGCTCGCCGCGCTCGCCTGGGGCCTCGCCCCGCTGCTGGCGATGCGCGCGCTCCAGGGCGCCGCCGCCGGGGTGATGGTCCCGGCGGCGCTGACCCTCGCCGGACGGCTGAGGCCGGGCCGGGGAGGGGCCACCGCCCTGCTCGGCGNNNNCCCGGCGCTCGCGCCCGCGCTCGGCGCCTGGCTCGGCGGCGGGCTGCCCTGGCGGGTGACGCTGCTCGCCGCCGCGCTCCTCGGAGCCGCGGCGCTCGTGGGGGCCCGGCTCTGGCTGCCGGTGACGGCCGGCGAGCCCGGCGCGCGCCCCGACGTCGCCGGGATGGCGACCGCCGCCCTCGCCCTCGCCGCGCTGCTGCTCGCGCTGCTCCAGGGGGCGGCCTGGGGGTGGACCTCCTACGCGGTGCTCGGGCTCCTCTGCGGGAGCGTCCTCGCCCTCGCCCTGTTCGCGGTGGTCGAGCTCTCGGTCCCCCACCCGCTCGTCGACCTCACCGCGCTGCGGCCGCGGGCGGCGGCGGTCGGGCCGCTGCTCCTCGCGCTCTGCGCCGCGGTGCTCGGCGCCGGGTTCCTCGAGGTGCCGCTGCTGCTCCAGGGCGCCGGCCACCTCGGCGCCCTCCAGGTCGCGACCAGCCTCGTCCTTCCCGCCGTGCTCGCGGCTGCGGCGATGGCGGCGTCGTCGGCGCTGACCGCGCGCATCGGGGCGCGCTGGACGGTCGTCGCCGGACTGCTCCTCGTCGCCCTCGCCACCTACCTGCTCCACGGGGTGGCGCCCTCGGCGGCGGGGCGGCTGGCGCTCCTCGCCTGCGTGCGCGCCGCCGGGCTCGGCGTCGCGCTCGCGCCGCTCACCGCCACGGTCGGCGCCGCCACCCGGAAGGCCGCCGGCGCCGCCGCCGTCGCCGCGCTCTGCGTGGTCCTGCCCACCGCCGTCGGCCTCGCGCTGGTGAGCTCGGCGCTGGTCCTGCCGCCGTGGTCGCCGGGCTCCCAGGGTGCCGCGGGGACGGTGCAGGAGCGGCTGGTCCTCCTCCACGGCGACATGCCGCTGCCGCTGTCGGGCCCGACCTTCCTCCCCACCGTGCTCGTCACGGCCGCGGTCGCGGCGTTCGGCGCGCTGGCGGCGCTCCGCCTGCCCTCCGGAGGACGTTCGGGGCCCGGCTGACCCGTCTCTTGCCGATCTCTTACCGACCTCTTGCTCCGCTCTTGAAGTCGACCCCCGATCCTCGTAAGGGGACGGTGCAGAGATCGGAGGCCGGAGGGAAGAGGATGAGCTGCGATCGCACGGGTGCGCGGTGACCGGCGGCGAGCACGCCGTCCTGCATCTCGAGAAGGTCTGCAAGACCTACGGCGCCGGCGAGACCATCGTGCGCGCGCTGCGCGACGTCGACCTCGAGGTGCGCCGCGGGGACTTCGTCGCCATCATCGGCCCCTCGGGGTCGGGCAAGTCGACGCTGATGAACATCCTCGGCTGTCTCGACATCCCCACCTCGGGGCGCTACCTCTTCGCCGGCGAGGACGTGATGCGGATGCGCGACGACCAGCTCGCCCACATCCGCAACCTCCGCATCGGCTTCGTCTTCCAGCAGTTCCACCTGCTCAAGAAGCTCACCGCCTGGCGCAACGTCGAGCTGCCCCTCCTCTACCGCCGGGCGTCGCGCCGGCGCGAGACGGCGATGCGCGCGCTCGGGATGGTCGGGCTCGACCACCGCGTCGACCACACCCCCAACCAGCTCTCCGGCGGCCAGCAGCAGCGCGTCGCCATCGCCCGCGCGCTCGTCACCGACCCCGAGCTGATCCTCGCGGACGAGCCGACCGGAAACCTCGACACCACGTCGACGAGGGACATCCTGGCGATCCTCGAGCAGCTCCACAAGGACGGCCGGACGATCGTGCTCATCACCCACGACCCGGAGATCGCCTCGGTCGCGCCCCGGGTGGTGAGGATCAGCGACGGCGTGCTCACCGAGGAGGCGGTGGGGACGGCGATCGAGCTCGACGGACGGCGGGCCAGAGCGGCGAAGCCACGAACCGCCAGGGCTCCACGGCGCCGCGCAGCCTCCCCGATGATCGTCGAGGACGCCGCGTCGGCATGACCGTCCTCCAGACCGCTCTCACCGGTCTGCGCGCGGTCCGCGGCAACCGGTTGCGCTCGCTGCTCACCGCGCTGGGAATCCTCATCGGCGTCGGCGCGCTCATCATCACCGTCGGCATCGGGCTCGGCACCCGCACCAGCATCGGCTCGAGGATCAGCCGCCTCGGCACCAACCTGATCACCGTCACCCCGGGGAGCGTCACCTCCGGCGGGGTGCGCACCGGGCTGGGCTCGTCGACGACGCTCACCATGGACGACGCCGCCGCCCTCGGCGATCGCTCGGTGGCCCCCGACGTCGCCGGGGTCGCCCCGGTGGTGAGCCGGAACAACGCGATCATGGTCGCCGGGCCGGTGACCTGGACCTCGTCGGTGACCGGCTCGACCCCCGACTGGCTGCTCACCAACGCTCGCTACGTCGACAGCGGCTCGTTCATCACCAACCGCGACGTCCGAGACCACGCGCACGTCGCCGTGCTCGGGCCGACCACCGCGGCGAACCTCTTCCCCGGCGGCAACGCCATCGGCTCGCTGGTGGACATCCAGCATGTCCCCTTCCGGGTGATCGGGATCCTCCAGCCGCGCGGCGCCCAGGGTCTCTTCAACCCCGACGACCTCGCGGTCGTCCCCATCTCCACCGCCCAGGGCGAGCTCATCACCGGCGGCTCGCTCACCAGCGTGCAGCGCATCCTGGTCAGCGCCGACAGCCGTGACGCCATCGACAGCGCCACCGAGGAGGTGGACGACCTGCTGCTGCAGACCCACCGGATCACCGACCCGGCCCAGGCGGACTTCACCATCACCACCCAGGCGTCGATCCTCAGCACCCTCGACGCCACCAGCACCGCGCTCACCCTGCTGCTCGCCGGCGTCGCCGGCATCTCGCTGCTCGTCGGCGGCATCGGGGTGATGAACATCATGCTGGTGTCGGTCACCGAGCGGATCGCGGAGATCGGCCTGCGCAAGGCGCTCGGCGCACGGCGCAGCGACATCCTCCGCCAGTTCCTGCTCGAGGCCGCGGTGATCAGCGCCGTCGGCGGCCTGCTCGGCGTCGGCCTGGGAGGCGCGAGCACCTTCGCCCTCGACCGCTTCACCAGCCTGGTCACCGTCTTCTCGCCCCCGGTGGCCGCCATCGGGCTGATGATCGCCGCCGGCATCGGCCTGGTGTTCGGTGTCCTCCCCGCGCTGCGCGCGGCGCGGCTCGAGCCGATCGTCGCCCTGCGCGGCTCCTGACCCGGGATCAGGCGGCGGTCACGAGCCCGCAGGCCGGCGGCGCAGCCCGGCCGAGGCGAGCCGCCACACCGCCGCGCCGAGGTCGGCGGTCGCGTCCGCGCGTGCCGGCTCGTACCACTCCACCGCCGAGTTCAGCATCCCGAACAGCAGCCGGGTGGCGAGCCGCGGCTCGACGGTGTCGTCGAGGTCGCCGTCGGCGACCGCCCGGGCGACGAGGGTCGCGACCACGCGGTCGAACTCGCGCCGCCGCTCGAGCGCCCACTGCTCGGTCGCGGTGTTGCCGCGGACCCGGAGCAGCAGGGTCACGTAGGGGAGCTCGTCGACGAGCACCCGCGCGGAGGCGCGGACGACGTGCTCGAGGCGGTCGATGGCGCGGCCCGTCCGGGCGGCGGGCTGGTCGAGGACGGCGAAGATGCGGTCGAGGGCGCGGCTCACCGCGAGGCGGAGCAGCTCCTCCTTGCTGCGCACGTGGTGATAGATCGACGACTTGGTGATCCCCGTCGCCCGGGCGAGGTCCTCCATGCTCGTGCCGTCGTAGCCGCGCAGGTTGAAGACCTCGACGGCGACGGCGAGCAGCCGCTCGGGGGTGTAGGCGATCCGCGTCGCTCCGGGTACGCTCATCCTCCTCCTCGGTCGTGGCCTTGACGGGATCCTGTGTGAGTCCCTACACTCAGATGGTAAACGACCGAACGTTCGGACGGTAGGTAGGCGAGGCAGGACGGGTGGATCCGACCGAGGCGCTGGAGGAGCACTTCCGGCGCACCGTCGAGGGCGAGCAGCGCATCGAGCCGCGGGACTGGATGCCCGACGCCTACCGCGCGACCCTGGTCCGGCAGATCGCCCAGCACGCCCACTCCGAGATCATCGGGATGCAGCCGGAGGGGAACTGGATCACCCGGGCGCCGTCGCTGCGCCGCAAGGCGATCCTGATGGCGAAGGTGCAGGACGAGGCCGGTCACGGCCTCTACCTCTACGCCGCCGCCGAGACCCTGGGGACGAGCCGCGACCAGCTCCTCGACCTCCTCCACCGCGGACGGCAGAAGTACTCGAGCATCTTCAACTACCCGACGCTGACCTGGGCCGACGTCGGCGCCATCGGCTGGCTCGTCGACGGCGCCGCGATCACCAACCAGATCCCGCTCTGCCGCTGCTCCTACGGACCCTACGCACGGGCGATGACGCGCATCTGCAAGGAGGAGTCCTTCCATCAGCGCCAGGGATTCGAGCTGCTCCACACCCTGAGCCACGGCACCGCGGCGCAGCTTGCGATGGCCCAGGACGCGGTGAACCGCTGGTGGTGGCCCTCGCTGATGATGTTCGGTCCCCCGGACGCCGAGTCCGCCCACGGGGCGCGGTCGGCGGCGTGGCGGATCAAGCGCCACTCCAACGACGAGCTGCGCCAGCGCTTCGTCGACATGACCGTTCCCCAGTCCGAGGTGCTCGGGGTCAGCCTGCCCGACCCGGAGCTGCGCTGGAACGCGGAGCGCGGACACTACGACTTCGGCGCCCTCGACTGGGAGGAGTTCCGCGCCGTGGTGCGCGGCGACGGTCCCTGCAACCGGCAGCGGCTCGCCCACCGCGTCGCCGCCCATGAGGAGGGTGCGTGGGTGCGCGAGGCCGCGCTCGCCTACGCCGAGAAGCGGCGTCGGGAGCCGGCGGCATGAGCTTGCTCATCAATTGGGGCGGGGTGAGCGCAGGCGGCTCTGCCGCCGGAGCGAGGGGGGGGACGCCCCCCCAGAGAAAGTGAGCTCGTCGGGGGAGTGGCCGCTCTGGGAGGTGTTCGTGCGCAGCCGCCGCGGGCTCTCCCACACCCACGCGGGCAGCATCCACGCCGCCGACGCGACGATGGCGCTGCGCAACGCGCGCGACGTCTACACCCGCCGCGGGGAGGGCTCGAGCATCTGGGTGGTGCCGGCGAGCGCGATCACCGCGTCCTCCCCCGACGAGAAGGACCCGTTCTTCGACCCCGCCGCCGACAAGGTCTACCGGCATCCGACCTTCTACGACATCCCCGACGAGGTGCGGAACCTGTGACCGAGGTCGAGGTCCGGACCGCCTGTGCGCTCCGGCTCGGCGACGACGGCCTCGTCCTCTCCCACCGCCTCGCCGAATGGGCGTCGCGGGCGCCCGAGCTCGAGGAGGACGTCGCCCTCACCAACATCGCCCTCGACCTCCTCGGCCAGGCGCGGACGCTGCTGACACATGCGGGGGGGCTCGAGGGACGGGGGCGTGACGAGAACGACCTCGCCTACCTCCGTGAGGAGCGCGACTTCGTCAACTGCCTGCTCGTGGAGCAGGAGAACGGCGACTTCGGCTCCACCATCGCCCGCCAGCTGCTCTGGTCGACGTATCAGCTCGGGCTGCTCGAGGCGCTGACGCGGTCGACCGACTCCACGCTCGCCGCGGTGGCGGCGAAAGCGGTCAAGGAGGTCGCATACCACCGCGACCACGCGCTGCAGTGGACGCTGCGCCTCGGCGACGGGACCGAGGAGAGCCACCGCCGGATGCAGGCGGGGCTCGACCGCATGTGGCCCTTCACCGCCGAGCTCTTCGAGCGCGACGGCGTCACCGCGGAGGCGGTCGCGCTCGGGATCGGCCCCGACCCCGACGGCCTGCGGCCGGGGTGGGACGCCGCCGTCGACGCGGTGCTCACCGAGGCGACGCTGCGCCGCCCGGCGGACACCTGGGCTCCCACGGGAGGGCGGCGCGGTCTCCACACCGAGCGCTTCGGCCACCTTCTCGCCGAGATGCAGCACCTCCACCGCTCCCACCCCGGGGCGCGGTGGTAGCGGTGGGCTCGGTCCCGCCCGCGGCGCCGCCGCGCCGCCACGCCGTCCTCCACGGGCTGCGGGTGGCCGCGGTCGAGCCGCTCACCGAGGACTCCGTGACCATCACCTTCGAGATCCCCGACGGGCTCCGCGACGTCTACGACTTCGTCCAGGGGCAGCACGTCTCGGTGCGCTGCCGGGTCGCCGGGGACGAGCTGCGGCGCAACTACTCGATCTGCACCGCGGCGGGCTCGGGGGTGCTGCGCATCGCGGTGAAGCGGCTCGAGGGCGGGGCGTTCTCGTCCTATGCGCACGCGCGCCTGCGGGCCGGCGACGTGCTCGAGGTGATGACCCCGACGGGGCGCTTCCAGACCGCTCTCGACCCCGCGCGCTCGCGGCACCACGCCTTCATCGCCGCCGGGAGCGGCATCACCCCGGTGCTCTCGCTGCTGGCCACGACCCTGGCGGTCGAGCCCCGCAGCCGGGTCACCCTCCTCTACGGGAACCGCACCACCGCGAGCATCATGTTCCTCGAGGAGCTCTGCGACCTCAAGAACCGCCATCCCGCGCGCTTCCACCTCGTCCACGTCCTCTCCCGGGAGCGGCAGGAGGCGGAGCTGCTGAGCGGCCGGCTCGACCCCGATCGCCTCTCCCGGGTGCTCGACGGCCTCGTCGACCCCGCCGGGGTCGACGAGTGGTTCGTCTGCGGGCCGCGCGCGATGATCGAGGGCGCTCGCGCCACCCTCGCCGGGCGCGGGGTCGAGGCGGCGCACATCCACAGCGAGCTCTTCCACGCCGGCGCCGACCCCTCCCCTCCCCCGCCGCCGGCGGCGGTCGCCGAGGGGATCAGCCGGGTCACGGTGATGCTCGACGGGCGCAGCTCCAGCTTCGAGCTCGCGCCGGACGGCGAGCGCATCCTCGACGCGACCCTGCGGGTGCGCCCCGACGCCCCCTTCGCCTGCCGGGACGGGGTGTGTGGCACCTGCCGGGCGCGGGTGCTCGAGGGGGCGGTCATCATGGACCGCAACCACGCCCTCGAACGCGAGGAGGTCGACACCGGCTTCGTCCTCGCCTGCCAGTCGCACCCGGCGAGCCCCGCCGTCACCCTCGACTTCGACGCCTGACCGCCCGGTCACCCGGCGGCCGCCACGCATCGCTTCAGACGACCCATTCGAAGCAGGATGCGCTGATCGCCCCCCCGCTTGTTAATCTCGTGGTCACCACCGATCGGAGGCGATGGGTGAGCATACGAGTCCGGTGTCGGCGTGCACCCTGCGCGCCGTGACGATCGGGAGGGGGCAGGTGGGCTCTGGCTGGGGCGGACCATGAGCGATGCCTTCCCTCACTCGATGCGCAGGGTTCTCGACGGGGAGCTCGGTTCGTCGAGGACGGGATCGCCGCCGCGGTGGAGGCGCTGGTCGGGGGAGACGCCGCCCGGTGCGAGGCGGTGATCACGGGCGACACCGAGCTCAACGCTCTCCAGCTGCGGATGCGCGAGCTGGCGGTCGTCACCATCGTCACCCAGGCCCCGGTCGACGGCGACCTCCGCCGGATGCTCGCCTACCTGCACATGTCCGCCGAGCTCGAGCGGATGGGCGACCACTGCGTGAGCATCGCCAAGATCGGGCGCGAGCTCTGCGAGCACCGCCCGGCGGGGAGGCTCGACGACCTGACCCGGATGGCGGAGCTCTGCGGCATCCAGCTCGACGAGATGCTCGCGGCGGTGGTCGAGGGCGACGTCGAGGGAGCGCGGATCGTCGCCTCCCACGACGACCGCGTGGACCGCATCTACCGCCGGCTCTTCGACGAGGAGGTGCACGCCTGCGCCGCGGGAGAGGAGGACGCCGCCTGCGCGACCCGGCTCACCCTCGTCGCCCACCACCTCGAGCGCATCGCCGACCGGGTGACGAACATGGGCGAGGACCTCGTCTACCTGCAGACCGGCAACGTGGAGGAGCTCGGCTGACCATGGGCACCACCACCGGCGCGGCCGCCGACGGCGCCACGGGGACGCCGGCGGACCAGCCCTCCCGGTTCCTCAACCGGCATCTCAGCTGGCTCGAGTTCAACGCCCGGGTGCTCGTGCAGGCCGAGGACACCGGGCAGCGGCCGCTCGAGCGCGCCAAGTTCCTGGCCATCTTCAGCACCAACCTCGACGAGTTCTTCGAGGTGCGCGTCGCCGACC
>VBHE01000035.1:1521-2075 GCA_005889515.1 Chloroflexota bacterium | reverse complement strand
GCGTTCAGCGCGGTCAGCGCGCTGCTCGCCGAGGCGGGGGTGCGGTTCAGCACCTACGCGACCCTCGACGACGAGGACCGCGGCCATCTGGACCGGGTCTTCGACGAGCAGGTCTTCCCGGTGCTCACCCCGCTCGCAGTCGACCCCGCCCACCCCTTCCCCTACATCAGCAGCCTCTCGCTCAACCTCGCGGTGGTGGTCGGCGACCCCGACGGACGGGCCACGCGGATCGCCCGGGTCAAGGTGCCGCCGCTTCTCCCGCGCTTCGTCGTGCTCCCCGACGGCGAGCGCTGCGTCCCCCTCGAGCAGGTGATCGCCGCGCATCTCGACCGGCTCTTCCCGGGGATGCGGATCCTCGGCCACCACCCGTTCCGGGTCACCCGCAACGCCGACTTCGCGCTCACCGACGACCACGAGGAGGACGTGCTCAGCGCGGTCGAGGCGGTTCTCCAGAAGCGCCGCCACTCCCCGCAGGTGATGCGCCTCGAGATCGACGGGACGATGTCCGACGAGGTGCTCGGGCTGCTCACCCCCGAGCTCGAGATCGGTCCCGA
>VBHE01000035.1:0-1378 GCA_005889515.1 Chloroflexota bacterium | reverse complement strand
CCTACGAGTCCTTCGTGACCTCGGTCGAGGCCTTCATCGAGCAGGCGGCGAGCGATCCCGACGTGCTCGCGATCAAGCAGACGCTCTACCGCACCTCGGGCGGGGACAGCGCCATCGTCCGCGCGCTCTTCGCCGCCGCCGAGGCGGGCAGGCAGGTGGTCGCGCTCGTCGAGCTCAAGGCGCGCTTCGACGAGGCCGCGAACATCGCCTGGGCCCGGGTGCTGGAGCGCGCCGGCGTGCACGTCGTGTACGGCCTCGTCGGGCTCAAGACCCACGCGAAGACCGCGCTCGTGGTGCGCCGCGAGGGCGACGTCATCCGCCGCTACTGCCACGTCGGCACCGGGAACTACAACGCGCAGACGGCGCGTCTCTACGAGGATCTGGGGCTGCTGACCTGCGATCCCGAGATCGGCGCCGACGTGAGCGACCTCTTCAACTACCTCACGGGCTACAGCCATCAGCAGCGCTTCCAGCGGTTGCTGGTGGCGCCGCGCACCCTGCGTCCGGGGCTGCTCGAGCTGATCGGTGAGCAGGCGCGGGCCCACGGGCGCATCGTCATCAAGACCAACCACTGCGTCGACCCGGAGATGATCGAGGCGCTGTATGCGGCGTCGACCGCGGGGGCGCGCGTCGACCTGATCGTGCGCAGCTCGTGCGCGGTGCGCCCCGGTGTTCTGGTGGGGCGCTGGCTCGAGCACTCCCGCATCTACAGCTTCGGCACCGGCGCGCGCGCGCGCTGGTACATCGGATCGGCGGACATCATGGGGCGCAACCTCGACGGCCGCGTCGAGGCGGTGGCCCCGGTGGTCGACCCGAAGCTGCGGACGCGGCTGGAGACCATCGTCGAGGTCCTCCTCGCCGACGACCGTCTCGCCTGGACGCTCGACGGCGACGGGGTGTGGCACCGCCCCAGCGGCGCTCGCGGGATCTGCGCCCACGAGCTGCTCGCCGAGCTCGCCCGCGGCGCGGAGCAGCACGTCGCCGAGTGCATCGGACGCGGTCGTTCGCGCACCGGCGCCCGGCAGGATGGCAGGGCGCTCGAGCCCGCCTGAACCCGCGGCGACGGCGTTGCGCGTCTGCTGAACTTGACGCGGGCGACCAAAACCCCGTAGGGTGCGGCATCCGCAGGGTACGCAGTGCCCTGGGCATGCGCTCCGCACAGGAAGGGATAGGGATTCGATGGCCGCAAGGCTGCGGCTGCGTCGCTGGATGCTCCCCGCCGCGGCGCTCCTGGTCGTCGTCACGGTGGGCCTGCTGGTGTCCCGGCGGGGTACGCCGCCACCCGCGTTTCGGACCGCGCTCGTGGAGCGTGGCACCGTCATCCAGACCGTGGACGTGACCGGGACCCTGCAGCCGGCGACCGAGACCGACCTCGACT
>VBHE01000353.1:7733-8272 GCA_005889515.1 Chloroflexota bacterium | reverse complement strand
CGGATGGCGAGCGCGGTCCAGGTGTCGGTGAGGTCCTGGACGGTGGCGCCGTAGTAGACGTGCTCCGCCGCCTCGGCGGGGAGCACCCGCCGGAGGGCCGCGATCAGGCCCAGGGTCGAGTGGGAGGTGCGTCGGGTCTCGGCGACGGCGAGGTCGAGGTCGAGCCCCTCGACCGATGCGGCGGCGGCGATCGCCTCCGCGGAGGCGGCGGGGATGATCCCGAGCTCCGCCTGCGCGGCGGCGAGGGCGGCGAGGATGTCGAGCCAGGCCTGCAGCCGCGCCTCCTCGTCGAAGACCGCGCGCAGCTCGTCGGTGCCCCAGAGGTGGGCGTAGAGCCGCGAGTCGCTCAGGCGGGCGCCCACGCCGGCTCCGCGATCCGGGCGACCTCGCGCAGGCCGCTGCGGACCAGGTCGAGGGACGCGCCCCAGGGCACGGTCACCCGCCCCGGGGTGACCTCGAGGTGCTCCTCGAGGAGGCAGCACTTGGTCAGCACCGGCGAGGGCGCCTCGACCCTCCGCGGGCAGATGTCCCGGCAGTCG
>VBHE01000353.1:6590-7697 GCA_005889515.1 Chloroflexota bacterium | reverse complement strand
GAGGAGCAGCCAGTCGCGGTGCTCGGGATGCTGGTCGAGGTAGGCGACCTCCACCCCGTCGAGGGTCACCCCCGAGCCGCGGCACGGCAGCAGTCGGTCGCGGCCGTCGCCGTCGCCGCCGAGCTCGCGGAGGTCGACCGGGTGCAGGACGAGCTCGATCGGCGGGAGCTCGTCGGCCGTCTCGAGCACCCTGCGGCACTGGTCGAGGAGCTTCGGCGGCTCGGGCGGCACCACCTCGACGACCGTGACCCGCAGTGGCCGCGGGTCGAGGATGAAGCTCAGGTGCTCGTAGCGTCCGTGCACCACGACGCAGCGCGCGCCGGGGGCCTGCGCGACCGCGGCCGCGGCGAGCTGGCTCGGCACCGCGGTGTCGACGTCGGGGAGGCGGAGCAGGGCGCACTCGTGGGGGAGGGCGAGCACCTCGACGCCGGTGATCGGCGAGAAGAGCGGCTCCTCGGTCGCCCGCTCGACCCGCACCACCGCGGTCTGCTCGCCGTGGCGGGCGATGATGAACCGGGTGCGCCGGTAGGAGTCGCGGCCGAGGAGGTGCTCGCGGAGCGAGGCGGCGTCGAGCGGGCGGTCGATCTCGGCGACCGAGACATCGCGATAGCGCCGGGGGACGACGTTGCTCATGTTCCCGCGGCGGCGCGGACCTCGCCGTCGCCGCAGCTCAGCTCGATGGTGTCGGCGCGCAGCCCCAGGCGCAGCGCCTCGAGCCCGAGCACCTCGGCGGGGACGACGTTGCCGAGGTTGACCTCGGGCCCGAGCCGGCGGATGAACCACGCCTGCTGGTCCTTGCGCGGCGCCTCGAAGACGACGCGGTGGCGGGTGGCGCGGAGCAGCGCGTCGACGAGCTCGGCGCGCACCGCGCCGTCCGCCGAGTAGAGCCCGACGGTGCCGCTCTCACGGCCCTCGGCGACCACGCAGCTGGCCCCCGCCTCGAGGTCGCCGGCCGCCTCCTCCGCCCACGCATAGGCGTGGACCGGCGCGTCCGCCTCCTTGGCGCCGACCTCGGCGAGAACGGTGAAGCGGGCGGCGGCGCGCTCGATGAGGCGGCGCTTCTCGAGGATCGGCAGCCGCTGGGTCCCGTTCGACACCTCGACGCAG
>VBHE01000353.1:6017-6546 GCA_005889515.1 Chloroflexota bacterium | reverse complement strand
GAGCAGGGTCCCGCCCACGCACGCCGCCACGTCGTGCTCGCGGAGAATGGCAACCCTCTCCGCCACCTGTGGGTCGAGGTACGCGGTGCCCCAGCCGAGCTTCCAGATGTCGACGTGCTCCGCGCACACCCCGAGCACGCCGGAGAGCTCGGCGAGCGGCATGCCCCGGTCGAGGACGTGGGTGATCCCGGCGCGGCGTGGCTTGGGCTCGCGGACGGGGAGGTCGAGGAAGTCGGGCCGGGCCATATGTCCGATAGTAAATGTGCATGTCGTTCCGTGCAAGATGAGGGGGTGGTGATCGACGAGCTCGACGAGGTGATCCGGGCGGTCCGCGAGTCGCCCGGGCTGCGAGCCAAGGCGTCGCTGGCGCTGGTCGGCGAGGTGCTCGGGGCCGGCGACTGGATCCACGGCCCCGGCGACGATGCCGCGGTCATCGACGCCGGCCCGTCCCGGGTCGTCGCCGGTGGCGAGGCGCTCTTCCCGCCCTTCGTCGCCGGTGACCCGCGCGGCGCCGGCGTCGCCGCGGTCG
>VBHE01000353.1:4385-5808 GCA_005889515.1 Chloroflexota bacterium | reverse complement strand
CAGCTCACGCAACGTCGCCCCGGGGCAGGCGGTGCTCCTCGCCTGCTGCCTCGAGGGGACGATGCGCAGCGACCACCCCTACTTCAGCTCGTCGGCGGAACGGGGCGGGCGGCTCGCCGACGACGTCCGCGTCCTCCCCGCGCTCGCCGAGGACGGGATCTGCCTCGCCGCCCGGGACGTCAGCATGGCCGGGGTGCTCGGCTCGCTCGCGATGCTCCTCGAGCCGAGCGGCTGCGGGGCGAGTGTCGACCTCGACGCGATGCCGCGTCCGCCGGGGGTGGCGCTCACCACCTGGGTGACCGCGTTCCCCATGTACGGGTTCCTGCTCTGCGCCGCGCCGGAGGCCGTCGCCGAGTGCCGCGCCCGCTTCGCCGCCCGCGACATCGCCTGCGAGGTCGTCGCCACCGTCGACGCCGGAGGCGAGCTCCGGGTTCGCCGGGAAGGGGATGAGCGCCTCCTCCTCGACCTGGCCCGCGAGCCGGTGACCGGATTGCGGGTGGGCGGTCGCCCGGGCGGATGGGAGAATCCCGAGTCCTGACCTGTGAGGAGGACGGAATGGACATCGACGGCGGCACCCTGGTCCCCGATCCCTTCGGCCCGCTGCAGGGCGTGCGCATCGTCTCGACGGGCACGCTCATTGCCCAGCCCTTCGCCGCCCACCTCGCCGCGCTCTTCGGCGCGGAGGTCATCCAGGTCGAGCACCCGAGCGGCACCTGCGACCCGTGGCGGGTCATCGATTCGCGAATCCCCGCGGGCGGCGGCGGCGAGGTTGCGACCAACTGGGTGCAGGAGCGGCGCAACGCCTTCTACGTCACCCTCGACCTCGGCACCCCCGAGGGCCGCGATCTCTTCCTGCGCCTGCTCGGCACCCGCGACATCTGGATGGAGAGTTCGAAGCCGGGGACCTTCGACAGGTGGGGCCTCGGCGACGAGGTCGTGCAGGCGGCGCACCCCGCCCTGGTCATCACCCACGTGTCCGGGTACGGTCAGAGCGGCCATCCCGACTACCTGGGCCGCGCCTCCTACGACATGATCGGCCAGGCGTTCGGCGGGCTGATGAACCTCACCGGGTTCGCCGACCCCGAGCCGCCGGTCCGCGCCGTCCCCTACACCGGGGACTACATCACCGCCCTCTTCGCCCTGTGGTCCTCGCTCGCCGCCTACATCCACCGGCAGCGGACGGGGAGGGGGCAGGTCGTCGACGTGGCGCAGTACGAGGCGGTGCACGCGCTCCTCGGCGGCACCATGGTCCAGTACTTCCAGACCGGGGTGGTCCGCGAGCGCAGCGGGAACAAATCGCCGAACTTCCAGCCCTACGACGCGTTCCGAGCCAGCGACGGCTGGATCGTCCTGGGTGCGTACGGGCCGGTCTTCGACCGCGTCTGCAGGGTGATCGGCGCCGACAGGGCGGAGTGCGCCGCAG
>VBHE01000353.1:3500-4347 GCA_005889515.1 Chloroflexota bacterium | reverse complement strand
GGCTGCGCGACTGGATCGGCGCCCGCCCGGTCGCCGACGTCGTGGAGGCGTTCAACCGCGAGAAGGTGCCGTGCTGCCAGGTGATGACGAGCGCAGACATGGCGACCGACCCCCACTACCGCGCACGCGAGGTCCATGCCGAGTGGGACGACCCCCAGGTCGGCCCGGTGCGGGGCACCGGCGCGACGCCGCAGTTCTCCGAGACGCCGGGACGGGTGTGGCGCGGCTCGGTGCCCGTCGGCAACGACAACGAGCTGATCTACCGCGACCTGCTCGGCGTCGACGACGGTGAGCTCGCGGTGCTCCGCGAGCGCCGGGTGATCTGAGCCCTCGGCGCTCAGCCGCCGGGTGCCGGCGCGGTGATCCGGCCGAACTCGGCGCGGAGGTGGTGGGGGCGCGCGGGCAGCCGTGAGGGGGCGATTGTGACCACCGCGAGCACCACGCCGACCACGAGCGTCGCTCCGAGGGCGCCGCGCAGCCGCACCCCGCTACGGGTGCGCCGGCGGAGCTCCGCCGCGGACTCGGAGGAGGCGCGCCGCAGATAGGCGAGGAGGTGGACCGACGCGGTGACGCAGAAGACCACCGCGGCGTCGGTGTGGAGGGTGCTCCAGGGCTGGAGCCGGCTGTTCTCCAGCCACATCACGATGCCGCTCAGAAAGAGCACCACCGTGGAGATCACGAGCACCGGGGCGAGGATCCTGAGGAGGTGCGCAGGGGGCCCGGCGCGCCGGTAGCGGCGGTTGCCGAGGTAGTAGGCGGCCATCCGGTAGCCGGTGGTGGCGAGCTTGAGGAGGAGAAGCGGGACGAGCAGGAACCCGGCGAAGTAGTGGACCCGCCAGAGCTGGTC
>VBHE01000353.1:0-3235 GCA_005889515.1 Chloroflexota bacterium | reverse complement strand
TACGAGATCGCCTCGATCATGCGTCACCGTGCCATCCACGAGGCGATCAAGCTCAACTACGGTTCGCTGTACACGGTGGTCGACAGTCTGCAGCGCGCGGGTCTCATCGAGGCCCAGAGCACGGTGCGCGACGGCCGGCGCCCGGAGCGGACCGTCTACCGGCTCACCGACGCCGGCCGTGCCAAGTTCGACGGCTGGCTGCGCGACCTGCTCCGCACCCCCGCGAAGGAGTACACCCAGTTCGCCGCCGGGCTCGCCTTCGCAGCGGCGGTCGGCACCGCCGAGCTCGCCGAGCTCCTCGAGGAGCGGGCTCGCAGCATCGAGGCCGAGCTCGCCGAGGGGCGGGCGATCGTCGACGAGCTCCTCGCGAAGGGGCTTCCCCGCCTCTTCATGCTCGAGGGCGAGCACCCCCAGGTGCTCCGCGCCGCCGAGCTCGAGTGGGTCCGCGGGCTGATCCGCGCGCTCGCCGACGGCAGCCTCGCCTTCCCGACCGCGGAGGCCATCGCGGCCCTGCAGAAGAACTTCCCCGACGCCGCGCCGTCGCCGGCGGAGGCGGACACATGAGCATCACCACTCTGAGAGGAGACACCCCTGTGATCGAGACCCACGGGCTGCGCCGCAGCTTTCGGACTCGGCGCGGCGAGGTCGAGGCTGTCGCCGGCATCGACCTGCGCGTCGACGCCGGGGAGATCGTCGGCTTCCTCGGCCCCAACGGGGCGGGAAAGACCACGACGCTGCGCATGCTCACCACCCTGCTCGAGCCGAGCGGTGGCGAGGCGACGGTCGCCGGCTGCGACCTGCTCCGCGAGCCCCGCCGGGTGCGCGAGCGCATCGGCTACGTCGCCCAGGGCGGCGCCACCGATCCCACCGTGACCGGCCGCCGCGAGCTCGTGCTCCAGGCGCGCCTCTACGGCATGGACCGTGCCACCGCCGCGGCGCGTGCCGCCGAGGTGCTCGCCGCCCTCGACCTCGAGGCCTGCGCCGACCGCAAGGGTGGCACCTACTCGGGCGGCCAGCGGCGCCGGCTCGACCTCGGCCTCGGCCTCGTCCACAAGCCGCAGCTGCTCTTCCTCGACGAGCCGACCACCGGGCTCGACCCGCAGAGCCGCGCCCACCTCTGGGAGGAGATCCGCGGCCTGCGCGAGCAGGGCACCACGGTCTTCATCACCACCCACTACCTCGACGAGGCCGACGCGCTCTGCGACCGGCTGGCGATCATCGACCACGGCCGCATCGTCGCCGAGGGCACCGCCGAGGAGCTCAAGCGCGAGATCGCCGGTGACGTCGTCACCGTCGGCGTCGGGAACCACTGCGCCGAGGCGCTGCGCCTGCTCGAGCACCAGCCCTTCGTGCGCGAGGCCTCCATCGACGAGGGCACCGTGCGCCTCTACGTCGAGCGCGGCGAGGCCGCCATGCCGCAGATCCTCCGCCTCCTCGACGGCGGCGGGATCACCCTCCAGACCATCTCACTGGCCAGGCCCACGCTCGACGACGTGTTCCTGCGCCAGACCGGCCGGTCGCTTCGCGACGAGGCGGCATAGGAGTCACCGAGACATGAGAGTCCTTCGCGACACCCTGCTCGTCTTCCAGCGGAGCATGGGCCAGACCCTGCGCAACCCGGTGTGGGTCGTCGTCGGCCTGATGCAGCCGATCTACTACCTGTTCCTCTTCGGCCCGGTGCTCAAGCCGGTGGCGCAGCTCCAGGGCTTCGGCGGCTCGGCGTACAACGTCTTCGTCCCCGCGCTGCTCGTGCAGATGGCGCTCTTCGGCTGCGTCTTCGTCGGCTTCGGCCTCATCGCCGAGCTGCGCTACGGCGTCATCGAGCGCATGCGGGTCACCCCGATGAGCCGGCTCTCCATGCTCCTCGGCCGCGCCGGGCGCGACATCGCGGTGCTCCTCTTCCAGTCGACGATGCTGGTGCTGATGAGCATCCCCTTCGGGCTGCACATCACGCTCAGCTCGATCCTGATCATCTTCGCCCTGCTCCTGCTCATCGGCCTCGGCATGGCGTGCCTCTCCTACGGGCTCGCCCTGCTGCTGCGCAGCGAGGACGCGCTGGCGCCGCTGCTCAACGCCGTCTTCCTCCCCATCATGCTGCTCAGCGGCATGCTGCTCCCGCTGAGCCTGGCACCCGGCTGGCTCCGGGCCATCGGGCTCGCCGGGAGCACGGTCGTCGTCGGTATCGCCGTCGCCGCGGGTCTCGCCGCCCTGACGATCAGCTGGGCGGCCCGGAGTTTCGGCCGCTCCGTCGCCTAGACGCCGAGCTCGATCACCATGTCCTGGTGCGGACTGCCGAGATAATCGGCGGGCCCGCCGAGGGCGATCCACCCCAGCCGCTGGAAGAACCTCACGTTCGCAACCTGGACGTGCGCGCGCATCAGCCGGCCGCCGTGGTCGCCGGCGCTGCGCACCGCGAAGCGCACCAGGGGCGCGGCGACGTGGCGGGCGCGGTAGGCGGGCAGCACCGCGAGGCGGTCGCCGAGCCAGACCCCCTCCTCGTCGAGCGCGTAGAGGCGGACGGTGCCGGCGATCTCGCCGTCGCAGAAGCCGAGGACGTGGATGGTGGCGGGGTCGGCGTCGCGCTCGTCGCGGTCGGTGCCGGTGAAGATCGCCTGCTCGTCGACGAAGACGCGCTCGCGGATGCGCAGGTGGACCGAGAGCTCGGCCGGCGTCGCCACCGGCCGGCAGTGCACCGACGGCGGGCTAGCGGAGGGGGCGAAGCGCGATGCGGCCGTCGTCACCGGCGAGGCTCCGTTCCATCACCCCCATCGCCGAGCACGCCTGGCAGCGGGCGCAGCCGGCGCGTACCGACGAGGCGCCGAGCCCGCGCGCCCGCAGATGGGGGACGACCCGCCGGTACACGGCGTCCATCCGCTCCGGCGGCGGGGGCGAGCACGCCTCCATGAGGCTGCCGGGGACCGGTCGCAGCGGCACCACGAAGGGGTAGACGCCGAGGTCGATGGCGCGCAGGCAGCCCTCGACGGTGGTGTCCTCGTCCTCGCCCATGCCGAGGATCACGTAGGTCGACACCTGGCCGCGGCCGAAGAGCGCGACCGCCCGCTCCCAGGCGGCGAAGTAGCCGGCGATCCCGGTGCGCGCCTTCGCCGGGGCGATCCGGGCGAGCACCTCGGGGTCGAAGGACTCGACGTGGATGCCGACCGAGTCGACGCCGGCGTCGCGCACCCGCTCGAGGACGCCGAGGTCCGCGGGGGGCTCGAACTGGGCCTCGACCGGG
>VBHE01000387.1 GCA_005889515.1 Chloroflexota bacterium | reverse complement strand
GCCGAGCTCGCGGCCGCCGTGGGCCGTTTCCCCGCCGAGGTGCCGACGATCCGTCTCCCGCTCCTCGTCATGCACGGCACCGAGGACGCGCTGGCTCCGGTGGCGGGGGCCACGATGGTCCACGAGCGCGCCGCGTCGGGCGACAAGACCCTCAAGCTCTATGCGGGCCTCTATCACGAGATCCTCAACGAGCCCGAGCGGCAGACGGTGCTCGACGACCTCCTGTCGTGGCTGGACGACCGTTCGGCCAGCTCTCCAGCGTCTCGGTGAAGAGCCGCTCCATCCTCGCGACCCGCTCGGAGAGGTCCCCGACGGTCCAGCCCTCGGTCGACACCGGGGGAAGCACCGCGACGTCGACCTGACCGGGCCGCACGAAGAACGAGTTCCGCCACATCACGTCGCCGGCGTTGCGGATGACGATGGGCACGATCGGGACGCCCGCCTGCATCGCGATGTGGAACGCGCCCTTCTTGAACTGGCGCAGCCTGGGCGTCGCCGACCGCGTGCCTTCCGGGGCGATCGCGAAAGAGATGCCGTCCTGGAGCATGTCGATCACCGGTTTCAGGGCTTCGCGCGCGTTGGCGCTGTTGGCGCGGTCGTCGCGAGCCGCCTCCTTCTTGGCCACGCCGGTCATGTCCCGGCGCACCAGGCTGGCGATGATCGGGATGTCGAAGGAGCTCTGGTGGTTGAAGATGAACACCGCCGGCCGGTGCGACCAGAGACGCTCCTCGCCGGTGACGTTCAGCCGCACCCCGGCGACGGCGAGGGCCAGGTCGCCGCCGAGCGAGGCGGCGAGGTTGGAGGCGTCGCGGCGGCGTCCGTTGACGAGCCCGACGCCGAGACCCAGCGCGGCCGCGCCGCTCAGTGCACCGATCGCCGCACCGGTGCGCAGCACCGAGCCCACCCCCGGACGGCCGCGGCTCGAGAAGCGCGTCGAGGGCCAGCCCCGCTCCTTCGCGTGCGCGGCGAGGCCGGCGTCGGGGTTGAGCGGCCGGGGGTGCCCGACGACCTCGAGGAAGGCGACGTCCTCGTCCCCGTTCGCGTAGCCGTGGCTGCGGCGGAGGTCGATGCCCCGGCGCGCGGCGAGCTCGCGGACCGCCTGCGCCTTGGCCTCGCCCCAGAGCACCGGCTCGAGCACCTCACCGGTGAGGATCCCGCCGGCCACCTCCAGCCGGGTGCAGAGGAGGTGGTCGACCTCGAGGTCGCGCGCGACCGGCTCCGCCTGGAAGCGGGTCGCCGACGTCGCGAGCACCACGGTGTGACCGCGCCGGCGGTGGGCCTGGACGAGCGCGCGCACCTCGGGGTACACCATGCCCGCGATCCGCTTCGCGAAGAGCCGCTCGCCGAGCTGCTCGAGCTCGTCCTCGGCGTGACCCGCCCAGGAGCGCGCGGCGATCCGCATGAGCGACGAGACGCCGGCGCCCCGCACCTTCATGTCGAGGCCGGCGAGCAGCGACCGGCCGAGCTCGAGCGGCGACATCTGACCGCGCTGGAGCCGGTCCTGCTGGAAGGCCGCAGCCGAGTACCCGGAGATCACGGTTCCGTCGAAGTCGAAGAAGGCGCCGACGCGGGGACCGCGCGGCGCCGCCTCGACTCCGGCGATCAGCTCGTCGAGGGTCATCACAGAACCTCCATGCCTGTGCGCGCCGCCTCGACATCCCGCGCCGCGAGGTCGCGGAGGACGGCGAGCCGGCGCGCCACCGCACCGACCTCGTCGGCGAAGTCCCGGCGACGCCGCGCCAGCCCGTCGCTCCCCGCCTCGGTGAGGCCGC
Organism: Chloroflexota bacterium; assembly: GCA_005889515.1. Taxonomy (GTDB): domain Bacteria; phylum Chloroflexota; class Dormibacteria; order Aeolococcales; family Aeolococcaceae; genus CF-96. The sequence goes on along the minus strand of VBHE01000387.1, from coordinate 996 downwards.
GGTGCCGGGCGAGCTTCAGCGCGGTGCCGAGGAGCTCCTTGGAGATGGCCTCCGTGCTTCCGATCCGCCGCTGCATCCGGTACTGGCGCGCGACCCCGAGGCACTCCTCGACGAAGGCGCTCTCGTCGACGGGGGTGGTCGCGTCGCGCGCGGCGAGACGGTCGGCGACGACCTGCTGCGCCTCGATGTAGCACCCCAGCAGACGGTGGGCGAGGTGGAGGCGTGAGCTCATCAGCCGCGTCCGGACCGCCTCGGGATCGGCGGCCCGACCCTCCCAGCCCGGGTCGAAGAGGGCGAGCTCGTCGCGCAGCTCGCGGTCGAACTCGCGCCTGCCCGGGAAGAAGAACTCGAACTTCAGGAGCTCGCGGAGCGCGAGCGCGTCCTCCCACGCCCCCCGCACGGGATCGTCGAGCCGGCTCTCGGTGGCGTGGACGCTGATCAGCTCGGCGATCGCCCGGGTGACGAGCAGATGGGCCGCGCTGTTGCGGTGGAAGGCCGCCTCCAGGTGGCGGTCGGGGGAGATCGCCCACACCGGCTCGGCGCCGCCGTCGAAGCGGGTCACCACTCCGCGGGCGCTGAGCGAATCGAGGGTGACACGGACACCCTCGGGCCGGTCCAGCAGGTCTGCGCCGGTGGTCGGGAGCCCGCGACGCCGGACGTAGTCGACGATCGGACCGAGGATCGAGCGCACCTCGGCGAGGGTCAGCGCGCGGTCCTCGAGCCCGAGGAGCGCGAGGGTCACCAGCGAGGTGGGCGTGATCGGAGTCGCGCCGTTGATGCGGTGGCAGACCTCGAAGGCCACCTTCTCGACGGGCCGGTCCTGGGCCGCGGGGGTGGTGCGGATCCACTCGCGGATCTGCAGCGGCTCGCCGAAGCGCACGTGCACCGTGCTCCGCGTCCGCCCCTGGGCGCGCGCGTAGCCGATCAGCCAGCCGAGGCTGTCCCGGGTCCGCGTCTCACCCTTGTCCTCGGCGGCCATCGCCGCCATCTCGGGCA
>VBHE01000034.1:33090-34856 GCA_005889515.1 Chloroflexota bacterium | reverse complement strand
TCGAGCCGCCGGAGCCGCCCGCCGAGGTGGCCCCGCGGGCGTCCCACGGGGGGTGAGGCTCGGAACGCGGATCGCCAGCGCCGTCGTCCTCGCCGCGGTTCTCGCGGCGGCGCTGTGGCTCGGCGGACCGGCCCTCTACGTCGTCACCGGCCTCGCCACCGGGATCGGGCTCCACGAGTACGCGGGGCTGGCGGGGGCGGCGGGGCGCGTCGACCTCCCGGTGTGGGTGCTCTACCCGCTCGGCGGCTGGCTCCTCTACCGCAGCCTGCTCCCCGCGGAGGTCCCCGCCCTGGAGTGGGGGCTCGGGGTGGCGGTCGTCGCCGGCCTGCTCGGCTCCCTGGTCGTCGGTGAGGGCGGGTTGGTGGCCTGGGCGCTCGCCGTCGGCGGCGCCCTCTGGATCGGGCTCGCCCTCGGCTACTACCTGCCGGTGCTCGACCTGCACCTCAGCCCCGGCGACCACCACGGCCTGCGCATCGTCGGCACCACCCTGGCCGCGGCGATGCTCGGCGATATCGCCGCGCTCTTCGCGGGCAGCAGGTTCGGCCGGCACAAGCTGGCGCCGACGATCTCCCCGGGGAAGACGGTCGAGGGCGCCCTCGCCTCGATGGCGGGGACGATCGGGCTGTTCGCCGCGGTCAGCGCCTGGCTGCTGGGCTATCCCTGGTACCACGGAGTGCTGCTGGGGGCCCTGCTCAGCGTCGCCGCCCAGGGAGGCGACCTCGTCGAATCCGCCCTCAAGCGGGCCGCCGAGGTCAAGGACAGCGGCCGGCTCGTGCCCGGCCACGGCGGCCTCCTCGACCGCATGGACAGCCTGATCCTGCTGGGGCCGGTCGTATATTGCTACCTGCGGGCCTTCGCCCTCTCCTGACCGAGCCGGCGCCGCCCGGACCACGTGGAGCGCCCATCCTGCCGCAGCCCGATCCCGTGTCCCGCGCCCCGCGACGCGTCGTCCTGCTCGGCGCCACCGGGTCGATCGGCCGCCAGGCCTGCGCGATCGTGGCCGCCCATCCCGACCTCTTCGAGCTCGTCGGGGTGGTCGGGGGGCACGACGCGTCCGCCCTCGGGGAGGTGGTGCGCCGCTTCGGGGTCTCCCGCAGCGCGATCGTCGACCCGCCTCCGGGCGCGGCGCTCCCCGACGCGACGCGGACGTGGTCTGCGTCGGGATCAGCGGCGCCGCCGCGCTGCGCCCCACCCTCGCCGCCCTCGACGCCGGCACCGACGTCGCCACCGCCACCAAGGAGGTGCTGGTGATGGCCGGCGAGCTGGTGCGCGCCCGCGCCGCGGCCACCGGCGCCACCGTCATCCCCGTGGACAGCGAGCACAGCGCCCTCTGGCAGTGCCTGCGCGGCGAGGACCCGGCGAGCGTGCGCCGGCTGGTGCTCACCGCCAGCGGCGGGCCCTTCCGGCGGCGGCCGCTCGACACCCTGGCGGCGGTCACCGTGGAGGAGGCGCTGCGCCACCCCAACTGGTCGATGGGGCCGAAGATCACCGTCGACTCCGCGACGATGATGAACAAGGGGCTGGAGATCATCGAGGCACACTTCCTCTTCGACATGCCGTACGCGCGCATCGACGTCGTCATCCACCCGCCGAGCGTGGTCCACTCCTGCGTGGAGTTCTGCGACGGCGCCACCCTGGCGCAGCTCGGGCTGCCCGACATGCGCGTGCCGATCGCCCTGGCGCTGAGCGGAGGCCGCCGGCTCGAGGGCGTGTGCGCGCCCGTCGACCTCGCCGCCGCCTCCCCGCTCGAGTTCGAGGAGGTCGAC
>VBHE01000034.1:32322-32949 GCA_005889515.1 Chloroflexota bacterium | reverse complement strand
CGCCGTCGCTCGACGACCTCGTCGCCCTCGACGGCTGGGCGCGCGAGGAGGTGGGCCGGGCCCGGTCGGCCCCGACGGGGGGCAGGCCGTGAGCTTCGGCTGGCAGACCATCCCCGCGATCCTGCTGGTGCTCTTCGTGGTGATCACCTTCCACGAGCTCGGCCACTACCTCCTCGCCAAGTGGTCGGGGATCCGCGTCGACGAGTTCGCCATCGGCTTCGGGCCGAAGGTCTACGGCCGCCGGATCGGCGAGACCCTGTACTCCATCCGGCTGCTCCCCGCCGGCGGCTTCGTGCGGATGGCCGGAATGATGGGGATCGAGGGCGAGGCCGACGCCGGCCCGCGCAACTTCTACTGCGCCGCCATCCCGCGCAAAGCCGCGACCATCCTCGCAGGCGGGATCTTCAACCTGATCCTCGCCGGCATGCTGTTCGCCATCGTCGCCATCCCGGCAGTCCCCGCCTCGATCGGGGTCGACAGTCCGCTCGCGCTCGCCGGGGTGACCGCGGATGAGCCGCTTTTGAAGGTGGGCGACATCTCGGTGGACCCCCACGACCGTGACCAGGCCACCGACGCGGTGCATCGGGCCACCACAGCGAGCAGGGGCGCGGTGATCCCGGTCGTGTA
>VBHE01000034.1:28306-32282 GCA_005889515.1 Chloroflexota bacterium | reverse complement strand
TCCCCTCGAGCGAGGCCGCGCGGAAGGCCGCTCCTCCCCAGGGACTACTGGTGGTGGACAGCGTGGACGGGCGCCCGCAGCGGCAGGGGGACACGCCCCTCCTCACCGGTGACCCCGCGCAGCTGTTCGAGGCTGGGGGCCCGGTGCGCGTGACCGGGCACGTCCTCGGCGTCCCGAGCGAGCGTTTCACCGAAGCCACCGTCGCCGGGGTCGTGGACGCCGCGCAGGCGTCGCCCGGTATGGCCGCGGCGTCGTGGAAGCTCGGGGTCAGCGCCGGGGAGCAGAGCCGTTCGCTGCCGTCGGCGCTGGTCGCCGGCTTCCGCGAGGTGCCCACCCAGATCAGCGGCACCTTCACCGGCGTCTACTCGCTCATCACCAACCCGAACACCGGCGGCGTCCTCGGTCCCAACGGGGTGAGCGGGCCCGTGGGGATCGTCCGCATCACGAACGCGGTCGCCAGGAGCGGATGGCTCAACCTGATCACCTGGATGGCCACGCTGAGCGTCGCCCTCGGCGTCTTCAACCTGCTGCCGATCCCATTCCTCGACGGTGGCCGCTTCGTCTTCATCGCCATCGAGGCGCTGCGTCGCCGCCGAGTCCGCCCACAGCTGGAGATGGCCGTCCACTACGCGGGCCTGATGGTGCTCCTCACCTTTGTCATCGTCGTGACCATCCACGACATCCAGGGCAACCAGTGACCCCTCACGACCGCCGCCGCACCGTCCCCGTCCGGGTCGGCCCCGTCGTCATCGGTGGGGCCGCGCCGGTCTCGGTGCAGACCATGACCAAGACCCAGACCGAGGACGTGCGCGGCACCCTCGGCCAGATCGAGCGCGCCGCCGCGGCGGGCGCCGACATCGTGCGGGTCACGTGCGACACCCGTGAGGCCGCCGCCGCGCTCCGCGAGATCGTCGCCGCCTCGCCGGTGCCGATCGTCGCCGACATCCACTACGACGCGCCGCTGGCGCTGCTCGCCCTCGAGGCAGGGGTCCAGTGCCTGCGCCTCAACCCGGGGAACATCTCCGACCCCACCAAGATCCGGGACATCGCCGCCGAGGCGAGGGCGCGGGAGGTCCCGATCCGGATCGGCGTCAACTCCGGGAGCATCCCGCGGCGCAAGGAGCTCGAGCGGGGGCGGGGCTCGAGCATCGAGGAGACCGCGGAGCGGATGGTCGACGCCGCCCTCCACCACATCCGCATCCTCGAGGAGCACGGGGTCGGCCCGGGGATGGTCAAGGTCTCGCTGAAGGCGAGCGACGTCCCCACCAACCTCGCCGCCAACCGCCGCTTCGCGGCGCTCGGCAACGGCTACCCGCTCCACCTCGGCCTCACCGAGGCGGGGCCGGTCGCGTCGGGGAGCGTCAAGTCGGCGATGGGGATCGGCATCCTCCTCGCCGAGGGCATCGGTGACACGATCCGGGTCTCGCTCGTCGGCGAGCCCGAGGAGGAGGTGCGCGTCGCCCGCTGGATCCTCGCCAACCTCGAGGAGACGCCGACCGGGCCGAACCTCGTCGCCTGCCCCACCTGCGGGCGGCTCGAGATCGACATGAATCCGATGGTGGCCCGCGTCGACGAGGCCCTGCGCCGCGTCCGCCGGCCGCTGACCGTCTCGGTGATGGGCTGCGTCGTCAACGGCCCCGGCGAGGGCATGCACGCCGACATCGGGATCGCCGGCGGCCGCCAGAAGGGCGCCCTCTTCGTCTCCGGACGAGTCGTGGCCACGCTCCCCGAGGCCGAGCTCATCGACGCCCTGGTGGAGCGCCTCGAGGCCATCGCCGACGAGGACGCCCGGCTGCTGGCGGAGGGGAGGCCCCTGCCGGTCGGGCTGGGGGACACGCCTCTGCAGCGGCTGAGCGTGGTGCCGGGGGACTGAGGGATCCCGGCCCTTTGCTGGGGACGGTTGTACTTGGCGGGGTTGATCCGCGGCTGCGCCGCGGACGTAGATGGGGATATGAAGCGTCTCCTGTTCTCAGCCGCTGTTCTCGGCGGGGCCTTGCTCGCGGGCTGCGGAGGCAGTTCGGCGCCGAGCGGCCCGGCCGCTGCGGCGGTCACGATCAAGAACTTCGCCTTCTCACCCACATCGCTCACGGTGAGCACGGGGACGAAGGTGACCTGGACCCAGCAGGACTCCACCGTCCACACCGTCACCGCCGTGGACGGCTCGTTCGACTCCGGGAACCTGTCCCAGGGTCAGAGCTTCAGCCGCACCTTCAGCACCGCCGGGACCTTCATGTACCGCTGCAACATCCACCAGTACATGACCGCCACCGTCGTGGTGTCCTGACAAGCGCTCCACCGGTAGCTCGGCCCGTCCTTGGCAAGGACGAGAAGCCCGCAAAGCGCGCGTCGGCCGGAGCGGGGGAGGGGTACCCCCCCGGGTCAAAACCGCCCCCAACAGGGGCCCTGCGGCGCTCCCCGCCCCTATACTCCCCGCCCGATGTCCACCACCACCCGCGACCCCAAGGCGATCACCCCCAAGAGCGAGGACTTCGACCGCTGGTATGTCGATGTGGTCCGCCGCGCCGAGCTCGCCGACTACACGCCGGTGGGCGGCTGCATGGTGGTGCGCCCGTACGGCTGGGGACTGTGGGAGAACGTCCGCGACGCCCTCGACGCGATGATCAAGCGCACCGGGCACGAGAACATGCAGTTCCCGCTGTTCATCCCCGAGTCGCTGCTGACCAAGGAGGCGGAGCACGTCGAGGGGTTCGCGCCGGAGGTGGCGTGGGTCACCCAGGGCGGACAGAAGAAGCTCGAGGAGCGGCTCGCGGTGCGGCCCACGAGCGAGACCATCATCTGCACGCTGTACGCCGACTGGATCCACTCCTGGCGTGACCTGCCCGTGCTCATCAACCAGTGGGCGAACGTCGTCCGCTGGGAGAAGCGCACCCGTCTCTTCCTGCGCACCACCGAGTTCTTCTGGCAGGAGGGGCACACGTTCCATGAGACCACCGACGAGGCGAAGTTCGAGGTGGAGCAGATGCTCGGCTGCTACCGCGAGCTCGCCGAGGAGTGGCTCGCGATGGCGGTCATCCCCGGCCGCAAGACCGAGTCGGAGAAGTTCGCCGGCGCCGACTACACCATGTCCATCGAGGCGATCATGTCCGACGGGCTGGCGCTCCAGTCGGGAACGTCACACCACCTGGGACAGAACTTCACCCGCGCCTACAACATCACCTACACCGGCCGGGACAACACCGTGCAGCATCCCTTCCAGACCTCCTGGGGGCTGTCGACGCGGATCATCGGCGGGGTGATCATGTCCCACGGCGACGACCGCGGCCTGGTGCTGCCCCCCCGGGTGGCGCCGGTCCAGGTGGTCGTGGTCCCCATCGAGCGGAGCAACGACCCCGAGGGGACCGAGGCGGTGCGCGCCGCCTGCGTCCGGCTCGAGGAGGAGGCGGCGGGCCGCGTCCGGCTGCGGGTCGACCGCCGCGAGGGCCACCGCCCCGGCGAGAAGTACGCCCACTGGGAGCTGCGCGGGGTGCCGCTGCGGATCGTGGTTGGCAGCCGCGACCTCGCCGAGGGCTCGGTGAGCCTGGTCCGCCGGGTCGACGGCGCCGAGATGCGGCTGCCCCTGGGCGAGGTGGGGGAGAGGCTGCCCGCCCTGCTCGACGAGGCCCACGTCCTGCTCCGCGAGCGGGCGCTGAAGCTGCTCGAGGACCACAGCCGGGAGGTGGCCACTCTCGACGAGCTCCGCGGCGCCTTCGCGGACGGCCCGGTCTTCGCCAACGCCCCCTTCTGTGACCGGCCCGAATGCGAGGTGGAGGTCAAGGCGGCGGTCCACGCGGTCACGGTCCGCTGCCTGCGGACCGATCGCTCCGGCGAGGGTCGGCCCTGCCTGGCCTGCGGCACCCCCGCGGAGCACATCGCGGTCATCGCCCGGGCGTACTAGCGGACTCCGCTCCCGGTCCGAAACCGGCAGCCCCTCGTCCCCGTTTCACCTGCCCACATGAGGGGAGGGCCCAATTGAGGT
>VBHE01000034.1:24325-28237 GCA_005889515.1 Chloroflexota bacterium | reverse complement strand
AAGACCTCCTACCTCTCGGAGGCGGACCGTGAGCTGCTCGTCCGCGCCCACGCGGTGGCCGAGCACGCCCACAAGGGCCAGTTCCGACTGAGCGGCGAGCCGTACATCGAGCACCCCCTCGCCGTCGCCGGCATCCTCGCCGACCTGCGACTCGACGCCGACACCCTCGCCGCCGCCCTCCTCCACGACACCGTCGAGGACACCGAGGTGAGCCTCGATCGGGTGCGGACCGAGTTCGGCGACCACGTGGCCCGGCTGGTCAACGGGGTGACCAAGCTCGGCAAGATCCACATGCGCACCCGTGAGGAGGTGCAGGCGGAGAACATCCGCAAGATGCTGGTGGCCATGGCCGAGGACATCCGGGTGGTGCTCATCAAGCTCGGCGACCGGCTCCACAACATGCGCACGGTCGACGTGCTGCCGGTCGAGCGGCGGCAGCGCATCGCCCGCGAGACCCTGGACATCTACGCCCCACTGGCCCACCGGCTCGGCATCTGGCAGATGAAGTGGGAGCTCGAGGACCTCGGCTTCGCCCAGGTCGACCCCGAGAACTTCCACTCCATCGAGCAGAAGCTCGCCCGTCAGCGCCGTGAGCGCGAGGTGTTCGTGGGCAATGTCGCCGAGATCCTCGAGCGCGAGATCGAGGACATCGGGGTCAGCGCCGAGATCTCGGGACGGCCCAAGCACGTCTACAGCATCTTCGAGAAGATGAAGAAGACGGGGAAGGGATTCGACGAGATCTTCGACCTCATCGCCATCCGCGTCCTCGTCGACTCGGTGAAGGACTGCTACGGAGTGCTCGGCGTCGTGCACACGCTGTGGAAGCCGATCCCGGGGCGATTCAAGGACTACATCGCCATGTCCAAGGGCAACGGCTACCAGTCCCTGCACACCACCGTCGTCTCCCACACCGGCGAGGCGATGGAGGTGCAGATCCGCACCCACGAGATGCACCAAACCGCGGAGTACGGCGTCGCCGCCCACTGGCGCTACAAGGAGGGCGGCCTCCACGACGACCGTTTCGACGAGCGCTTCACCTGGCTGCGCCTGCTCATGGACTGGCAGAAGGAGGTGCTCGACGCCGAGACCTTCGTCGACACCGTCAAGGTCGACATCTTCCAGGACGAGGTCTTCGTCTTCACCCCCAAGGGTGACGTGCGCTCCCTGCCCGCGGGCAGCACCCCGGTCGACTTCGCCTACCGGGTGCACACCGAGGTCGGGCACCGCTGCATCGGTGCCAAGACCAACGGCCGGATGGTGCCACTCGACCACGTGCTCGAGAACGGCGACATCGTCGAGGTACTCACCACCAAGGGTCCGCACGGGCCCTCGCGCGACTGGCTGACCTTCGTCAAGACCAGCTCGGCCCGCGAGAAGATCCGCGGCTGGTTCAAGAAGGAGCGCCGCGAGGAGAACGTCCAGAAGGGCCGCGAGCACCTCGACAAGGAGTTCCGGCGGATGCGCCAGCTGGCGTTCGGCGGCATCAAGGACGACCGCCTGCTCGAGCTCGCGCACGAGTTCAAGTTCCAGACGTTGGACGACTTCATCGCCGCGGTCGGATACGGGGACATCAGCGCCCGCTCGGCGGTGCTCCGCTTCACCGCGATGGAGGAGGGGGCGCCCAGCGAGCAGCGCGACGACCGCATCCTCACCATCCCGCTCACCAGCACCCCGCGACCCACCGGCGAGGTCCGGGTGCGGGGCGTCGGCGACGTGCTCACTACGCTCGCTCAGTGCTGCAAGCCGGTGGCGGGGGAGCCGATCAAGGGCTACATCACCCGCGGCAAGGGGGTGTCGGTGCACCGCAGCGGCTGCGTGAACATCGTCAATGCCGCCGACCCCGACCGGATCGTCGAGGTGGAGTGGGAGCGCGGCACCCGCCAGCTCTACCCGGTGGGGATCAAGATCGAGGCCTGGGATCGCACCGGCCTGCTCCGCGACATCGCCGCCGTCATCGCCGAGTCCAAGATCAACCTGAGCGGGGCGGACGTGCAGGTCTTCGACGACCGCACCGCGGTGATCTCGACCATCGTCGAGATCCAGAGCCTGACCCAGCTCAGCCGCCTCCTGGAGCGCCTCGAGGCCATCAGGGACGTGCACACCGTGGCGCGAGAGGCCAGCTAGACTCGGGCGCTGTGCCGCCGCCCAGCGCCCCCAAGGGCACTCACGACCTGCTCCCGGACGCGTCTGCGGCCTGGCGGTGGCTGCATGGGGTGCACGCCGAGGTCACCGAGCTCCACGGCTACCGGCTGGTCGACACCCCGATGTTCGAGCACACCGAGCTCTTCGAACGCGGCGTGGGCACCGGCACCGACGTGGTCGACAAGGAGATGTACACGTTCACCGACCGTGGCGGACGGTCGCTGACGCTCCGCCCCGAGGGGACCGTGGGGGTGCTGCGGGCGGTGCTCGAGCACCGGCTCACCGAGGAGGTGCGGCCGCTGCGGGCCCACTACGCCGGTCCGATGTTCCGCGCCGACCGGCCCCAGAAGGGCAGGTACCGCCAGTTCCACCAGGTCGGGGTGGAGGCGATCGGCGAGCGCGCCCCTGCGCTCGACGTCGAGGTGGTCGAGATGGGCCGGCGCTTTCTGGACGCGCTGGGGATCACCGGAGTGGGGCTTCAGCTCAACACCCTCGGGGATCTCGACGACCGGCTCCGCTATCGCGAGGCGCTGCTCGGCTACTACCGGCCGCTCGTCGACCGTCTCTGCGACGACTGCCGGCGGCGGCTGGAGATCAACCCGCTTCGGGTCCTCGACTGCAAGCGCGACCAGGGGCTGAGCGTCGAGGCGCCGCTGATCACCGACTCGCTGAGCGAGGCGAGCACCGCCTACTTCGCCGCGGTCCAGGAGGGGCTGGTGGCGGCTCGGGTGCCCTTCAGCCTCAACCCACGCCTGGTGCGCGGCCTCGACTACTACGCCCACACCGCCTTCGAGTACTGGCACAGCTCGCTCCAGGGGGCCCAGAACTCGCTCGGGGGCGGCGGCCGCTACGACGGCCTCGCCGAGGCCCTCGGCTTCCCCGCCACCCCGGGGATCGGCTATGCCTTCGGGGTCGAGCGGCTGCTGCTCATCGCGGGCGAGCAGGGGACCGCGCCGGCCGCGGAGCCGGCCTGCGACGCGGTGGTCTGCTCCATCGATCCCGCCCAGGCCCCGGCTGCCGCCGAGGTCGCCCGGCTGCTCCGCGCCGCGGGGGTGCGGACGGTTCTGGACGCGAGCGACCGCAAGATCGACCGCAAGCTGCGCACCGCCAACCGCCTCGGGGCTCGGGTGTGCGTCATCGTCGGCGAGGAGGAGGCGCGCGAGGGCGCGGCGACGGTGAAGGACCTCGGCCGGCGTACCGAGGAGCGCCATGCCGCCGAGCGGGTGGTCGACGCGGTTCACGGCGCGCTCCGCGGGAACGCCGCCTGATGGCGACCGAGCGCACCCCCTGCGGCGAGGCGCGCGCCGCCGACGCCGGCCGGCACATCACCGTCTACGGCTGGGTCGACGAGAATCGCGACCACGGCGGCCTCACCTTCGTCGACCTCCGCGACCGCAGCGGCATCATCCAGGTGGTCTTCAATCCCGGCGCGCCCGGGGTGCACCAGGTGGCACAGCGGGTGCGCAAGGAGTGGGTGCTCAAGGTCGAGGGCGAGGTGCGCCTGCGCGGCGGGAACGTCAACCCCCGGCTGGACACCGGGGAGGTCGAGCTCCACGCCACCGCCTGCACCGTGCTCTCCCAGGCGCGCACCCCGCCGTTCCCGATCAACGAGGAGTCCGACGTCGACGAGCGGCTGCGGCTGCGCTACCGCTACCTCGACCTGCGCCGCGCACGGCTGCAGCGCAATCTCCGCGCCCGGGCGCGCTTCATCGGCGGTCTGCGCCGGGCGATGGACTCGCTCGGGTTCATCGAGATCGAGACCCCGATGAT
>VBHE01000034.1:23729-24303 GCA_005889515.1 Chloroflexota bacterium | reverse complement strand
CGAGCCGGATCACCCCCGGGCGCTTCTACGCGCTGCCCCAGTCGCCGCAGCTGTACAAGCAGCTGTGCATGGTCGCCGGGCTCGACCGCTACTTCCAGATCGCCCGCTGCATGCGCGACGAGGACCTGCGCGCCGACCGCCAGCCGGAGTTCACCCAGCTCGACGTGGAGATGTCCTTCATCGACGAGGAGGACATCTTCGCCGTCCTCGAGACGGTGATCTCCCGGGCGTGGCAGGAGGCGGGGTTCCACGGTCGCATCGCCACCCCCTTCCCCCGGCTCAGCTGGCACGAGGCGATGGACCGCTACGGCAGCGACAAGCCGGACACGCGTTTTGGCCTGGAGCTGCAGGATCTCACCGAGGTGGCCCGCGGCTGCGGTTTCCGGGTCTTCGCCGACGCGGTGGCGAAAGGCGGGGTGGTGAAGGGGATCACCGTGCGCGGCGGCGCCGACCTCACCCGCGGGCGCATCGAGGGCGAGCTGCTCGGAGTGGTGAAGACCTTCCGGGCGCGCGGCCTCGCCCACCTGTGGCGCCGTGATAGCGGCTGGGCGGGCGGCATCGCGAAGTTCCTAGC
>VBHE01000034.1:0-23707 GCA_005889515.1 Chloroflexota bacterium | reverse complement strand
TGCTCATGGTCGCCGACCACGCCGCGGTGGTGGCGGCCGCGCTCGGGGCGCTGCGCCTCCACCTCGGCCGCGAGCGCGGCCTCTACGATCCGGACCGGCTCGACATGATCTGGGTCACCGAGTTCCCGATGTACGAGCGCGACGAGGAGACCGGCGCGCTGGCGCCGCTCCACCATCCCTTCACCATGGTCCACGACGACGACCTCGAGCTGCTCGAGAGCGACCCGCTGCGGGTGCGCTCGCGCGCCTACGACATCGTCCTCAACGGTCGCGAGATCGGAAGCGGAAGCATCCGCATCACCGACCCCGGGGTGCAGGAGCGGGTGCTCCGCTCCCTGGGGATGAGCGACGAGGAGGCGCAGGCGAAGTTCGGCTTCCTGCTCGAGGCGTTCCAGTACGGGGCGCCCCCGCACGGCGGGTTCGCCGCCGGCGTGGAGCGGCTGGTGATGGAGGGGCTGCGCGAGGACAACATCCGCGAGGTGATCGCCTTCCCCAAGAACCAGCAGGCGCAGGAGGTGATGACCGACGCCCCCGCGGACGTCGACCCCGCCCAGCTCGAGGAGCTGGGAATCGCGCTGCGGCCCCGGCCGCCGGCCCGCTGAGCCCGCCCGGCGCCCGGCGGCCACGGTCCTGCAACAGGGTTGGGGTGCCGTTCTGCTGGGGTACCATGACCGCGTCCCTGGCCGGCCAGCGCCTCACAAGCGGCTGGACCAACATTCTCAACATCGGGGCTCCTACATCCGGCGTCCGCCCTCGTGCCCGGGCCCTTCGGGGCCTGCCGGGAAGGGGAACGGCGGCGTGCGGAACCCCACCTGGTCCTAGGGACCAGCCCTTGGTGCGGCCGGTGCAGGGACTGTCCCCATCCTCCCCGGTGCTGGTCTGAGGTTGCGTCCGAGTCCCGGCCTCGTGCTCGCCGCCCTGCTCGTGCTCGTCGCGACGCAGGTGACCCGCCTCGTCGTCCCCGGACGCGGGCCGTATCCGTGGACGCTGCTCCTCTCCGCCGCCGGGCTGATCGGCGGCGAGATCGTCGCCGGCTCCGGCTATCTCGCCTCGCCGGCGATCGGCGTCGTGCATCCGGTCGCCGACGCCCTGGTCATCGCCCTCCTCCAGGCCGGAGGCGCCTATGTCACCGCGCCCGAACAGACGGGTGGACGTCCGCGGCGCTGAGCACAAATGAAGGGTCCCGGAGCCAGGTCGCCCGTATACTTGCGCGGTTCCGGGACTCCGCCATCCCGACGCCCGACAGGAGGATCCCCATGCCCTCGCGCACCGCGGTCTATGGCGTCGGCGCCGCCACCGGCATCCTGGTCGGGGCGCTGGTCGCCCAGCTGAACGGTGCCGCGGGCCGGCAGCGGCTGCAGCGTCTCCTCGGGCGCGGGGCCGCAGCCGGCGGGGCTCCGACCCACATCACCCTTCCCGACTGGGTGTCGGGGCTCCCCGAGCCGAACGGAGACGCGGTCCACGACGGCCGTGGCACCCCGGTCGGACTCACCTCCGTCTAGCACCCGGGATGGTTTCGGCGGCCCGACCGTCGGGTATGTCGTGGGCGAGATGACCGATGTGAGCACCTCCGAGCTCCGGATCCCCGCCGACCCGAGCTACATCGTGGTCGCCAAGCGGGCGGTCGCGGGCTTCGGGTGCGTCGCCGGCTTCGGCGTCGAGGCCATCGACGACCTCGTCATCGCGGTCGCCCAGGCCTGCCAGAGCGCGATCTCGGTCGCCGACTCCGCCACCGATCGGGGCCGGGGGCAGATCCGCCTCAGCTTCAAGCTCGCCGACCGCCGGCTCGAGGTCCAGGTCCGCAGCATCTGCGCCCGCGAGGGCGATCCGGATGCCCCCTGCGGCCCCGACCCGACGGGCACCCCGGGGGTCGCCGCCGAGCCGGTGTCCGCCCCCCAGCACGACCTCGCGCTGCGGGTGATGGGGCTCTTCGTCGACGACTGCCGCTACCGGGTCGACCACCGCACCGGCGGGCTCCGGGTGCGGCTCACCAAATACCGCCTCGGTTAGACGGAGAGGCGGCCGCCCCTTGGGGAGACGGCCGCCCTGGTGGGATCAGAGTCGGGGCAGGGTCATCGCCAGCCTCTGCACCGCCGTGCTCACCGGCGCGACCGGGCGCGCAGCGGCGGCGGGAGGCGCCGGCTGGAGGCCGGGGACGCCCGGGATGCCGGGGGCGCCGGCGCCGGGGGTACCGGGCTTCGGCTGCGGCTTCGGCTGGGGCTTCGGCGCTGCGGGGGCAGGGCCGGAGACGGTGACCTTCACGCTCCAGCTCTTGGATTGACCGGATCCGCGCTGCAGGAGGAGGAGGCCGCCCTTGCGCTCGGCCGAGCTCAGGGTGGCGTCGCCGTTCTGGTTCGCGAAGAACACCGCGTGAGTGCTGCCGTCGCCGCGGCCGCCCCGGCCGGGGCCGAGGTCGGGGGTGTCGTGGCGCTTCCCGGCGCCACCGTGGCGGTGCCAGCCCCTCCCGCCGCCGCGGCTCACCGACTTCGGGTTGTTGCTCCGGGGCGGGCTCCAGCGCTCGCCGGAGTCCGGCTTGAGAGCGACGTCGATCTCCGTGCCCGGCGTGACCGTGATCGACTTGCCGCCATCGGCCTCGGTGAGAGACACCTTGGCGGTGGGCGTGCGCGCCGCTCCGGGATTGCCGCGCCTGCGTCCGAAGTCCGGGGTGGCGGCGACCAGGGAGGCGGCGTCGGGTGCGGCCATCCCCGGCGCCGCCGGGCCGGCCGCGGCGGCGAGCCGCGATGCCACCGGGCCTGCGGCCGCGGCGGTGGCGGTGGCGGCGATGGTCACGGCGCTGGCGCCGGCGAGCCAGAGCATGCGGCTCCGCATCTCATTCCCTCCTCGATGAAACCCGTCACCGGATACACGCGCGGGGGGACCGCGCCGGGGGACAGGGCCACCGACCGCCCGGCGACGGCGCTCTCTGCGACCATGCCAGCCGTGAACGCGGAGCAGGCCGGCGACACGCCCGGCGGCGGCGGCGACGATCCCGCCGTGGCGGCGGCGCCCGCGCGCACCCGCACCCTCCCCAAGCCGGCCTCGACCCCCGAGCGCGAGGAGGTGCGGCGGCTGCTCCGCGAGTACGCGGCCCACCGCGACCCGGCGGTCCGCGAGCGGCTGGTCGAGCTCAACAGTGACCTGGTGCGGTTCATCGCCCGCCGCTTCGCGAACCGGGGCGAGCCGCTCGAGGACATCGAGCAGGTCGGCTTCCTCGGCCTCATCCAGGCGATCGAGCGCTTCGACCCCTCGCTCGAGAACGAATTCAGCACCTTCGCGACGCCGACGATCATGGGCGAGATCCGCCGCCACTTCCGCGACCGCTCCTGGTCGATCCGGGTGCCCCGGCGTCTCCAGGAGAACTACACCCGGGCGATGCGCGCCCAGGAGCAGCTCTCCCAGGAGCTCGGCCGCCAGCCCTCGGTGGCGGAGATCGCCGCGCGCCTCGGCCTCGAGACCGACGAGGTCCTGGCCGCCCTCGAGGTCTCGCCCGCCCAGCACACCGTCTCCCTCGACGCCACCCGCCCCGGCCGGGACGAGGAGGAGGGCTCGGAGCTCGGCGAACGGCTCGGCCAGGAGGACGACAACCTCGAGCGGGTGGAGATGAAGGCGCTCATCGAGCAGGCGATGGCCCACCTCAGCCCCCGCGAGCGGCAGATCATGCTGCTCCGCTTCGTCGACCAGCTCCCCCAGACCGAGGTCGCGAAGCGGCTGGGGATCTCCCAGATGCACGTCTCCCGGCTCCAGCGCGCGGCGCTCGAGCGCATGCGCCGGGAGTTCCCCGAGCCCCCGCCGGTATGATCCCCCTGCCCGAAGCCGTCCGCGACGGCCTTCGCGGGCCCCTCACGAACTGAGCCCGTGCGCAGCCCAGAGATCCGGGAACGTTTTCTCCACTTCTTCGAAAGCCGGGGGCATCGCCGGCTGCCGAGCGCGTCGCTCGTCACCCACGATGATCCCTCGGTGCTCTTCACCGTGGCCGGGATGGTCCCGCTGAAGCCCTACTTCCTCGGCCTGCGGACCCCCCCGGCGCCGCGCGCCACCTCCTCCCAGAAGTGCATCCGCACCCCGGACATCGAGGAGGTGGGGCGCTCCCCGCGCCACCACACCTTCTTCGAGATGCTCGGTAACTTCTCCTTCGGCGACTACTTCAAGGAGGGGGCGATCGAGCTCGCCTGGGAGCTGCTCACCACCGACTACGGGCTCGACCCGGCACAGCTGCGGCCGAGCGTCCATCCGGGGGACCGGGACGCCGAGGACCTCTGGGTTCGGATCGCCGGCGTTCCCCGCGACCGGGTCGCCCACCTCGAGGACAACTGGTGGCAGCCGGGGCCGACCGGCCCCTGCGGCTACGACAGCGAGATCTACTGGGACTGGGGCGGCCCCTGCTCCTGCGGCCGCGACGACTGCGGGCCGGAGTGCGAGGGCGACCGCTGGCTGGAGATCTGGAACCTCGTCTTCATCGAGTTCGACCAGCCCGAGCCGGGGGTGCGGACGCCGCTCCCGGCCCCGTGCATCGACACCGGGATGGGCCTGGAGCGGATCACCGCGGTGATCGAGGGCGTCCGCAGCAACTTCGAGACCGACCTCTTCGCCCCGCTGGTCGCCGGCTTCGAGGCGCGCAGCGCGCCGATCGCGCCGTCCGGGGAGCGCACCGTGTCGCTCCGGGTCCTCGCCGACCACCTGCGGAGCTGCTCCTTCCTCATCGCCGACGGGGTGACCCCGGCGAACGAGGGGCGCGGCTACGTGCTCCGGCGGATCGTCCGCCGGGCGGCCATCCACGGCCGCCGGGTCGGGCTCGAGGGTGGCCTCGCGGCGGGGGTCGGTGACCTCTGCGAGGTCATGGGCGCGGCCTATCCGGAGCTGGTCGAGCGTCGCGAGCACGTCGAGCGGGTGCTCCGTGCCGAGGAGGAGGGCTTCGCCCGCACCCTCGCCCAAGGGGTCGAGCGGCTCGACGCCCTGCTCTCCGGCGGCGACGGTCGGATCTCCGGCGAGGACGCCTTCCGCCTCCACGACACCTTCGGGCTTCCCGTCGAGATCACCGCCGAGGTGGCCGCCGAGCAGGGCGCCGGCGTCGACCTCGAGGGCTTCGCCACCGCGATGGAGCGGCAGCGGGCGAAGAGCAGGGCGAGCGCCGTGAGGCACGGCTTCGAGGGCGGCGCCGCGCTCCCGTCGACCGCCTTCGTCGGCTACGACATCCTCGAGACCGGGGCCGAGGTGGTGCGCATCGGCGACCACGAGGCGCGCGACGCGCTCGCCGCCGGTGAGAGCGCCGTGGTCCTCCTCGACCCCAGCCCCTTCTACGCCGAGGGCGGCGGCCAGGTCGGCGACACCGGCGTCCTCGACTGGGACGGAGGCCGAGCCCGGGTCGTCGACACCCAGCCGGTCCCCGTCAGCGGCGCCCGGGCCCACGCGGTGACGGTGGAGGTGGGGACCCTGACCCCCGGGCTGCGGGTCACCGCCCGGGTCGACGCCGAGCGCCGCGCCGCGATCGCCCGGCACCACAGCGCCACCCACCTGCTCCACCGCGCGCTCAGGCTCGTCCTCGGCGACGAGGTGGTGCAGCGCGGCTCCTGGGTCGGTCCCGACCACCCCGCCGAGCTGCGCGAGGTCGAGCGCGCCGTCAACGACGCGATCCGCCGCAACCTCGAGCGCACTGCGGAGGTGATGCCGATCGCCCGCGCCCGTGCCGAGGGCGCGGTGATGCTCTTCGACGAGAAGTACGGCGAGGAGGTGCGCGTCGTCGACTTCGGCGGCTGGTCGCGGGAGCTCTGCGGCGGCACCCACGTCGCCCGCAGCGGCGACCTCGGGGCCGCCATCCTGGTCTCCGAGTCGAGCGTCGGACAGGGGCTGCGCCGGATCGACATGGTCGCCGGCAAGGCCGCCGAGGATCGCTGGGAGCGCGACGCCGCCGCTCTGCGCGACACCGCGACCGCGCTCAAGGTGCCCCTTGACGAGGTTCCCGACCGCGTCGCCGCGCTGCAGGCGCGGCTGCGCCAGCTGCAGCGCGAGCTCGAGGAGGCGAAGCGCCGGGCGCTGAGCGGCGGCGGCGCCGGCGGGGCGGAGGTCGAGGACGTCGCCGGGATCCGGCTGCTCCACGTGCTCCTCGACGGCGGTGCGGGCGTCGAGGAGGTGAAGGCGGCGGTCGACAGCCTCTACGCCGACCGCCTCGGCGGCGACGGCGTCGCCCTCGTGCTCGGGGAGAGCGCGCTCGCGGTGAAGGTGGGGCGCGGCGCCCAAGGGCGCGGCCTCCGCGCCGGGGACCTGGCGCAGGCCGCGGCGGCCGCCACCGGCGCGAAGGCGGGCGGGCGGGCGGACTTTGCCAACGGCGGAGTCGGCGATCCGTCGCGCCGCGGCGAGGCGGTGGCGGCGGTGCGCGAGGCGATCGCCGCAGCGGGAGGGGGCTCGTGAGCAAGCGCAAGTTCTCGCTGCTGCGGCGGCGCGAGGAGTTCCACAGCCACTACACCGCCATCGACATCGGCACCGAGGTGGTGAAGGCGCTCGTGGTCAAGCGCGAGGAGGACCGCGGCATCGTCATCGGCGTCGGCAAGGTCCGGCAGTCGCTCACCGACATGCAGGCGGGCGCGGTCTCCGACATCCAGGCGGTGATCGACAACGTCGACCGCGCCCTGACCGAGGCCGAGGACATG
Organism: Chloroflexota bacterium; assembly: GCA_005889515.1. Classification (GTDB taxonomy): domain Bacteria; phylum Chloroflexota; class Dormibacteria; order Aeolococcales; family Aeolococcaceae; genus CF-96. Next base: position 17,063 of record VBHE01000034.1, on the reverse strand, counting down.
TGCCAGCTCGTGCCCGGCCAGGCGGTGATCGGCATCGCCGGCGAGCAGATCAAGGGCTTCAGCACCTCGGTGAGCGTCCCCCGGGCGCAGTCGCAGACGCGGATCACCCAGGCGGAGGTGGCGCAGAGCCTGCAGATGGTGCAGCGCCGCGCGCTCCGCGAGGCGGTGCGCCAGATGTCCCAGGAGATGGGCGTCCCCGAGGTGAACGTCAAGCTGGTCCACAGCGCGATCACCGGCATCCGGGTCGACGGCTACCCGGTGAGCAACCCGCTCAACTTCCAGGGGCGGTCGCTCGACCTCACCATCTTCAACACCTTCGCGCCGCTCACCCACATCGGCGCGCTGCAGACCATCGCTCAGGAGCTCGACCTCGAGCTCGTCGCCACCGTCGCCGAGCCGTACGCGATGGCGCGCGGCTGCGCCAACGACGAGGTCTACGAGCTCGGCGGAATCTTCGTCGACATCGGCGGGGGCACCACCGACGTCGCCCTGGTACGCAACGGTGGCATCGAGGGGACTCGGATGTTCGCGCTCGGCGGGCGCGCGTTCACCCGCCGTCTCGCCGGCGAGCTCGGCATGTCACTGGAGCAGGCCGAGCAGTTCAAGCTCGCCCACGGCGCCGGGACGCTCACCGCCGACCAGCGCAAGCTCGCCCACGACGCCGTCGACCCCAGCTCCGAGGTGCTCGCCCAGGGCGTGGCGCTCGCGCTCGAGGACATGGCCCGCGGCGAGGCGCTCCCGCCCGCGATCTACATCGCCGGCGGCGGCGCGGCGCTCCCCGAGGTCGCCGACCAGCTGCGCGCGCTCAACTGGACCGAGCACCTCCCCTTCCCCAAGACGCCGACGATCGAGGTGCTCCGCCCCGAGGCGGTGAGCGGCGTGTACGACAGCACCGGGCTGCTCACCGGCACCCAGGACATCACCCCCATGGGGCTCGCGTACCACGCCATCCAGCTGGACGACGAGGAGGACCAGCCCCTCGGCGGCGTCATGCGGCGCATCATGCGCGCGATGAAGGTCTGAGCCATGGCCAAGATGGTGTACGTCGACCCCGACGAGGAGATCACCGAGCTCGTCGACCGCATCCGCGCCGGCGACGACGAGAAGGACCTCGTCTTCATCTTCCCCAGCCATGCTCGGGTGCTCCTCAGCCCGCTCAACCTCAGGCTGCTGCAGCAGTACAGCCGCTCCAACCTCAAGAGCACCTCCATCGTCAGCGGGGACCCGCGGGTCCAGGGGCTGGCGCGCGAGGCGGGGTTCGCGACCTACGCCTCGGTGCAGGCCTACGAGCGCGGCGTGCAGGTGATGCGCCCCGCCACCGACGGCGCCGCCGCCGGCGGAGCGGCGGCCGACGCCGCGGCCGCGGCGGACGATCTCGAGCCGCTCGACGACACCTGGACCGACCCGGTCCCGCCGGCGGTGCCGCCGGGCACGCGCCGGCCGCGCGCGTCGCTGCCGGGGACCCCGCGGGTGACGAGCCGGCGCCGTCTGTACATGGTCGCCGGAGGGATCTTCACCGTCGGCTTCCTGCTCCTCTTCCTGGTGGCGCCGTCGGCGAAGGTGACCATCACCCTCAAGGCGACCCCGGTCGAGCTCAGCAAGCAGATCCAGGGCACGAGCGACCCGACCTCCGCGCAGGGGCCCGACCGGGTGCTCACCAAGGCGGTGACCGACGACGAGAGCCAGCAGTTCGACGCCAAGCCGACCGGGAAGAAGACGATCCAGGCGGTCGCGGCGACGGGCACCGTGCTGCTGCAGAGCGACGAGCCGTACCCCTTCTGCGCGAGCAACGGCTTCCCCAAGGGGACGGAGTTCGCCACCACCGGGTCGAAGCCGGTCAAGTACGTCGTCAGCCAGGACACCACCGACATGCCGAACGGGGAGTACTGCATCGGCCCGTCGACGGACGGCTCGTTCGTGTCGAGCGTTCCGGGCCAGCCGCCCGTGCCCATCCCGGTGACCGCCGAGGTGACCGGCGGCGCGGGCAACGTGGCCGCGGGGGCGATCACCCAATGGCTGCCGCCGCCGAACAGCCCCCCGGGCACCACCACCGGCAACCCGTGCGGCGACCAGACCTCGGCCAACCGCCAGTGCACGCTCAGGATCACCAACCCCGCCGCCACCGCGGGCGGGGTCGACCAGCACGACGTGGTGATCGTCAGCGACACCGACTTCAAGGCCTTCAACGACCAGGTCACCCAGCTCAAGCAGCAGCTGAGCGACAGGGCGCGCAAGGCGATGCAGGACAAGGCGCAGGGCGACGTCTTCGCCATCGACCCCAGCCAGCAGGGCCTGACCCTCGCCACCGAGGTCGCGCCGCCGCTGCCGAACAACGGTGACGAGTTCAAGGAGACCCAGATCACCGTCGCCGTGCACGGACGCGCCGCCGCCTACAACCCCGACGACGTCCGCCGCGTCTTCACCAGCGACCTGAGCTCGCAGATCCTCCCGACATCCAGCAGGCGAGCGACGACGGCACCGTGGTCTTCAGCATCCGCGGCACCGGGTTCAGCCAGCCGATCGTCGACCTCAACAAGCTCAAGGAGACGTTCACCGGGCAGGGAGAGGACGCGGTCGGTCGCAAGGTGCGCTCGGAGTTCGGCGACCAGGCCAGCACCGGCATCTCGCGCACCATCCCGTTCTTCGTGCTGCCCTTCTTCGCCAGCCGCATCTCCGTCAACGTCCGGGTGGTCGCCGAGGGGTCGTCGTGAGGCCCAGGGGGGAGGCGGCAGGGGGGAGGCCCCCCGCGGAGTGGGCGCGTGAGCGCCCGAGGATACCGGTGACGCTGGGGCTCGACCCGGGGAGCGTCCGCATCGGGCTCGCCGCCACCGATCCCACCGCCACCATCGCCGGGCCGGTGGCGACGCTCTCGCGCCGCGACGGCACCGCCCTCTGGGCACGGGTGCGGGAGGAGGCGCGGAGCCGGGGCGCCGAACGGCTGGTGGTGGGCCTGCCCCGCCGGCTCGACGGCAGCGAGGGCGAGGCGGCGGCCGCGGCCCGGGCGCTCGCAGACGAGGCCTCCCGTGAGTGCGGCCTGCCGGTCGAGATGTGGGACGAGCGGCTCACCACCGTCGCCGCGGAGCGCGCCCTCATCGCCGGCGGCATGCGCCGGCAGCGGCGCCGCGAGACGGTCGACGCTGTGGCCGCCGCGCTCATGCTCCAGAGCTGGCTCGACGCTCGCACCCGCCTGGACACCGCTCGCCGGTGACCCCGGAGCGGACGAAGGGCGGCCGGAGGTCGCGGATCCTCCTCGCGCTGGTGATCGCGGTGGTCGTCCTCGCCGTCGGCGCCGGGGGCACCGCCCTCTACGCCCGCGCCCAGCTCGAGGCGCCGGCCGCCGCGCACGGGACCGCGGTGACCATCGACGTCCCCGAGGGCGAGACCCACGACGGCCTCGTCGACGACCTGCAAGCGCACGACCTGGTCCGCAGCGCCTTCTGGTTCCGCTGGTACGCGCGCGTGCGCGGCCTCGGCAGCCGGCTCCGGGCGGGGCGGTACCGGCTCGACACCGGGATGGGGGCGAGCGCCGTGGTCGCCCGGCTGGAGATGCCCCCGGATGCCCGCACCGTGAAGCTGGTCATCCCCGAGGGGCTGACCGCCGTCCAGATCGGCGAGCGGGTCCAGTCCGACGGGCTCGGCATCGCCGCCACCGCGTACCTCGGCGAGGAGCGCACCGGGCACTTCAGCGACGGCTTCCTCGACGGCCGGCCGGCGGGCGCGCCGCTCGAGGGGATGCTCTTCCCCGACACCTACCAGGTGCCCATCGGAGCGACCTCCCACGACGTCGTCGCCCAGCAGCTCCAGGCCTTCATGGCCAAGGCGCTCCCGGTGCTCGCCGGCCCACCGAAGGGGTTCACCGCCTACCAGGTGCTGGTGGTCGCGTCGATCGTCGAGCGTGAGGCGCGGCTGGCCGCGGACCGGCCGATGGTCGCCGGGGTCCTCTACAACCGCCTCGCCCGGGGGATGGACCTCCAGGTCGACGCCTCGGTGATCTACGGCCTCGGGGTGACCGACCGGGCGCCGACCGCCGACGAGCTCAAGCACGACACCCCGTACAACACCTACCTGCACCCCGGCCTGCCGCCGACGCCGATCTCCAACCCGGGCCTGGCGTCGCTCGAGGCGGCCGCCCACCCCGCCGCGAGCGCCTACCTCTTCTACGTCTCGGACGGATGTGGCCACAACCACTACAGCAGCACCGCCGCGGAGCACGATGCGCTGGTGCGGCAGTACCTGAACAGTCCCTGCCGATGAGCCCCACCGACCTCTGGCTGCTGGGGCACGGCATCACCGCCTCGCCCAGCCCGCGGATGCAGGAGGCGGCGCTGCGCGCCCGCGGGGTCGAGGGGAGCTACCGGATCGTCGACGTCACCCCCGATGAGCTCGGAGAGGCGCTCCGGCGGCTGCGCGCCGGCGAGGCGTGCGGGGCGAACGTGACCATCCCCCACAAGCTCGCGGTCGCGGCCGCGTGCGACCGCCTCGAGGGCGACGCGGCGCTGACCGGGGCGGTGAACACCGTGGTGGTGGAGGAGGGGAGGCTGCTCGGCGCCAACACCGACGCCGCGGGGCTCGAGGGCGCGCTGCGCGGCGCCGGCCTGTGGCCCGCCCCCGGGACGGACGCGGTGGTGCTCGGGGCGGGCGGCGCCGCCGCCGCCGCGCTGCTCGCGCTGAGCCGCGTGCCCGCCGGCCGGATCTGGATCGCCGCCCGCCGCCCCGAGGCGGCGCGGCAGCTCGCGGAGCGGCTGGCCCCGGTTCTGGACGCCACCCCCGCCGCCTGGGACGCCGCCGCCCTCGAACCCCTGCTCGCCGGCGCGGGCACGGTGGTCAACGCGACCCCGTCGGGCCTCGCCGGGTTGCCGCTGCGCCTCGACGGGCTCCCCGCCGGCTGCACCGTCGTCGACCTCCGCTACCGCCCCCGGCCGGTCGACCTGGTCGCGGCCGCGGGCGCGGCCGGCCTGCGCGCCTGCGACGGCCTGGAGATGCTCCTCCACCAGGGGATGCTGAGCTTCCGGCGCTGGACCGGGCTCGAGCCTCCGTGGGACGAGGCGCGCGCGGCGCTGCACGCCGCGGTCGGCGGATGAACGGCGTCGCGGTCGCGGTCGCCGGCATCGCCGGGGCCGCCGCCGGGCTCGGTGCCGGGATGGCCTCGGTGTGGCTGGAGCGGCGCGAGCGCCTCGAGGAGGAGGAGCTCGAGGAGCGCCGCGCCTACGAGGAGGACTGCGCCCGCCAGGCCGAGGAGGCCGCCGCCAAGGGGACGGAGGCGACACCGGCGGTCCCCTGGAAGGCCGAGCGCTACGGCTGGACCTGGCTGGAGCGCTGGCTGGCACCGGTGCTCGCCGCGGTCGGGTACGCCGCCTTCACCGCCCACGACCCCGCCGGTCGCGGGCTGTTCATCCACCTCCTCTGGGTGACGGTCTTCGTCCACGTGGTCGTCTTCGACGTGAAGCACCGGCTCATCCTCAACCGGGTCACCTACCCGGCGACGGTCGTCGCGCTCGCGCTCTCACCCTTCTCGCCGGGACTGACCTTCCCCCACGCCCTCGCCGGCGCCGTCGCGGTCTACGTCGTCTTCGTCGTCCAGAGCCTTCTCCTCGGGGGCTCGGTGCTGGGGATGGGCGACGCCAAGCTCGGCGCCGTGGTCGGCGCCACCACCGGCCTGGGGCTCGACACCCAGCACCTCGGCGCGGTGTACGCGGTGATCGCCGCCGTGCTCATCGGCGGGGTGGCCGCGGCGCTGCTCCTCGTGACCCGGATTCGGGGGCTCAAGGACCCGATACCCTATGGGCCGTTCCTCTGCGCCGGAGCGGCGCTCATCATGTACGTCGGCCCGGCCGGGCCGTAGCGGGGGGCTGGGGAAAGAGGAGGTCCCGCGGTGCGCAAGCTGCTCCAGGACGAGCGCGAGATCCGCGTCGCGCGTCAGCACTGGTCGGTCTTCATCTCCGTCGTCGGCGGCTGCCTGCTCGTCGTGGCGGTGATCGCCGGGCTCGGCCGGGTGCTGCCGTCCCATGTCTCGAGCGTCTCGATCGACAGCGCCAAGACCTTCGTCCTGGTGCTCGCCATCGCCGGCGCGGCGGCCGTCCTCACCACCCGCTGGCTGCGCTGGCGCTACACGACCTTCACCCTCACCGACCGCCGGGTGATGGTCGGCACCGGGGTGCTCTCGCGGCACACCGAGTCGATCGCCCTCGACCGGGTGCAGGACACCGCGGTCCGCCAGAGCCTGCTGGCGCGGATCTTCCGCGCCGGCGACGTCGAGATCGAGTCCGCGGGGCGGGACGGCACCGAGGTGCTCGCCCGCATCCACGACCCGCAGGGCTTCAGCAACGACCTGCTCAACGCGGTCGAGGCGCACCGCACCGGCCGTCCCTACCTCGCCGGCGAGGCGCCGCCGGGCGGAACGGTCCCGCAGGGCTACACCCCGCCGGGGACCGCCGGATACGGACCGCCCCCGGGGTACGGATCGCCCCCGCGACAGGACGGGCTCTAGAGGCCGGCGGCGGGGGAGGTGGCGGCCTCCCTCGCCCTGTCCGGTCTACGGATGCGGGGTCGGGGTCGGGGTCGGCTTCGGCTTCGGCTTGTTGTGCTTGGGCTTCGGCTTCCCGGTGGTGTTGCCGGTGGTGTGCCGGTGAGTGCCGGTGTTGCCCTTGGTCCCGCCCGGGTGGTTGGGAGTGCTGACGTGGTGGACCGTGGTGTGGTGCTTCGCCGGTGCGGTCGCCGCGTGCCCGACGAGGGCGGTCCCGGCGGCTCCTGCGACGAGCGAGGCCGTGGCCGCGAGAAGCTTGAGGTGCATGATGTCTTCCCTTCCTAGGACGGCTCTGCCCCCCCTCTCACATAATTCATAACGCATTCAGCACGAACATGGGTACCGAATTTCGAAATTGGGGTGGGTGACGCCATCACCAAAGGCCTCCCCGAAGCCTGGGAGGTGATGTGACGGCGCGACCGGGAGGATCGCTCCGGCTGCGGGCTGCGCGGTCCGGACACCGCCCCGCCGCACAATAGCGGGCATGCTGCGCTTCCTCACCGCGGGCGAGTCCCACGGCCCCCAGCTCACCGTCATCGTCGACGGCCTGGTCGCCGGGCTGCCGCTCGACGGGCCGCGCGACATCGACCGCGACCTCCGCCGCCGCCAGGGCGGCTACGGCCGCGGCGGCCGGCAGAAGATCGAGCGCGACACCGCGGAGATCGTCGGCGGGGTCCGCGGCGGGCGCACCCTCGGCTCACCGGTCACCCTGGTGGTTCGCAACCGGGACTGGGAGAACTGGCGGCGGCCGATGCAGGTCGAGGCCGCGGGCTTCACCCCCAAGCGGGTGACCCGGGTGCGGCCCGGGCACGCCGACCTCGCCGGCGCGCTGAAGTACGGCTTCGACGACGTTCGCAATGTCCTCGAGCGGGCGAGCGCCCGCGAGACGGCGGCGCGGGTCGCCGCCGGCGCCGTCGCCAAGGCGCTGCTCGCACGTGTCGGCATCGAGGTCCGCTCGCTGGTGCGCCGCATCGGCCCGGTGGAGATGCCGCCGCCGGGCGCGGACGGCGCCTTCGATGCCGCCTCGGTCGACTGGGCCGCGGTCGAGGAGTCGCCGGTGCGCTGCCCCGACCCCGGGACCTCGGCGGAGATGGTGGCGGCGATCGACGCAGCCCGCGCCGAGGGCGACACCCTGGGCGGGGTGGTGGCGGTCGTCGCCTCGAACGTTCCCGCCGGGCTTGGCAGCTACAGCCAGTGGGACCGCCGGCTCGACGGCCTCATCGCCCAGGCGATGTGCAGCATCCAGTCGGTCAAGGCGGTCGAGCTCGGCGCCGGGTTCGCGGGCGCGGGGCTCCCCGGCTCGGCGGTGCACGATGCCCCGCGCTGGGTGGAGGGCGAGGGCTTCCGCCACCGCACCAACCGCCAGGGCGGCCTCACCGGCGGCGTCACCGACGGCGAGGAGGTCTGGGCGCAGGTGTACTTCAAGCCCATCTCGACGCTGCTCAAGCCGCTGCGCAGCGTCGACCTGGTCAGCCGCCAGGAGATCAACGCCCACTACGAGCGCAGCGACATCTGCGTCGTCCCCGCCGGCGGGGTCGTCGCCGAGGCGATGATGGCGTGGGTGCTCGCCGCGGCGGTGATGGACAAGTTCGGCGGCGACTCGCTCGCCGAGCTCCGACGTGCGGTGGCGGCGCACCGCCGGCGGATGCGCGCCGGCGGCTCGGCGGGCACGCCGCGAGGCGCCGCCGCCCCCGCCCCCGCGGCGGCCGAGGCCTGACCGTGGCCGGCGACGCCGCCCGGGTGGCGCTCGTGGGCCTGCCCGGCAGCGGCAAGTCCGCGGTCGCCCAGGCGCTCGCGCGCCGCCTCGGCTGGCGCCTCGCCGACACCGACGCGATCGTCGAGGCGGCCGCCGGTCGGACGGTCGCCGAGGTCTTCGCCGCCGAGGGCGAGGAGGGCTTCCGGGTCCGCGAGCTCGCCGCGCTCCGCACCGCCCTCGGCGGCGAGGGGGCCGCGGTGGTCGCCTGCGGCGGCGGCCTGCCCACCCGTGAGGCCGCACGCGAGCTGCTCTGGCGCTCGGCGCTCGTGGTCTGGCTCGACGCCGACGACTCCGTGCTCCTCCGCCGGCTCCGCGGCGCCGCCGACCGGCCGCTGCTCCGCGACGACCCCGCCCCCCGGCTCGCCGAGCTGCGCCGCGCCCGCTCCGCCCTCTACGCCGCGGCGCCGCTTCGTGTCGACACCGGCGACGGCGACGTCGAGGACGTCTGCGACCGGGTCGCCGACGCCGTCGCCGGCGGCCGGCTCGGGGTCCCGAGCGGCGGGCCGGGCGGCGACCTCGAGGTGAGCCTCGGCGAGCGCAGCTACCGCATCGCCGTCGGGCCAGGGGTGGTCGCCGGCGTGGCCGCGCATCTCCCCGAGGGCGCGACCCGGGTGGCGGTGGTCGCCGACCGCGCCGTGCTCGGCCTCGGCCGCCGTGCGCTCGCCGCGTGCCGGGCGAGCGGCCGCGAGGCGGAGCTCATCACCCTGCGCGGCGGCGAGCAGGTGAAGACCTGGGTGAACGCCGGCCGGCTCGTCGAGCGGCTGGCGGGGCTGCGGCTCGGCCGCGGCGACTGCGTGGTCATCGTCGGCGGCGGCACCGTCGGCGACCTCGCCGGGTTCGCGGCGGCGGCGTACTCGCGCGGCATCGCCTACGTCGCCGTGCCCACCACCCTGCTCGCCATGGTCGACAGCGGGATCGGCGGCAAGACCGGGGTGAACCTCAGCACCGGCAAGAACCTCGCCGGCGCCTTCTGGCAGCCGTCGGCGGTGCTCTGCGACCTCGACGCCCTGAGCACCCTGCCGGAGCGCGCCTACCGCGCCGCCTTCTCGGAGATCGTCAAGTACCCGATGGCGGTCGACGGGTCGCTGGCGGCGAGCGTCGGCTCGCGCCTCGACGCCCTTCTCGACCGCGACCTCGACGCCCTCACCGAGGTGGTGCGCCACTGCTGCCGCGCCAAGGCCGAGGTGGTGAGCGCCGACGAGCGGGAGGCGGGGCGGCGCGCGGTGCTGAACTACGGGCACACCGTCGGTCATGCTCTGGAGGCGGTGACCGGCTACGAGACCATGCTCCACGGTGAGGCGGTGGCGGCGGGGATGCGCGTCGCCGGGCGGCTGAGCGTCGAGCTGCTCGGCTGCCCCGGGGACGACCTCGCGTGGCAGGACGGTCTGCTCGAGCGCGCCGGGCTCGGCGGGCTGCCCGCGGGGCTCGACGTCGACGCGGTGATCGCCGCGACCCGCGGCGACAAGAAGGCGCGCGGGGGCACGGTGCGCTGGGTGCTGGTGGAGCGGCGCGGGGTCGCCACCCCCGGCCACCCGGTGCCGGAGGGGGCGGTGCGCGACACCCTGCACGCGGAGCTCGCGCGATGACCCGCATCCTGGCTCCGCCACCCTCGCCGACATCGAGGCCTGCCTCCACCGCCGCGCCGCCGAGCTCCGCGTCGAGCTGCGCTGCGAGCAGAGCAACCACGAGGGGACGCTCATCGACCTGCTCGAGGCCGAGGTCGACGCCGACGGCTGCATCATCAACCCCGGCGGCCTCAGCCACGTGAGCATCGCCCTCGCCGACGCGCTGCGCACCTTCGCGCGGCCGGTCATCGAGGTCCACCTCTCCAACATCCATGCCCGCGAGCCGTACCGGCACACCTCGTTGACCGCCGAGGCGGCGCGGGGGGTGATCGCCGGTCTCGGTGCCGACGGCTACCGGCTCGCCCTCGAGGCGCTGGCGCGCCTGCTGACCACGCCAACCACCACCGACGAGGAGTCGACGCGATGATGGAAGCGGGGGACCTGCGTCCCGGGAACACCGTCGAGAAGTCGGGGGAGCTGCTCCAGGTGCTCGACTTCGCCCACGTCAAGATGGGGCGGGGCAGCGCGATCGTCCGGGCCAAGTTCAAGAACGTGAACACCGGGGCGGTCACCGAGGAGACCTTCCGACCCGAGGAGAAGTTCCTGCGGGCGCGCATCGAGCGCACCGATGCGCAGTTCCTCTACAAGGACGGCGACAGCTATATCGTCATGGACAGCACCACCTACGACCAGTTCCCCATCAGCGAGGAGCAGCTCGGCGACGCCACCAAGTGGTTGAAGGAGAACGACCCGCTGTACCTGCTCCAGTACGACGGCAAGGTGCTGGGCGTCGAGCTCCCCATCGCGGTCGAGCTGGAGGTCACCTACACCGAGCCCGGCTTCAAGGGGGATACGGCCACCGGTGGCAGCAAGCCGGCGACCCTCGAGACCGGCGCGGTGGTCGACGTGCCGCTCTTCGTGACCCAGGGCGAGCGCATCCGCGTCGACACCCGCAACGGGCGCTACATGGAGCGGGTGACATGAGCCTCGACGGCGGCGAGCGCCTCGAGCTGGTGCACGGCACCGGCGGCCGGGAGCGGCTGGGGACGGTGCGGGTCGCCAACGAGGTGGTCGCCCGGATCAGCGCCCTCGCCGCCCTCGAGGTCGACGGCGTCCACGCCATGTACCAGGCCGGCGGCGGCTGCCAGCAGCTCGACCGCATCCTGCGCCGCCCCGCGGCCCATCGTGGGGTCCGCGTCGAGCTGCTCGACGACGACCGCCTGCGGCTCGACGTCTTCGTGGTGATGGAGGCCGGCACCCAGCTGCCGGTGATGGGGGCCACGGTGCAGGGCCGGGTCGCAGACGCCATCGACCGCATGCTCGGCCTCGCCATCGCCGAGGTGAACGTCTTCGTGAGCGAGGTGGTCTTCTCGTGAGTCGCAGCGCCGGCCGCCGCCATCGCGGACGCCGGCTGGCGCTCCGGGTGCTCTTCGAGCTGGAGGGCACCGACAAGGACGCCGCCGAGACCCTGCGCTACCAGGCCGAGGACGAGTGCGCGCCCGCGGACGTGACCCACTACGCGCAGGAGCTCGTCTACGGGACCCTGCGCCACCTCGACGGGATCGACGACGCCATCAGCGCGGCGAGCCTGAACTGGCGGCTCGAGGACATCGGCAAGGTGGAGCGCGCGGTGCTCCGCCTCGGCGCCTTCGAGCTGCTCTTCGAGGGCGGGGTGCCGAGCGCGGTGGCGATCGACGAGTGCATCGAGCTGAGCCGCACCTACGCGGGCGACGAGGCGGCGCCGTTCGTCAACGGCGTGCTCGGCCGTATCGCCTCCGGGGCCGCATGAGCGCCCTGTCGAAGCCGGTGGCGCTCAGCGTCTCCGAGCTCACCGCGGTGGTGCGCGGCGCGGTGGCCGCGGAGGCGCGGCTGGAGGACGTGCTCGTCGAGGGCGAGGTCAGCAACCTCCGGATGCCCCCGTCCGGGCACCTCTACTTCACCCTGCGCGACTCCCGCGCGAGCGTGCGCTGCGTGTCCTGGCGGAGCAGCGTGCAGCGCATCCCCTTCAACCCCGAGAACGGCATGACCGTCGTGGCCCACGGCCGCGTCGACATCTACGAGCCCGACGGCGCCTACCAGCTCTACGTGGACCGCCTCGATCCCGCAGGGGTCGGCGCCCTCGCCCTGGCGGTCGAGCAGACCGCGAAGCGGCTGCGCGAGGCGGGGCTCTTCGACCCCGCGCTCAAGCGCCCGCTTCCGCTCCTTCCGCGGCGGGTCGCCGTGGTCACCTCGCCGACCGGCGCGGCGGTGCGCGACGTCCTCACCGTGCTGCGCCGGCGGGCGCCTCAGGTCGGAGTGCTCGTCGTCCCCACCCCGGTGCAGGGTGAGGGCGCCGACATCGCCATCGCCGAGGCCATCGTGGAGGCGGGACGGGCGCGGGATGTCGACCTCGTGCTCCTCGTCCGCGGCGGCGGCTCGTACGAGGACCTCTTCTCCTTCCAGAGCGAGCCGGTGGTGCGGGCCATCCGTGCCTGCCCCCGCCCGGTGGTCACCGGGGTGGGGCACGAGACCGACACCACCCTCGCCGACCACGCCGCCGACCGCCGCGCGCCCACCCCGTCGGCGGCGGCGGAGCTCGCCGTCCCGGACACCGCCACCCTCGTCGAGGAGCTCGACGCCCGACGGGTGCGGCTGCGCCGCGGGCTCCGCCAGGAGATGACCGCGAAGCGCGCGCTCCTCGAGCGCGCCGGGCAGCGCCTGGAGCGCGTCTCGCCCTCGGCCCGGCTCCCCCAGCTGCGCCAGGCGCTCGACGGTCGCGCCGCGCGGCTGCGGGCCGCCCTGCTCCGCGAGCTGGCGGCGAAGCGGCGCCGGCTCGACGCGGTCACCTCCCGGCTCGAGCTCACCGCCCCGCGGCGGCGCATCCCCGCCGAGCGTGAGGGGCTGCGGCGGCGGCGGGAGAGCCTGGAGGCCGCGCTCCGCGCCGACCTCGCCGCCCGCCGCGCGGTCGTCGGGGTGGCCAGGGCGCGGCTCGGGGCGCTCTCGCCCCGGCGGGTGCTGGAGCGGGGATACTCGCTCACCCTCGACCCCACCGGGGCGGTCGTCGACGACGCCTCGCGGCTGAGCCCCGGCACCGAGATCGCCACCCTGCTCCGCCGCGGCCGGCTGCGGAGCCGGGTCGAGGCGGTGGAGGCGGCCCCGGCGTCGACAGCGGAGGACGAACGGATGTACGATGTCGCGGCCCCGGGCGACCCCGCCGGGGCGCCGACACCGGATGGACCCGAATGACATGAGCGACGACATCGCCGCCATGCGCTACGAGCAGGCGCTCGCCGAGCTCGACGCCCTGATCGGCCGCCTCGAGGGCGGCACCGTCGACCTCGACGAGGCGATCGCCTGCTACGAGCGCGGCTCGCGCCTGGCGCAGCGCTGCGCCGAGCTCCTCGACCTCACCGAGCAGCGGGTGATGCAGCTCGTCGTCGGCTCCGGCCCCGGCTCCACGGAGCGCCCCTTCGTCGGCGAGCAGGCTGCGGCCGCCTCCGCGCCGTCCGCGGCTCCGGCGCCGGCGCAGCCGCCGCGCGCCCGCCCCGCCGGCCCGGCGCCGGCCGGCGGCCTGCTCCCCGGGCTCGCCCCGCCCCAGGGCCGGCCGGCCCGCGACGAGCCCGAGTTCGGCCTCGACGACATCCCCTTCTGACGGCCAAGGCCGACGTTCGTGAGCGTGCGCACCGCAGTGAATCAGCGCCTCGACCTCGCCCTCGTGGAGCAGGGGCTGGCGCCGTCGCGCGAGCGGGCCCAGGCGCTGATCGCCGCCGGGCTGGTTCTCGTCGGCACCGAGCGTGCCCGCAGCGCGGCCCAGAGGGTGGGCGAGGGCGCCGAGCTGTCGGTCAGCGGCCGCGACCATCCCTGGGTGGGCCGCGGCGGGGTCAAGCTCGCCGCCGCGCTCGACGGCTTCGGGATCGCGGTGACCGGCCGCGTCGCCCTCGACGCCGGCGCCTCGACCGGTGGGTTCACCGAGGTGCTCCTCGACCGCGGTGCGGAGCGCGTCTACGCGGTCGACGTCGGCTACGGCCAGCTCGACCCCCGGCTCGCCGGCGACCCGCGAGTCGTGGTCATGGACCGCACCAACCTCCGCCTCCTCGAGTCGCTCCCGGGGCCGGCCCCGAGCCTGGTCACCCTCGACCTCGCCTTCATCTCGCTGCGGCTCGTGCTCGAGCGGGTGGCGGCGCTCGCCGCTCCCGGCGCCGAGGTGGTCGCCCTCTTCAAGCCCCAGTTCGAGCTCGGCCGCGAGGCGGTGGGTCGGGGCGGGGTGGTCCGCGACCCCGGGGCGGGCGAGGCCGGTGCCCGCGAGCTCCTGGCGTGGGCGGCCACGCATCTCGCCGCCACCGGCGCCGGGCCGCTCGAGTCCCCGATCACCGGTGCGAGGGGCAACCACGAGTGGCTCGTCCACCTCCGGCTCCCCGGCGCAGGAGATCCACGATGAGCCCGGACCGGCGCTGCATCGGCTTCCTCGTCCACCCCCGGGAGCGGCGTCACCCCGAGGTGCTCGACGCCGCCGTCGCCCGGGCCCAGGCGGCGGGGTGCACGGTGTGGATGGCGGTCGGCGACGCCGAGACCACCCTCGCCGAGCACGCCGCCAGCACCGGCCTGCTGGTCACCGTCGGCGGCGACGGGACCTTCCTCCTCGGCGCCCGGCTGGCGGCGCCCCGGAGCATCCCCGTGCTCGGGGTCAACCGCGGTCAGCTCGGCTTCCTCACCGACATCGACATCGGCGACCTCCCGGGGGCGATCGACGCCTTCGTCGAGGGCCGCTTCCGCCTCGAGCGCCGCTCGCTGCTCGAGCTCGAGCTCCCCGACAGCGGCGCCGACCGGTCCTGCTACCTCGCGCTCAACGAGGTGGTGGTGAAGTCGACGGGGATGAACCTGGCCCGGCTGCGGATCGAGGTCGACGCCGAGCTCTTCGGCGAGTTCGACGCCGACGGGGTCATCGTCGCCACCTCCACCGGATCGAGCGCGTACGCGCTGAGCTCGGGGGGGCCGCTCGTCGACCCCCGGGTGCGCGCCCTGGTGGTGGTGCCGCTCGCGCCGCATGCGGTGATCACCCGGGCGGTCGTGCTCCCCGAGGCGGTGACGGTAAGGGTCGTGGTGCTCCGCGGCCGGACCTTCGCCGCCGCCGACGGGCACGTCGAGGTGCCCCTGCGCGAGGGGGCGGAGGTGATCGTGCGGCCCGGCCCCGAGCTCCACGTCGTCCTCGTCCCCGGCTCGCACTCGTTCCTGCGGCGGCTGCGCGAGAAGCTCCGCTTCGGGATGCCGCTGAAGCACACCCTGGACGAGCCGGATGGCCGCCGGGGCCTCACCCAGCCCTAGAGGATTCCGTCATGGCCCTCGTCGAGCTCCGCATCGCCGATCTCGCCGTGCTCCGCTCGGTGACCCTGGCGCCCGGCGACGGGCTGACCGCCCTCACCGGCGAGACCGGCTCGGGCAAGTCGCTCTGCGTCACCGGCCTGCGTCTCGCCCTCGGCGGCCGCGTCGACGGCGAGGTGGTCGCCCGCGGCCGCGAGCGCGCGACCGTGGCCGCGGTCTTCGACGCCGTGCCCGCGGCGGTGCGCGAGCTCTGCCTCGGCCAGGGGATCACCGTCGAGGAGCTGATCACCCTCTCGCGCGAGATCCCGGTGAGCGGCCGCGGCAGCTGCCGGGTCAACGGCTCCCTGGTGTCGATCGCGACCCTTCGCGAGATCGGTGAGCAGCTGGTCGAGATCACCGCCCAGGGCGAGAGCCACCGCCTGCTCCGCCCCGCCTGGCAGCGCCGCCTGCTCGATGCCCTGGGCGGCGAGGCCGTCGCCGCCGGCCGCAGCGCCACCGCCGCCGCGGTCGCCGCGTGGCGGGCGGCCGAGGAGACCGAACGCAACGCCCGGGAGACGGCGGCCCGCGACGGCGAGCGGCTCGAGCGGGCCCGCGAGCTGGTCGCGGAGCTCGGGCCGCTGCGCCTCTCCGCCGGTGAGGACGCGGCGCTCGCCGCCGAGTGCGCCCGGCTGCGGGGCGCCGCCCGGCTGCGGGAGGCGGCGGAGACGCTCGGCGCCGCCTGCGGCGGGGGAGAGGACGGCTCCGCCGCCGACCTCGTCGCCGGGGCCGTCGCCGCCGGCCGGCCGATCGCCACCGCCACCGGCGACGCCGAGCTCGCCACCCTCGTCGGCGACGCCGAGGAGGCGATCTCGGTGCTCTCGGACCTCGGTCGCCGGGCCCGGCGGCTCGCCGCCCTCTGCGAGGTCGACGACCGCCGGCTCGCCGCGGTCGAGGAGCGGCTCGACGTCCTCGAGCGGGTGCGCCGGCGCCACGGGGGCAGCCTCGAGGCCGCTCTCGAGCGCCTCGCCGAGGCGGCGGCACTCGTGGACGCCGCCGGCGGCGGCCGCGGCGCCGGGGCGCTCGCCGCCGAGGTGGAGGCGAGCCGCAGCCGGGCGGCCGCGGCCGCCGAGGCGCTGAGCCGGGCGCGCAGGACGGCGGCGGCGGCGCTCGAGAGGGCGGTGACCGCCGAGCTCCGCCGCCTGCGGCTGCCGAATGCGCGCTTCCGGGTGGTCCTCCAGCGCACCCCCGACGAGGCTGGGCTCGAGGTCGACGGCGCCCGGGTGGCGTGCGGCTCCGAGGGGCTCGACGGGGTCGAGTTCCGGCTGGGCGCCAACCGCGACGAGGTGCCGTTGCCGCTCGACGAGGGCGTCTCCGGGGGCGAGCTCTCCCGCCTCGGGCTGGCGCTCCGCGCCGTCGTGGCGGACGCCGACGACTGCCCCACCCTGGTCCTCGACGAGGTCGACACCGGCCTCGGCGGCGACACCGCGGCCCGGGTGGGCGAGGTGCTCGCGACCGTCGCCCGCCGCCGGCAGGTGCTGGTCGCCACCCACCGCCCCGAGATCGCCGCCCCCGCGGGCCACCAGCTCGTCGTCGCCAAGCGTGACCGGGCCGGCCGGACCGAGGCCACCGTGGAGGCGGTCGAGGGCGAGGATCGGGTGCGCGAGGTGGCCCGGCTCATGTCCGGGACCCCGACCGAGGCGGCGCTGGCGCGGGCCCGCGAGCTGCTCACCCAGGGGCAGGGCGGCGCGGCCGCGCCCCGGCTCCGCCCCGCCCGTACCATTGGCCGCGATGAGTGAGCTGGACCCCTCGACGGACGCTCCCCCGCCCCGCTTCCCGGTCGACGTGCCCGGGTTCCAGGGGCCGCTCGAGCAGCTCGTGGCCATCGCGCACCGGGGCGAGATCGACCTCGCCGCGCTGCCGGTGAGCGAGATCACCGCCTGCT